>NZ_CP120368.1:2977500-3277500 GCF_029892045.1 Sinorhizobium numidicum
GATCACCGACAAGAACATGGTCCGGTCGCTCGGCGACCAACCGCCGATCCTTGCGGATGGCCGCCGCGCGCCGGACCGACGCGAAATCTCCATGCGCTGGCTTACGGGCACGTTCCTCACCGGCATAACGTCAAGCCTCCTGATGGGCGTCGCGCTTTTTGCCGCTCTCGACGGCCGCCAGCAGCTGGCGATCCCGGCGGAAGCTTTCGCGGCGCTCGATCCTGCCGCGCGCGGACCGACCAGTACCGCCAAGCGGGGCGGCCGTATTCTTTCCCCCAACATCGTCGCCAAGCCGGCAGACAAGACGATCATGGAAGTCTCCACCATGATCCACGACGGCGAAAAGGAAGTGGTCCGCCGGCAGCCCTTCGTCCACGTCAAGATGGCGCTTGCCGCCAACCATCAAACCGCCGAGGACTATCCCGCATTCGATCCGCTGGCGATCTTTTCGACCGAGGAAGCGGACGCCGAAGCCGCCCCGGCAGCGAAAACCGGAACCATCTACGGCTCGGATGTCGAGTCCGAGGTCGCGCTGAAGACCGCGGATTTCCCGCTGAACGGATCCGGCTTCACCTTTGGGGCGTCAATGTCGCTCGATGAGGTCGAGGAAAACGTCCGCACCAATGGTTCGGTCCTGACCGAAGGCAACACGCAGGTCGCCTCGCTCTTCTATGTCGACCCGCAGCGTTTTGCTTCCGACACGAATGACCTCGACCTGATCCAGGGGCTCTCGGCCCGGGTGGTCGAGGAGAACATGAGCGTCTCGGCCTACGAGAACATCACCAAGCAGAGCACCGAATATGCCGACGACGTCATTCCGGTGCGCCGCGCAACGCCGATCGCGACGGCGATGGAAAATGCCGGTTACGCCAAGGCCCAGGCAGAGGATGCGGCCGGCTATCTCGAGGCGGCGCTCGGCGCCAACGAACTCGCCACCGGGGACGTGCTGCGCATTGGCATCATCCAGAAGGGCGAAGAAGCGCGCATCGTGCGAGCGACGATCTATTCCCGTAACCGCCACGTGCTGACGATGGCGGTCGACGATCGGGGGCGCTTCGTCCCCGGTGCCGAGCCGCCGAAGCTCGATGCGGTGGCGACCGCCTTCGACGATACCGGAACACCGACGATCACCAGCGGTCATGACTTGCCGCGCGTCTATGACGGGATCTACCGAGCCGCCCTCTCCTACGGTATGAACGCCGATATGGTCGCGCTCGTCGTCAAGCTGCTGGCGAGCAATGTCGATTTTCAGGCACAGCTCAAGCCGATGGATTCGCTTGAAGCCTTCTTCTCGGTTACCGACGAAAGCGGCCAGGCGACGGACGAATCCGAACTTCTCTATGTCAAGGCCAAATTCGGTGATGCCGAAACGCGGTTCTATCGCTTCCAGGACCCGGACGACAACTCGATCGATTATTTCGACAAGGACGGCAAGAGCATTCGTCAGTTCCTGTTGCGCAATCCGGTTCCAAACGGTCATTTCCGCTCCGGCTTCGGCATGCGCCGCCACCCGATTCTCGGCTTCTCGCGCATGCACACCGGCGTCGATTGGTCGGCCCCGCGCGGAACCCCGATCATCGCCGCCGGCAACGGAGTGGTGGAGAAGGCGGGTTGGGATTCCGGCGGCTATGGCAACCAGACTCTGATCCGCCATGCCAACGGCTATGTCTCGTCCTACAACCACCAGAGCGCCATCGCCAAAAATGTAAAGCCCGGCGCCAAGGTCGTGCAAGGCCAGGTGATCGGCTGGGTAGGCACGACCGGCCTTTCGACAGGTCCGCATCTCCACTACGAACTGATCGTCAACGGCAACAAGGTCGACCCGCTGCGCATCCGGCTGCCGGGGGGCAAGTCGCTTGGCGGCGACGCATTGGCGAAGTTCGAGAAGGAGCGCGAGCGCATCGACGAGCTTCTCGGTAAGGACGACGCCAGCGAGGTCGCGAGCAAATAACCGTCTTACGGTCTGACGATAACGGTGAAACGCGAAAAGGCCGCCGTGAGGCGGCCTTTTCAGTTTACGCTGCCTCTTTCTCGGCGGCAGCTCCGCGTTTGAAGTTCAGCCGGTCGGAACCGGCGACGACCCTCACCACCGAACCATCCGGGAACTCGCCCTGCAGCATCTTTTCGGCAAGCGGATCCTGAACGTATTTCTGGATCGCCCGCTTCAGAGGCCGCGCGCCGTAGGCGGGGTCATAGCCCTTGTCCGCAAGGAAAGCCCGCGCATCGTCCTCGAGTTCGATCGTAATCTTGCGATCGGCGACGAGTCTTCGCAACCTTTCGAGCTGGATATCGACGATCGCACCCATTTCCGAACGGCGCAGCCGGTGGAACAGAATAATCTCGTCCACGCGGTTCAGGAATTCCGGACGGAAGGCGGCCCTCACTACCTCCATCACCTGATCGCGAACCGCATCGCTGTCCTCGTTCTCGCCAAGCGCGGCCAGGTATTCCGCACCGAGATTCGAGGTCATGATGATCAGCGTGTTCTTGAAGTCGACGGTGCGCCCTTGGCCATCGGTCAGGCGCCCATCGTCAAGCACCTGCAGGAGCACGTTGAAGACATCCGGATGCGCCTTCTCGATCTCGTCGAACAGCACGACCTGATATGGCCTGCGGCGAACGGATTCAGTCAACGCTCCGCCCTCTTCGTAGCCGACGTAACCTGGAGGCGCACCGATCAGCCGGGCAACCGAGTGCTTCTCCATGTATTCCGACATGTCGATCCGCATCAGCGCGGTCTCGTCGTCGAAGAGGAAGCGGGCAAGCGACTTGGTGAGCTCCGTTTTGCCGACGCCGGTTGGACCCAGGAAGATGAACGAGCCGATCGGCCGGTTCGGATCCTGCAGGCCCGCACGCGACCGGCGAACCGCACGCGAGACCGCCTGCACCGCTTCGCCCTGGCCGACGACCCATTTTGCCAGCTCGTCTTCCATTCGAAGCAGCTTTTCGCGCTCGCCTTCCAGCATCTTGTCGACCGGAATGCCGGTCCAGCGCGAGACGATATGGGCGACGTTGTCGGGAGTGACGACCTCCTGCACCATCGGATTCGCGTTCGCACCGTCCTGAGTTTCCGCCTCGGTAAGCTCTTTCTCGAGCTTGGGGATGACACCGTAGGCAAGTTCGCCAGCCCTCTGGAATTCGCCCTTGCGCTGAACGATCTGCAGTTCGTTGCGTGCCTCGTCGAGCTGCTTCTTGAGATCGGCCGCCCGTCCGAGTTTATGCTTCTCCGCCTGCCAGCGGGCGGTCAGCGTGGCCGCCTGCTCCTCGAGAGAGGAAAGATCGAGCTCCAGCTTTTCCAGCCGATCCTTGGAGGAGGTATCGGTCTCCTTCTTCAGGGCCTCGCGCTCGATCTTCAGCTGAATGATGCGCCGGTCGAGTTCATCGAGCTCCTCCGGCTTGGAATCGACCTGCATCCTGAGACGCGAGGCCGCTTCATCCATCAGATCGATCGCCTTGTCCGGCAGGAAACGGTCGGTGATGTAGCGGTTGGACAAGGTCGCGGCCGCAACGAGCGCGGAATCGGAAATCCGCACCTTGTGATGCTGCTCGTATTTTTCCTTGAGACCCCGCAGGATCGAGATCGTATCCTCGACCGTCGGCTCGGCAACCATCACTGGCTGGAACCGGCGGGCAAGAGCGGCGTCCTTCTCCACATGCTTGCGGTATTCGTCGAGCGTCGTCGCGCCCACGCAGTGCAGCTCGCCGCGTGCAAGCGCAGGCTTCAACAGGTTCGAGGCATCCATCGCCCCTTCCGCTTTACCGGCCCCGACGAGCGTGTGCATCTCATCGATGAAGAGAATGATCTCGCCCTCCTCCGCCCGCACTTCGTTGAGTACGGCTTTCAGCCGTTCTTCGAACTCACCGCGGAATTTTGCACCGGCAATCAGGGCGCCCATGTCGAGCGCCATCAGGCGCTTGTCTTTAAGGCTCTCCGGCACGTCGCCATTGACGATCCTCAGTGCCAGGCCCTCGGCGATCGCCGTCTTGCCGACGCCCGGTTCGCCGATCAGCACCGGATTGTTCTTCGTGCGGCGCGAGAGCACCTGGATCGTGCGGCGGATTTCGTCGTCGCGACCGATCACCGGGTCGAGCTTGCCTTCCCGTGCTTCCGCCGTGAGATCACGCGCGTATTTCTTCAGCGAATCGAAGCCTTGCTCCGCATTCGCGCTATCGGCGGTACGGCCCTTGCGGACGTCGTTGATGACCTGGTTGAGTTTTGTCGGCGTGACACCTGCCTTAGCGAGGATCGACGCAGTGGCCGCCGAGCTTTCGATCGCCAGCGCCAGAAGCAGGCGCTCGACCGTCACGAAGCTGTCGCCAGCCTTCTTCGCAGCTTCTTCGGCGGTCGTGAAAACCTTGGCGAGTGGTTGCGACAGATAGACGGAAGCATTGCCGCCGGAAACTTTGGGGAGCTTCGCCAGTGCTGCGGCGGTGCCGGCTCTTGCCTCACGCGCATCACCGCCGGCGCGTTCGATGAGGGAAGCGGCCATGCCCTGCTCGTCGTCGAGCAGTATTTTCAGAACGTGCTCTGGCGTGAACTGCTGGTGCCCCTCAGCCAGTGCGTAGGTCTGCGCGGATTGCAGGAAACCGCGGACACGCTCGGAATATTTTTCGATATTCATTCTCTACCTCCATAGCCCGGCAAGCCCATCCTTTGGCACTGGCCGGTGTTGCAGGATCAGGCTCCCGCACTCGGCAAGCCTGTTGTTGACGCCTCATCCCCACGTCGCGCGGGATCAAGTCTTCGAAGCGAATATGGGGCAACGTTCTCGGAAATTAAAGAGCAGCGGCAACCGGTTCGCACGGAATCTCGCCGGCTGAAGCGGCGGAATACGATCGCTTCAATCGTTCCGATCTAAGCTGCTATGCAGCAGGAGTTTCATACGCAGAAAGCCCGGCTATACGGCCGGGCTTTCTGGATAATGGCAGTGTTGGCTTCGCCGTTTATTCCGAAGCTGCCAGTACTGCTGCATCGGGCGCGGGCTGGCCGTCAGCCGCCGCCTCTTCCTGCTGAGCATTGCGGCGTGGCTGGCGGCGAGGGCGTGCCGCGCTGCGGCGGCGCGTGGCCGAGCGGCCCGACGCCGCGGGAGTTTCCTCTTCCATGGCGACTTCGGCAGGCGTGCCTTCGATCACCGGCTGCGGACCGGAGCCGTCAATGACCGGTTGCGGCTCACTAACGGGCGCCGGCGCGGCAGCGGTACGAACCGGTGCTTCCTCGGCATAGACCTGATCCAGATCGTCCTGGTCGCGGTCGATCGCGTCGCGATCCTGGTAATCCTGGCGCTCTTCGCGGTAATCCTGGCGCTCTTCGCGCTGGAAGCGGTCCTGCATCTGGGCCTGCGCCGCCGCGATGATGCGGTTGTAATGCTCGGCATGCTGCAGATAGTTTTCCGCCATCACGCGGTCGCCGGAGCTCTGGGCGTCGCGCGCAAGCGCCGCGTATTTCTCGGCAATATGCTGGGCGGTACCGCGAATCTTCACGTCCGGGCCGGAGCTGTCGTAAGTCCGTGTCAAGGGATTGGATCCCTTGCGATTATTGCTGTTTCCGTTGTTGTTGTTATTGTTGTTATTCCGCCCACGGCCGCGCTTGTTTTGCTGTCCTGGCCTCATAGTCCATTCACCTGAATTTTCTTGATAATGATGATCATGTGGTTCCGCCTCTCGGCTGGATCTCTTCCGCGCCCGAGAAAAACACGCGCCACGGCAGACCGCCTCTTCGCGATCCCGGCGCCGGCTGATGTCAAATTAACAGGTACCCGCACAAGGCACTGTCGAACCCTAGCAACTCTTTCTTGAGAGCAATCCCCGTGGCCAGGTCATACCGGAACGAATCTTTGGTCTATGACCCTCTGCCCAGTGCGCGGGGGCAAACTAGCCCGCTTCCTTCGCGATTCCAAGCCCTTTCTTTGCCCTTCGAGAAAAGAGAGGCGCCGGTGCAGCATTTTTTCAACGGTCATCGCCACACTCAACGTCCCGCTTGAATACCAGGACCCGGTCGTTGCCGCCGAGATCCTTCGCGCTGCCACGCAAGCGGAAACCCTGCGCCTCGAACAGCGCCGTTACTGCCTGCTTTTGATCGAAACCTATTTCCAAGCCTATTACGCCGTCCGTTTCAAGGTGGCGATCAGCGTGAAGAGCGATGGCACGATAGGCGTCAAGCCCGTCGTCTCCGCCATCCAATGCGGCGGCCGGATCGTGGAGTCTCACTTCCGGCTCAAGCTCTTCAAGAACCTTGGACCGGATATAAGGCGGATTTGAGACGATGACGTCGAACCGCCCCTCGACTGCCTCGAACCAGTTGCTGCGAAGCGCTTCGAAGCGCTCCGCAAGCCCATTCCGCTGCGCATTTTCCAGCGCTGTAGCTAAGGCGTCCTCGGATATATCGGTACCCAGGCCGCGCGCTTCAAGTACCGCGTCGAGAAGAGCGAGACAAATGGCTCCGGTTCCCGTTCCAAGATCGATGATTCGGCAGCTTCCCTTTCTGGCGACAACCCGCCGCACGTGGGGAATCAGGCAATCGACCAGCGTTTCGGTATCCGGCCGCGGCTCCAGCGTCTCCTTCGACAGCTTGAGCCTCAGTCCAAAAAATTCTCGCTCGCCGAGGATGCGATAGACCGGCTCGCGCGCGGCGCGGCGCGCGACCGCTGCACGGATGCGCTGCGCGTTCGTGGCGCTGATCGGTTCTCCGCCGCGTACCATCAGCACCGCGAGCGAAAGGCCGAGCAGGCCGGAAATCAGATGCCGGGCATCGAGGGCGGCCGACTCGATGCCGGCAGCTCTCAGTCTGTCGCGGCTTTCGGCAAGGATGCTGTCGAGCGTCTCAGCCATTACCGTTCAGTTCTGCCTTTCGCCGAGAAGGGCGAGTTGGCTCGCTTGATGATCCGCCACCAGAGCATCCACCACATCGTCGATCTCGCCTTCCATCATCCGGTCGAGCTTATAGAGAGTCAAATTGATGCGATGATCGGTGACGCGGCCCTGCGGAAAGTTGTAGGTGCGGATGCGCTCCGAGCGATCGCCCGAACCCACCTGACTCCTGCGATCCGCCGACCGTTCGCTGTCGGCGCGTTGGCGCTCCATGTCATAAAGCCGCGAGCGCAGGACCTGCATCGCCTTGGCCCGGTTCTGGTGTTGCGACTTCTCCGAACTGGTGACGACGATGCCGGTCGGCATATGGGTTATACGGACGGCCGAGTCGGTCGTGTTGACATGCTGACCGCCGGCGCCGGAAGAGCGCATCGTATCGATGCGGATGTCCTCGGGCCGGATCTCGACGTCAATCTCCTCGGCTTCCGGCAGCACGGCAACCGTTGCCGCAGACGTATGGATGCGGCCGCTCCCCTCGGTTTCCGGCACGCGCTGCACCCGATGGACACCGGACTCGAATTTCAATCGCGAGAACACGCCGCGGCCGGAAACCGTAGCAATGATTTCCTTGTAACCGCCCGCCTCGCCCTCGCTTGCCGAAAGCACCTCAACACGCCAGCCGTTGGTCGAGGCATAGCGCTCGTACATTCGGAAGAGATCGCCGGCAAAAAGCGCCGCTTCCGAACCGCCGGTGCCGGCCCGGATTTCGAGGATCGCGCTCTTTTCGTCGGCCGCGTCCTTCGGCAGCAGCAGAATTTGGATTTCCTCTTCGAGAGCCTCGATCCTCGCTTCGATCTCCGGCTTCTCCATCTCGGCAAGGTCGCGCATCTCCTTGTCCGTCGCGCGGTCGGCGAGCATTGCGGTGATGTCGGCAAGCTCGGCGGTCGCTTTTTGGTAGGCGCGGATCTTCGTCACGACCGGCTGCAGCTCGGAATATTCCGAGGCGAGCTTCACATAAACGTCGGCTGCGGGGCCGGCCGACATGCGAGCCTCGATCTCGCCGAACCGTCGTTCAAGTTCGCGCATCTTTTCAAAAGGAAGCTTTGCCAAGTGTCACTCCAAATGCATCGCCCCGCCCGGATCGCGATCCGGACGAGGACAGCATGCTCTTATTCAGCTATACCGGTATGCCGTTTTCCGCCGCGAAATCGATCAACAGCTGCCGGATCGGTATCTCTGATTTCACGTCGTCCAGCGCCGCATCGAGAGCCTCGGCCAGCTTGCCGGCATCAAGCGCCAGCAGCGTGGCTTTGACCGGGCCGACGGCCGTCGGCGACATCGAGACCGACCGGAAGCCGAGTCCAAGCAGCGCCATCGCCGAAAGCGGCTTGCTTGCCATCTCGCCGCACAGCGTCACGGGCGTGTCATTGCGTTCGCCCGCACGCACGATGTCCCGCAGGATCCTCAGAAACGGCCGGCCGAGAACATCGAAGCGATCCGAAACGCGCGCATTGCCGCGATCGACGGCCATGGCGAACTGGAAGAGATCGTTCGAGCCTACCGAGACGAAATCTACCTCGGCCATCAATTCGTCGAGCTGCCAGAGCAGTGCCGGAACTTCCAGCATCGCGCCGAACTGAAGCTTGCGCGGCAACTGTTCACCAAGTTTAGACTGCCGCTCGATCTCCTTCTGCAGCAGTTGGCGTGCCACCCTGAGCTCGGATACTTCCGTCACCATCGGAAACATCAGCCTGAGCTCGGCACCGGCAGCCGCTCTGAGCATTGCCCTGAGCTGCGTACGCAGGAGCCCCGGCCGGTCGAGCGAAAGCCGGATCGCCCGCCAGCCGAGCGCCGGGTTTTCCTCTTCCGCAGCACGAAAATAGGGAACGACCTTGTCGCCGCCAATATCGAGCGTGCGAAAAGTCACCGGCTTGCCTCCGGTCTGCTTCAGGACATTGCGATAGAAGGCTTCCTGTTCCTCGGCCTTCGGCATGGTCGAGGCGATCATGAATTGCAGCTCGGTGCGGAAGAGCCCGATGCCTTCCGCTCCCGCCTCGTTCAGATGCGGCAGATCGACCAACAGGCCGGCATTCATCTGCAGCGTGATGCGTTGGCCGTCCTTCGTCAGCGGCTCGACATCCTTGAGCGCCCGGAATTGCGCCTGCCGGCGGGCACGGAAGCGAACTTTTTCCTCGTAGGACCGCTGCAGGTCGGCGAGCGGCCGCAGATGCACCTTCGCATCGTCGCCATCGACGATGATCGCGTCGCGATTTTCGGCAAGTGCCACCGCGCCTGCCGCCTGGCCGACCACCGGAATGCCCATGGCGCGGGCGACGATCACAACGTGGCTCGTGACCGCACCCTCCTCCAGCACAAGGCCGCGCACGTTTTCGCGAGGATAGTCGAGCAGCTCCGCGGCGCCCATCGCACGAGCGACGACGATCGCGTCGCTCGGAAAGTCGGCCGCGGAAAGCTTGGCGCCGTAACCGGAAAGCTGACGCAGCAGCCGATTGGCGAGATCGTCGAAATCGTGCATCCGCTCGCGGAGATAGGGGTCGGTCAGGCGGATCATCCGCGCCTTGGTCTCGCTCTGAACCCGCTCGACCGCCGCTTCGGCCGTCAAACCGTTGCGGATCGCCTCTTCGAGTTTCCGCACCCAGCCGCGGTCATGGGCAAACATCCGGTAGGTTTCGAGCACCGCACGATGCTCGCCTTCCATCGACACGTCGCGGCGCGACAGCATGTCATCGATCGAAATCCGCAGCGAGCCGAGCGCCTCGGCGAGGCGTTGCAATTCCTGTTCCGTATCCTCGTTGAGCAGGTTGGTAACGACGATCCTCGGTTCATGCAGCACGACATAGCCGAGACCGATACCCTCGCCGTAGCTGTTGCCTTCGATTGTCACGGGGCGCGACAGGTCGAGTTCAAGTCCCGGCTTGGTGATCTTCTTGAGTTCGCCGGTGGCGACCATTTCGGCGAGCACCATCGCGGTCGTCTCGAGTGCTTCGACCTCGTCCTCGCGATAGTTGCGCTGCGCCTTGTTCTGAACGACGAGGACGCCGAGGGCCCGCCCGGTGCGCAGGATCGGCACGCCGAGGAAGGAATGATAGATCTCTTCACCGGTCTCAGGCAGGTAGGTGAACGCCGGATGCGACTGCGCATCGGAAAGATTGAGCGGTCGCGCCGACGCGGCGATCGTACCGACGAGACCCTGCCCCATCTTCAATTGCGCCAGGTGCACGGCGGTCTTGTTCAGACCTTCGGTGGCGTAAAGTTCGAGCACACCGTCGGAGCGCAGCACATAGACCGAGCACACTTCCGCGACCATGTTCTGCGCGATCTGACGGACGATCCGGTCAAGGCGTTCCTGCGGCTCAAGCGGTTCCGCCATGAGCTCGCGCAACCGCTTGAGGAGAACGCGCGGACCTGCAGAAAGGTCTCTCATCGCGTATGGTCTCCCGAATAAGAATAAACGACGGCATAGAATGGAACACCGCGACCTACTCGCGCCGCGAATCCCAAATCAAATGCCTGCTGTTTAACTCTTATCCAGACCGTAGGCGGAATGCAAAGTGCGAACCGCCAATTCGGCATAAGGGCCGTCGATCAGGATGGAAATCTTGATCTCGGACGTGGTGATCGCCTTGATGTTGATGCCCTTGTCGGCAAGCGCACGGAAGGCAGAGGCCGCAACGCCCGCATGGCTGCGCATGCCGATGCCGATGACCGAGACCTTGACGAGGCCGGATTCCGACTGGGCAACATCGTAGCCGATCTTTTCCTTGTTGTCGGAAAGCACCTTCAGCGCTTTGTTGACGTCGCCGGACGGCACGGTGAAGGTCATGTCCGTCTTGGAGCCGTCTTCCGAAATATTCTGCACGATCATATCGACATTGATATGGGCTTCGGCGAGCGGTCCGAAGATCGCGGCGGAAACACCTGGCCGGTCGGCCAGGCGGCGCAGCGAAATCTGGGCTTCATCCTTGGCATAGGCAATGCCGGTTACGACTTCCTGTTCCACGATCTCATCCTCATCACAAATCAGCGTTCCGGGCGGGTTCAGCAGGTCACCCATGCCCGGCGCGTCGGGATCCTCGAAAGAAGAGCGCACGAAGGTGCGAACTTTGTGCACCATGGCGAGTTCGACCGAGCGAACCTGCAGCACCTTGGCACCGAGGGATGCCATTTCCAGCATTTCCTCGAAGGCGATCTTTTTCAGCCGCCGGGCCTTCGGCTCGATGCGCGGGTCGGTTGTATAGACGCCGTCGACATCCGTGTAGATATCGCAGCGGTCGGACTTGAGGGCAGCGGCGATCGCGACCGCCGAGGTGTCCGATCCGCCACGACCGAGCGTCGCTAGGCGATTGTCCGGACCGAGTCCCTGAAAGCCGGCGACGACCGCCACTTGCCCCTCGCCCATACGGCGAATGATATCGGCACCTTCGATGTCGAGGATGCGGGCGGCGCCATGGGCATTGTCGGTCTTGATCGGGATCTGCCAGCCTTGCCAGGAGCGGGCGTTGATGCCCATCGATTGCAGCGCGATCGCCAGCAGACCGGAGGTCACCTGTTCGCCGGAGGCAACGATCGCGTCGTATTCGCGCGCGTCGTAGAAGGGCGCATTCGAGCCGGCGACCTTAGGCATGTTCTCGACCCAGCCGACGAGTTCATTGGTCTTGCCGGACATGGCCGAGACAACGACCGCGACCTCGTGGCCGGCATCGACTTCCCGTTTCACATGGCGGGCGACATTGTGGATGCGGGCCAAATCTGCGACGGACGTTCCGCCGAATTTCATCACGATGCGTGCCATTTCGCCTCTACCGTACCGAATGTTTCCGCGCGAGCGCGCGACAGGAAAGCGCCCCCGCCGGCGCCTGACGATCAAAAAGCTTGGAGAGACTTCTCGGACATCGGCCAGTCACCGCTTGGGGGAGCGGAAAGTCGCGGCGTCTCTTAGCGGATCAGGGGGCGGCGTGCAATGGGAAGGCGGAGGAATGGAGAGAAAGCGACGACGGAAAGAGGCGACGAGTATTCTTAGGAACCGGTTGGAAACCGGCACCGAATGACTGGTCTACTTGCGCTCAGCAGGGCACCGACTCCAGGATAGAGACCGAGGATGCCGTCGGTATGACCCGCACCAGATCGAACCCAGTGTCCGCAAGCAATGCGTCGAATTCGGACTCCGTGCGTTCGCGTGCGCTGCCAAACATCGCCATCATCTGCATGTCGATAAGATATTCGGTCGGCTGTCCCAGCGACGGGTCGGCCGGCATTAGGGCCTCGACAACCAACAGTCGGCCGTCTTCTGGAATTGCGGCGCGGCAGCAACGGAGAATTCGACGGGCATCGTCGTCCGGCCAATCATGCAGAACCCGGATCAGCATGTACAAATCCGCTCCGGGGGGAACCTGATCGAAGAAGCTGCCGACTTGCGGCGTAATTCGACCTTGAGCCAGCATTTCGGCGGGAATGGCCGCTATCACGTGCATCCGGTCGAAGAGGATGCCGCGCACGTGCGGGTACACCGCGGCGATGCGGCGCAGCGCCTCGCCATTGCCGCCGCCGATGTCGGCAATCAGGCCGACGGTGGAGAAATCATAGCTGGCGGCGACCGCATTGTGACGGTCATCAGGGAAATTGGCCATGAAGGCGTCGAAGAGACGGGCCTCGCCCGGATTGTCGCGCAGATAGCTGAAGCGATCCGTGCCCCACGCAACCTCATGGGGCACTTTGCCATGCAGCGCCGCGTCAAGATATTCCCAGGCCCGCCAGGAGCCAGCCGCGGTCCAGAAGCGTGCGCCGTGATGGAGACTGTTCGGCACGTCGGTCCGCAGGAGCAAAGATCGCGGCGTATGAGCGACCCTTCCATCCGCGCCGAACCGAAATATTCCAAAGGCCGCAAGCGCGCGCAAGGCACGCCGGAGCGGCGCCGCGAAAACACCGCTGGTCAGTGCCAACTCGTCGATGCTCGCCGAACTGTCCGGCGCTATTCTATCGGCAATCTCGAGATCGGCTACCAACCGAATGATCCGCGATACCTGAAAACCGCGGATCAGAAGATCCATCGCCAGCCGATCATGATCATCGGAACCAGGCATTTCTTTCGTGGCTCCCGCGCGCTGAGAGGTGTGACGCGCCAAGCGGCAGGATACGGCAATCCGACCGAAAACTCCACAGAAGGCCGTACTTCCACCTTGCGTAGAAGGTCAGCAATCGCGTCAGGATTGCAAGAATCGCCAAGCGGTGCTATCACTCCTCAACAATTCAAACATGAAAGGAGGGCTGCGCGTGATGACTTTCTTCCGGCACCATCGCCAGCGCGGCCCCGTCTCAGCCCTGCAAATGCGTTTGCAGGGCTGACCAGAGACAAGCCCTTTTTATCTCTTCCTGGTCTGCCCAGTCGTCATGCGGCGCTGAACCCAATGGTTCTGAGCGCCCCGCATATCGTCATCAAACCCAATCCGTAAGGGCCGAACGATGCGCATCTGCATCGGTTTCGACCCCGTTGGGCAGTCCAGAGAACGACAATGGCTTTGATCACTATCAGAAATCTCGCAGTCACACTGGGTGCGCCGCTCTTTTCGCAACTCGACCTTGCTGTCTCGCCGGGCGATCGCATCGGCATCGTCGCCGCCAATGGTCGGGGCAAATCCACCTTACTGAGATGCGTCGCCGGCATGCTCGAGCCCATGACCGGCGACATTACGCGGTCGCGAGGCCTGCGCATCGGCTATGTCGAGCAGATTATTCCGCAAGCCCTTTCCGAAACTCCATTCCATGAAGCGGTTCGCCAAGCGTTGCCGGACGACCAGGCTGAAACAGAGGCCTGGCGGGTTGATGTCATCTTGGATTCTCTCGACGTCCCGCCGGCGCTTCGGCAACTGCCCATCGCGAAGTTGAGCGGAGGTTGGCAAAGGCTGGCACTCCTTGCCTGCGTCTCCGTCACCGATCCGGACGTGTTGCTCCTGGACGAGCCGACCAATCACCTGGATCTTGGAAAGATTCTGGGGCTGGAAGCGTGGCTCGGCAGCCTCCCCCGCGACATCCCTGTGCTGATCTCCAGCCATGACCGGGCGTTTCTCGATGCGACAACGAACCGGACGCTATTTCTGCGCGCGGAACGATCGCGCCTGTTTTCACTGCCCTATTCGCTGGCACGAAACGCGCTGGACGAGATCGACGCTTCCGACGAGCGGCGCTACCAGAAGGACATGAAAGCGGCGCAGCAGCTCCGCCGCCAGGCGGCCAAGCTCAACAATATCGGCATCAACTCCGGCAGCGATCTTTTGACGGTGAAGACGAAACAGATGCGCCAAAGGGCCGAGCGCCTGGAGGAAGCTGCACGCCCGGGTTTCCAGGAGCGATCCTCCGGCGCCATCCGGCTCGCCAGTCGCGGCACCCATGCCAAAGTTCTCGTCACGCTGGACGATACGCCGGTGGAAACGCCGGACGGCAGGTTGCTGTTCAAAACCGGCAAACGCTGGATCTGCCAGGGCGATCGCATCGTCCTTCTCGGCCGCAATGGCGCAGGAAAGTCCCGCCTCATCCATTTGATCAGGACAGCGATAACCGAGCCGGATCGGTGTGCAGCAACGATCAAGCCGACACCGTCACTGGCGCTCGGCTACAGTGATCAGGCGCTCGCCGGGCTCGCCGATCGTGAAACGCCGCTTGCGACGATCATCAGGCGGTTCGACGTTGGCGACCAACGCGCCCGCACCCTGCTTGCCGGAGCGGGCCTCGGGATCGATCTGCAGTCGCGCCCGATCGGCATTCTCTCGGGCGGGCAGAAGTCGCGGCTGGCCATGCTTGTCCTGAGGCTCACCAATCCAAACTTCTATCTGCTCGACGAACCGACCAACCATCTCGACATCGAGGGGCAGGAAGCATTGGAATCGGAGCTGATGGTTCAGCAGACGAGTTGCCTTGTGGTTTCGCACGACCGCAGTTTCGTGCGCGCCGTCGGCAACCGCTTCTGGCTGATCGAGAACCGGCATTTGGTAGAGGTCGATGATCCCGGGGATTTCTTTGCGTCTGCCCGTGAAAGCTAGGCCTGCGGACGCCCCTTTTTCCATTGATCTCAAAATAAAACCACTTGCAAAATTAAACTGGTTTTGTCATTCTCAATGCCGCCGCATGTTTCCTTAAATCGGAACCGATTTGAGAAGACGCACGGCGCTGTAGGAACGGGCAAGAGAGCCCGCCCGCGAACGGGAGGAAGATCATGCGCAAGGTTATCATGTGGGACATGATCAGTGTCGACGGTTATTTCGAGGCACCCGGACACGATATCAGTTGGTTCGTCTTTGAGGACGAGCTTGCCGCCTATATCGGCGAAACCCAGCTCGAAGCCGGTACCCTGCTCTTTGGTCGCGTGACGTATGAGATGATGGCGGCCTACCTGGCCATCGGCCGAGGGCGATATCGCCACTTTCATGAACGGCGTCGAAAAATTTGTCTTCTCGAGAACGCTTCGCAGTGCCGATTGGAACAATACGGCGCTTGTTTCCGGCGATGCGGTCGCCGAAGTCGAGCGCCTGAAACAGCTTGACGGCGGCACGATCTTCATCTTTGGCAGCGCAAACTTTGCTGCGACACTCACCGCCAAAGGATTGGTCGACGAGTACCGCCTCGGCATCAATCCGGTGCTGCTCGGCAAGGGTGTTCCGCTATTTCAGAATATCCCGGAACGCACAAGCCTGGAGCTCACGCATGTCCGTCCGCTGAAATCCGGCGTCGTCATCCTGCACTATCGGCCACAGGCGGCTTGAACGCCGAAAGACCATAGCTTCGGGAGGGAGCATTCATGGAAAACCGCCTGTCTGAATATGCCCGCAGGCGCTCGCGCTGCTGCAGATCGTGACCGCCCTGTTTTTCGTCCATGCCGGCATGATGCTGCTTGTCTTCGCCGGCCCCGGCGCCTGTAGTATCGACGGCCGTCGCAGCGGCTGACGTTGGCCCTTGACATCGCCGCCCTATCGTCCGACTCACGATCAAGAGGGCAAAGCAGGTCAAGGCTGCTTGCGCCCCGACCCGGACAAGGCGAGGAGGCTCCGATGAGCGAGACGGCACGCACGACGATCGACCAGAGCGAAGTGGATCGCTTCTCGGCGATGGCAGCCGAATGGTGGGATCCGACTGGCAAGTTCCGCCCGCTACACAAGTTCAATCCGGTGCGCCTTGCCTATATTCGCGACAAGGCTTGCGAACATTTCGGCCGCGACCCCAAGGGCCCGCAACCGCTAAAAGGTCTAAGGGTGCTCGATATCGGCTGCGGCGGTGGCCTGCTCTCCGAACCGATGGCCCGCATGGGCGCCGACGTGCTGGGAGCCGACGCTTCGGAAAAGAATATCGGGATCGCCAAGGCCCATGCGGCGGGAAGCGGCGTTGCCGTCGACTACCGCGCCGTCACCGCGGAGGCGCTCGCGGAGGCCGGCGAGAGTTTCGACATCGTTCTCAACATGGAAGTCGTCGAGCACGTTGCCGACGTCGACTTCTTCATGACGACCTGCGCGCATCTGGTGCGGCCCGGTGGCCTGATGTTCGTCGCCACGATCAATCGCACGCTGAAAGCGGCGGCGCTTGCCATCTTTGCCGCTGAGAATGTGCTGCGCTGGTTGCCGCGCGGCACGCATCAATATGAAAAATTGGTGCGCCCCGAAGAGCTCGAAAAGCCCCTCCGCGCGAGCGGCATGGAGATCGCCGATCGCACCGGTGTCTTCTTCAATCCGCTCGCCAATCAGTGGAACCTTTCGAGAGACATGGACATCAACTACATGATCGTCGCCAAGCGCCCGATCTAAAACCCGCCGACCGCCGGCTCAGTTCTTGTCGTCCGGGATCACCGGCAAGGGTGCGATTTCGATACCCTCTTCGAGAAGCGCGACGGCCTCTTCGGCGGTTGCCTTGCCGATCAATCCGCGCTGGTCCGCCTCGCCGTAGTGGATCTTGCGCGCCTCTTCCGGGAAGCGTTCGCCGACGTCTTCGGCGTTCTCGCGGATCGATTTTACCAGCTCGCGAAGCTTGGCAATCGTTTCCTTCTGCGCTTGATCCATCACCAGCGCCTGTCTTGCCTCCTTCTTGCGTGCCGTCGAGACGGCGGGCGCCATCAACTGTTTGCTGACGGAGGCCGAGCTGCAAGTGGGACAGGTAACCAGATGGCTGTCGACCTGTCGGTCGAAGTCGTCACTCGATGAGAACCAGCCTTCGAAGGCGTGGCCGTTGTCGCAGGAAAGAGTGTAGCGGATCAAGCTGCAACGCCTCCTTTCCCGGCCGATGCCACCTCATCCAGAACGAAACTGCGGGCATTCCTGAGATTGGGAATTCGCGCACGCGCGCCGTGCACCGCGGCCACATCGATCTCGGCGATAACGATCGCCTCGCCGACCGGTCCGGCCTGAGCGAGAACCTTGCCCCAGGGATCGACGATCATCGAATGGCCGAAGGTCTCCCGGCCATCTTCATGCTCGCCGGCCTGGGCGGCGGCAATGATAAACAGACCGTTTTCGATAGCGCGGGCGCGCAGCAGTATCTCCCAGTGCGCCTCGCCCGTCTGGCGGGTGAAAGCCGCGGGCACCGACATGATCTCGGCGCCGGCGACGGCCTGCTGACGGAAGAGTTCGGGGAAGCGGACGTCGTAACAGATCGCGAAACCGAGCTTGCCTAAGGGAAGATCGGCAAGACGCGCCGTCGCTCCCGGCCGGTAGAGGGCACTTTCGCGCCAGCTTTCGCCATTTTCCAGATCCACGTCGAACATGTGGATCTTATCGTAGTCGCAAATTTTTTCGCCATCCGGCCCGAAGAGGAAGCCGCGGTTGGCGATCTTGCCGTCCGCAAGGTCAATCGGCGTCGAGCCGACATGAAGATAAATGCCGAGTTCCGCAGCGAGGCTTGCGGCGTCCCGCACAACGAGGTCGCCGGCCTCGTCCCTCAGCACGGACCGAAGCCCCGCCCGGTCGCGCTGTACGGCACCGGTCATCTCGGGCGTCTGGATATAGGTTGCGCCCTGAGCAGCCGCCTCACGCACGAGCTTTGCCATCGCCTCCGCATTGCTTGCGGGATCGATGCCGGAGCACATCTGAACGGCAGCAGCCTTGAACGTCATTACTCTATTTCTCCCGAGCAGGATTCGGATCGAAGCGATCCAGATCGTCCCGCAACTGTGTTGGCTGGAGCGGAATGCCGGCAACACCGAACCTGCTTCTTCATTCCATTTCAGGCGGCGAGCAACTTGTCGAGCTTGCCGACACGGTCGAGTGCGTGCAGATCGTCGCAACCGCCGACATGCACGTCATTGATGAAGATCTGCGGGAAGGTCCTGCCGCCGTTGGACTTGTCGATCATCTCCTGGCGGAGCTCCGGAGCATAGGTCGCGTCATGCTCGACAAAGCCGACACCCTTGCTTTCCAGAAGCTTCTTTGCTCTGGAGCAATAGCCGCAGAACTGACGCGTATAAATGACCACCGAAGCCATGATTCCAAACCGCTCCACACCGGCGTCTACGCCGGCCAATCTGATTTTCATATAGGACCGGACATGGCTCTTGCAAAGGTCAAAACCGTTACATCTCCGGCCCCCGCCCGCTTCAGCGCGCGCGTGGCGGCCGACACGGTCGCGCCCGTCGTGTACACATCGTCTACGAGCACGATACGCTTCCCGGCGACAGCCGGTCTAGCGCTTTCAGGCACGGCAAAAGCGCCTCGGACGTTGTCCTCGCGAGCCTTGGCGCCGAGGCCGATTTGCCGGCTCGTGCGTTTGATGCCGAAGGACATTCGGCCGATAGGGCGTCTGCGAGATGTCGGCAATGAACCGCGCGAGCTCGGCCGCCTGGTTGAACTTTCGCCTCCATAGCCGAAACGCGTGAAGCGGAACCGGCACGATCAGGTCGGCCGCCGCCACGGCACCATCGCTCGCACGGATCATCCATTCGGCGAGCATCGGCGCCAGATCAGTTCGGTCGCGATATTTCAGGCCGTGCACCAGGTCACGCGCTATACCTTCGTGCAGCGCGGCGGAGCGCAGCCTGTCGAAGGCCGGCGGGTTGGCCATCGCTTCTGGCGAAACAGCGCCCAAGCCCGGATCGAAGCCGAAGGGCGATCCGAGGACATCGCAATACGGCCGCTCGATCAGGCGCAGGCCGCGCCAGCAGGACGCGCAGACCGCATGAGGGTCGCCCGTGAGCCGACCGCAGCCGCAGCAGACGGGCGGAAAGACGACATTGACCGCCTCGCTGCCGAGTTGGCGCAAGAGCGCCGCCGAGCGTGTGGCCCGATTTCTCCATCCGTCCCGTTCCATCAGGTTGACTTTGTCTCCGCCAGGGTTTTTTTGCGTCCGTAAGCTCGGAGAGAGTATCGTGGAAATCATCTTTGACCAGAGCCTCGTGGAAGCGCATCGTCGCCGGGCCTTGCGCCGCGCCGACGAAAAAGCGGCCTTCCTCCTCGATATCGTCGCGCAGGAGCTGGCTGACCGCGTGAGCGTCGTGGAGCGGCATTTCGACAAAGCCATGGAGTTACACGGCTATACGGGCGCCACGGCGCGTCGTCTTGCCGAAACCGGCAAGATCGACGCGATCGAACGGGTGGAAACTGACCGCGGTTTCGGCTCGGCCGACACACCGGTCACGGTCGCGCCTTTGGAGCGTGTTCCCGCCGAACCGGAATCTCTCAATCTGCTGGTATCGCCGCTGTCGCTGCACCTGACCAACGATACGCCGGGCGTCTTCATTCAGGCGCGCCGGGCACTGAAGCCCGATGGCCTGTTCCTGGCTGCGATCCCCGGCAGCGGCACGCTGCAGGAGCTTCGCGAAGTGCTCCTTGCGGCTGAAGCGGAGCTGATGGGCGGGGCGAGCCCGCGCGTAATTCCCTTTGCCGACGTGCGCGAAATGGGCGCTCTTCTGCAGCGGGCAGGCTTTGCCCTGCCGGTGGTAGACGCCGAGACTTACACGGTGCGTTACGATTCGCTCTTCGGACTGCTCAAGGACCTGAGGGCAATGGGCATGACCAACCCGCTTGCCGCGCGCAGCCGCACGCCCATGCCGCGACGCTTCTTCCTGAAAGCCGCTGAGATCTACGCGGAGCGTTTCTCCGATCCGGACGGACGCATCCGCGCAACGTTCTCGGTCATCTATGTCTCCGGCTGGGCACCGCATGAAAGCCAACAAAAGCCGTTGAAGCCCGGCTCCGCGAAACAAAGACTGTCAGACGCACTCGGGGTCAGTGAGCAGCCACTGAAAGACCATAAACGCGGATCCTGATTTGACTGGACCGGACGCGTTGCGACGCGCGCGGGTTCACCGGACGAGCGAGAAGCGTGCGAGCGGTTTCGCTCTTGATGGTGTCAAACCCAGGCCGTTTCGATCGCATCCACTATGATGTTGAAAACGCCGAGGAGTGCCTCAGAGAAATTCTGCAGTCCAACGAGGAGACCGACGGAGATCAGTGCGGCCAGAAGGCCGTATTCCACCACCGTGGCGCCGTCGCGGCTGCGAACGAGACATCTCAGCTTGTCCATTCATCCTCCACCCGCCTTGAAAACGGGACGTGTGGTCACCTCGGGAAGACGCAGGACCTCGCCGGCGCTTCGTTTAAATCAGCATCCGCTTTTGCTGCCGTCAGCATCGATGATGCAGACGGCGCCCGGCATTTCCTGAAGCACGCTGCGGCGTACGGTATATCGCTTGGCCGTCCCGCCGGAGGGAATCGAGCCTGTCGAGATATTGTCGTAATTCATCGGCGTGTTTGCCATCATGCGCCTGTCGTTCTTCGACGACAGCATCGGCGTGAGGATCAGCGTCAGCGCGATCACCGCCGTTCCAAACAGCAGCGACAGATTGAGCACACCTGTCCGGCGGGACTGGCTTGTCACCAGATCCTTGTCCTGAACCGTCCTCCAGAAATCCTCGTCTACCATCGAAGCCTCACAAAACACGAAAAGCGGCGGGGCGAAAGCATCCTTCCCAAGCCTCGACCTGACCACACCTGCTCGAAACCGGAGCTGCCGAAAGCGTGGCAGACACCAAAACTGATAGCGTCCATTTTGCGCGAGGGTGATAAACTTTCGATTAATAAATTTTGGAATTTAAGGGAGTTGAAGAAACTGAACGCGGATCCCCGTCCCTCCCTCGACGACCGCGTGCGGATTTGGCACGCCCGCACACCGATCCTATAGCAAATCCATCAAGAATGGAATCAGCGGCTCGTCGGCCGGCGGCATCGGGTAATCCCGCAGAGCCCTGGGCCGCACCCATTTGATCGCCTGACCTTCCCGCCCCTCGGCGAAGCCTTCGTAGCGACGGCAGATATAAAGTGGCATCAGCAGGTGAAAGTCGTCGTAGCTGTGGCTGGCGAAGGTGAGCGGGGCAAGGCAGGCAACCTTGGTGCGGATGCCCAGCTCCTCGTCCAGCTCCCGGATCAGCGTTTCCTCCGGCGTTTCGCCGGTCTCGACCTTACCGCCGGGGAACTCCCAAAGCCCCGCAAGAGGTTTTCCTTCGGGGCGTTGCGCCAGCAGAATGCGCCCGTCGGAATCGACCAGCGCGCAGGCCGCGACGAGTACGATCTTCTTATCCTGCATTTCCATGCGTTAAACCTTCGGGGTTCGATAGAGGTAGCGGTAGACCTCGGTGAAGCCGGCCTTGCGGTAGAGCTCGATTGCGGCCCGGTTATCGGCCTCCACCTGCAACCAGGCCTTCTTCGCGCCTCGAAGGCGCGCCCAGCGGAGCGACGCATCGAGAAGTGCTCGGCCGACACCTCGGCGGCGCACGGCCTCGGCTACGGCGAACTGCATGATGCCGGCAAGATCGTTGTCCTGTACCACCAGCGACACGGCCGTCGGCCCGAGCTCGCGATCCTCGAAGAGAAACAAGCCGCATTCCGGCTTGATGGAATTGATGATCTCGGTCAGTGCCGCCTTGATCTCAGGGTCCTCCTTGCCGATCAGGATCCGGGCATCGATAAACCGGCCGACGTCCTTGATCGGCAGATGATCCATGCCTTCGCCGAGATCCCGCTCGGCGAGATCGAGCGAAAACACCAGGCTGTGGCTGAACGGCGTCCAGCCTTCACCGTCCATATAGGCGACCATCTGCGGCGGCGTTAGCGGCGTTTGACGAACGGTTAACAGGCGACCGTATTCGGCGAACAGCTTTGCCGCCTTCTCCAGCCGCAGCGCAATATCGCGATGGTCCGACGGATCGAGCGGATTGACGCAGTTCAGACGCTTGGAGTCGTGTCCCGCGGTAAGGCGGATCAGCCAACTGCCGTCATACTGCACGAAAGCGGCCGGCCAGGCGCGAAAGCCGACGGCTTCCAGCCGCCGCACGCTCGGAAGATCAACCATGGTTGCTTCCCCGACCGCCTCACCCGGCATCGGCGGCTGTCTGTCGTTCGGTGTCATGTCGGTAGCCTTGAATGCTGCCCGATCACGGTGACTTTGATGGGGTCAACCCAGGATCATGAACGTGATCGGTCCAATACGTTGATAGGCGAGACGCGGATGGAGGGCCGCTCCGCTTTTCTCATTCCGCTCTAGCCGAAAGGATGCGGTTGAGCAATCATTGGGCGGCTCAGCTTCGATAGTCGCCGTTGATCTCGACATATTCCTTCGTCAGATCGCAGGTATAGACCGTCGCCCGGCCCGAGCCGAGGCCGATATCGACGCGGACCGGAATGTTCTCGCCTTTCATGACAGCGCTCGCCGCCGCTTCCGAGTAGGCCGGATCGCGTTCGCCCTCCACGGCGACGCGCACATCGCCGAACCAGATCGCCAGCCTGTCGCGTTCGGCCATCTCACCGGACTTGCCGACGGCCATGACCACGCGGCCCCAATTTGCGTCCTCGCCGGCGACCGCCGTCTTGACGAGCGGCGAATTGGCGATCGAGAGCGCGATGCGCTTGGCGGCGGCATCATTCTCCGCACCCTCGACGGTCACTTCCACCATCTTGCGCGCACCCTCGCCGTCGCGCACGACCTGGAGCGCCAGGTCGCGGAGCAGATCATGGAGCGCCACTCGGAACGCTTCGAGGCGCGGATCGGCGGCATCCTCGATCCTTGGTTGGCCGTCCTTTGCCGCAGCACCCGTCGCGAACAGCATCAGCGTGTCGGAGGTGGAGGTGTCGCTGTCGACCGTCACCGAATTGAAGGTTGGGCCGACACCACCCGAAAGCAGCGCCTGTAGCGGTGCTGGCGCGATATCCGCATCGGTCACCACGAAGGAGAGCATGGTTGCCATATCCGGCGCGATCATGCCTGCGCCCTTGGCAATCCCGTTGACGGTGACCTTGACGCCGCCGATCTCGGCGCTGCGGGTCGCAACCTTCGGATAGGTATCCGTAGTCATGATCGCTTTCGCCGCGTCGAACCAGACGTCCTCGGTGGCAGATACGGCAAGGCCGTCGAGCACGCCCGCGAACTTGGTGGCGTCCAGTGGCTCGCCGATCACGCCGGTAGATGCCAGAAAGATTTCGCCTTCGCTGCAGCCGACCGCCTTGGCCGCGGATTTCGCAGTAAGCTCGGTCGCCTCTCTCCCCTTCTTGCCGGTGAATGCGTTGGCGTTGCCGGAATTGACGACGACGGCGCGCGCAACGCCGCCGGGCAGATTTCTGCGGCAGAAGTCGACCGGCGCGGACGGGCACTTCGATCGCGTGAACACACCGGCAACCGAAGCCGGTTGGTCGAAGACCATCAACAGCACGTCGGTGCGGTTCTTGTACTTGATTCCGGCGGCGGCGGTGGCCATGCGCACGCCGCGAAGGGCCGGCATTTCTGCAAAGGTTTTCGGAGCAAGCGGAGAAACGGAACCGGACATGGGAAACCTGCCTTGGAAGCGTTGGGTGGATGCGAGAAATGCCCGAACGGCATTCAGCCGTTGGGCATCGTTGTCGGTCTGAAGTCGAAAGGTCACGCGTCCGGAAGAACGCGCAAGACGCTCCCGCGCTTTGAAGCCGGGACATCTCTGCCGCTTTCGGATTTCCTCCGAAAGAGAGAAGTTCCCGGTCGTGGCGGGCGCTTCTCCCAAAGGAAACGCGCCCGGTCCGAAAAGCTTACTTTGTTTCCTGCGCCTTGCTGGCGTCGTCGTAGGCCTTCTTAAGCGCCGGATCGGAGATTTCGACATCGGTCGTCTTCTTCGCGGAAGTCAGAAGCGCAAGGTATTTGTCGCGCATGAGAAGCTGACGAACCTGCGGCTCGACCTGCTCGAGTGTCGGCGGAGCCTGCGGGCGCTTGTCTTCGACAACGATCACATGGAAACCGAACTGGGTCTTGACGGGAGTCTTCGTATAGGCGCCCTTTTCCAGGGCGAAGACCGCCGTGTCGAATTCCGGCACCATACGGCCCTTGGTGAAATAGCCGAGATCACCGCCGGCCTCCTTGTTGGGATCCGAGGACTTGGCCTTGGCGAGTTCGACGAAACTCTTGCCCGCGTCCAGCTCCTTAATGATCTCCTTCGCCTCGTCCTCGGTCTTGACGAGGATATGGCGGGCCTTCACCTCTTCCTGTGGCGGGATGGCAGCGACTTCCTTGTCGTAGCGCGCCTTCACCTCTTCCTTTGTAATCGAGTCGACGACGTGTTTCTTGAAGAAGGCATTGTGAAGCTCGCGCTCGGTCAGGAAGGCAACGCGTTGCTTGAAGACCGCGTCATTCTGCAGCCCTTCCTCTTCGGCGTCCTTCACCAGGAGCTTGACGTCGATGACCGACGAAAGAGCGGCAGCGCGCTTCTGCTCGTCCGGCATCTGCTGGAGCTGCGGGTCGAGGGTGCTGAGCGCAAGGTCAAGCTCCGACTGGTGTATCTCCTGGTCGCCAACTTTCGCGATCACGGGATCTGTCCCCTCGGCGCGTGCGGCACCGTTTGCTGCGATGATCGCGACCAGTGCGGCAGCCGCCAGGGTCTTGTATTTAGACATGTCACTAACCTTTCACCATTGACCGCCAGCGCAATTGCTCTGAGCTCTCAGCGGCTGAACAACACCAGAATGTGGCGGTTCTGTAGCCATCCGGCCGTGCAAGTGCGTTGACATAATCCGACCCCCCTCTTATCTGTCACGCAACCTCGCGTCCAGAACAGTTTCCGGGCGTTTCACGGCATTACGCGGTTTTTCGAGCCCGAACCTGAAACCCCCGGCAGCAAAAAAGAAAGGACCATTCGTATGGTCAGTCTCGGCGGCCTTGCCCGCAAGTTGTTTGGTTCCGCCAATGATCGCCGCGTCCGCGGCTACAAGGGCCGGGTGGACGATATCAACGCTCTCGAAGACGAAATGAAGGCGCTCGGCGATGAGGCGCTGGCGGCAAAGACAGCAGAGTTTCGCCAGCAATTGGCCGAGGGCAAGACGCTCGACGATATCCTCGTTCCGGCTTTTGCCGTCGTCCGGGAAGCGGCCCGCCGGGCGCTCGGCTTACGTCCATTCGACGTCCAGCTCGTCGGCGGCATGATCCTGCACGAGCGCGCCATTGCCGAGATGAAGACCGGCGAAGGCAAGACGCTCGTCGCGACGCTTCCGGTCTACCTCAATGCGCTTGCCGGCAAGGGCGTGCATGTCGTGACCGTTAACGACTACCTGGCCCAGCGCGACGCGGCGATGATGGGCCGCATCTACGGCTTCCTCGGCATGCGCACCGGCGTCATCGTCCATGGCCTTACCGACGAGCAGCGCCGCGACGCCTATGCCTGCGACGTCACCTATGCGACGAACAACGAACTCGGCTTCGACTATCTGCGCGACAACATGAAGTACGAGCGTTCGCAGATGGTGCAGCGCGGTCACTTCTTCGCGATCGTCGACGAAGTGGATTCGATCCTGGTCGACGAGGCGCGAACGCCGCTGATCATCTCCGGCCCGCTCGACGACCGCTCCGATCTCTACAACACCATCAACGAGTTCATTCCGCTGCTGTCGCCGGAAGACTACGAGATCGACGAAAAGCAGCGCTCGGCCAACTTCTCCGAGGACGGCACCGAGAAGCTCGAGAACATGTTGCGGCAGGCAGGCCTGCTGAAAGGCGAGTCGCTCTATGACATCGAGAATGTCGCGATCGTTCACCACGTCAATAACGCGTTGAAGGCCCATAAGCTCTTCACGCGCGACAAGGACTACATCGTCCGCAATGGCGAGATCGTCATCATCGACGAATTCACCGGCCGCATGATGCCGGGCCGGCGCTACTCCGAAGGTCAGCACCAGGCTCTTGAGGCCAAGGAAAAGGTGCAGATCCAGCCCGAGAACCAGACGCTCGCCTCGATTACCTTCCAAAACTATTTCCGCATGTACGAGAAACTCGCGGGCATGACCGGCACCGCATCGACCGAAGCCGAGGAGTTCGGCAACATCTACGGGCTCGAGGTGGTCGAAGTGCCGACCAACCTGCCGATCAAGCGCATCGACGAGGACGATGAGGTCTATCGGACGGCCGGCGAGAAGTACAAGGCGATCATCGACGAGATCAAGTCGGCGCACGAGCGCGGTCAGCCGATGCTCGTCGGCACGACTTCGATCGAGAAGTCGGAACTGCTCGCCGAAATGTTGAAAAAGAGCGGCTTCTCCAAATTCCAGGTCCTGAACGCGCGTTATCACGAACAGGAAGCCTTTATCGTCGCCCAGGCCGGCGTGCCGGGCGCCGTCACGATCGCCACCAACATGGCCGGCCGCGGCACCGACATCCAGCTCGGCGGCAACCCGGACATGCGCATTCAGCAGGAACTGACGGAGACAGAGCCGGGGCCTGAGCGCGATGCACTTGAAAAGGCGATCCGCGACGAAGTGCAGAAGCTCAAGGAGAAGGCGCTCGCCGCCGGCGGCCTCTATGTGCTTGCCACCGAACGGCACGAAAGCCGCCGCATCGACAACCAGCTTCGCGGCCGCTCCGGCCGCCAGGGCGACCCCGGTCGCTCAAAGTTCTTCCTGTCGCTGCAGGACGACCTGATGCGCATCTTCGGCTCCGACCGCATGGACGGCATGCTGCAGAAGCTCGGCCTGAAAGAAGGCGAAGCGATCGTCCACCCCTGGATCAACAAGGCGCTCGAACGCGCGCAGAAGAAGGTCGAGGCGCGCAACTTCGACATTCGTAAGAATCTTCTGAAATATGACGATGTGCTGAACGATCAGCGCAAGGTCATCTTCGAGCAGCGCATCGAACTGATGGATGCGGAGAACGTCACCGATACGGTCACGGACATGCGCAACGAGGTGATCGAAGAGGTCGTCTCCAAGCGCATCCCGGAACGGGCCTATGCCGAGCAGTGGGACGTTGAGGGCCTGAAGGCGGACGTGCAGCAATACCTGAATCTCGACCTGCCGATCGTCGAATGGGCGGCCGAGGAAGGCATTGCCGAGGACGATATTCTCGAGCGCATCACCGCGGCCGCAGACAAGGCGGCCGCCGACCGCGCCGAGCGTTTCGGCCCCGACATCATGCAGTATGTGGAGCGTTCCGTCGTGCTGCAGACGCTTGATCATCTCTGGCGCGAGCACATCGTCAACCTCGACCATCTCCGTTCGGTGATCGGCTTCCGCGGCTATGCCCAGCGCGATCCGCTGCAGGAATACAAATCCGAAGCCTTCGAAATGTTCCAGGCCCTGCTCGGCAATCTCCGCCAGGCCGTGACAGCACAATTGATGCGCGTCGAACTGGTGCGCGAGGCTGCGGAGGCGCCGCAGCCTCTGCCGCCGATGGAAGCGCATCATATCGATCCGCTGACCGGCGAGGACGACTTCGCGCACGCCGGAGCGTCGCTGCTGGCCCTCGCGCCGACAACCCGCAATCCAGCCGACCCTTCGACCTGGGGCAAAGTCGCGCGCAACGAGCCCTGCCCCTGCGGCTCCGGCAAGAAATACAAACATTGCCACGGAATGTACGAAGCCTGATCAAAATGCCGCCTTCGGGCGGCATTTTCATATCCGGCGCCGGTGGTATCAGGAGTCGGATTCATTCGCCGAGGCGATCGGACCGCAGCATCGCCCGGCGTTCATCTCGCTGGTCGGCATCGGTGCGCCCCTCTTCGGAACGGCCACGCTGAACCGTTTGTTAACGCTGATCTGGCAGAAGTGAAGACCTGTATTGCGTAAGCTCAGGGTGTCCACGTGTTCATGGCGGTATGTCAATCGGCCGGACGAATGCTGCCGTCGGCGCTGAGGCACCGCCTATCCCATTTGCTCCGCCCGCTCGTGCCGGTTCTCGCCGGCTCCGACCCGAGGAGTCGTGCGCAGCGGATGGCCCTGATCACCTTTGTGATCCGCATTCTGAGCGCGGCCATCGCCTTCGTTTCGCAGATCGTTCTCGCCCGGCTGATGGGAGAGTTCGAATATGGCGTCTTCATCTTCGTCTGGGTGCTGGCGGTCCT
Source organism: Sinorhizobium numidicum (assembly GCF_029892045.1). NCBI lineage: Bacteria > Pseudomonadati > Pseudomonadota > Alphaproteobacteria > Hyphomicrobiales > Rhizobiaceae > Sinorhizobium > Sinorhizobium numidicum. Next base: position 3,005,636 of record NZ_CP120368.1, read on the forward strand.
GTTCGGCAATCTTTCCTGCCTCGGCCTCCACGCCGCGGTGATCCGGTTCCTGCCGGAATATCATACGGCATCCGCACTGGCCGAGATCCGCGGGCTGACAGCGACCATCCGCATTTTCGCGCTTCTTTCCGCAACCGCGCTGGCCATAGCCGGAGCGGCCGGCCTCTGGCTCTTCGGGCGTGCGATCGAAAGCTACTACGTCGTTCCGCTCTATCTCGCCCTGTTCACCCTGCCGATGATCGCGCTCGGCGACGTCATGGAGGGCACGGCGCGCGCGCACAGCTGGCCGATTGCGGCGATGAGCCCGACCTACATCCTGCGGCCGCTGCTCATTCTCGCCTTCATGGTTCTGGCGGTGGTCGCGGGGCTGCCGCACGACGCGACGACCGCCATGATCGCCGCGCTGGCGGCCACCTATGTGACCACGCTCGGACAATTCCTCGCCATGGCGTGGCGACTTGGCAGGCACTACGTTCGCGGCCCGATGAAGATTGAACTCGGCCGTTGGCTGCGCGTCTCCGTTCCCATCTTTCTCGTCGACGGCTTCGGCTTCCTGCTGACCAATTCCGATGTCGTGATCGTCGGCCTCTATCTCAAGCCTGACGACGTGGCGATCTACTTTGCGGCGGCAAAGACCATGGCCCTCGTCCATTTCGTCATGTTTGCCGTGAAGGCCGCGGCGGGGCCGCGCTTTTCCGCGGCGATGGCCGCTCGTGATCTTCATCAACTGGCGGAAATCGCGATCGAGAGCGCGCGCTGGTCCTTCTGGCCCTCACTTGCGGTGGGCGGTGCCGTATTGCTGGCCGGACCTTTCCTTCTTTCGCTGTTCGGTCCTGCCTTCACCTCCGGTGTACCTTTGATGGCGATCCTTTTCGCCGGGATTCTCGCAAAGGCCTTGGTCGGTCCCGTCGAAACGCTGCTCACCATGGCCGGGCGGCAGAAGCTTTGCATGGTCCTCTATGCGGGCGCACTCGCCGCCAACATCCTTCTGAACGTGACGCTCATTCCGCTTTTCGGCCTGACGGGTGCGGCCGCTGCGACGGCCGGTGCGATGTTCGTAGAAGCGGCAATCTTACATCTCGCGGTACGCCGCACTTTCGGCTTTACGCTTCTGGCTTTCGCCGGGGCGAGAAGCAGCAATCACAAGAACGAGGCGATCCAGCCATGATCGGCAACCCCCATCTTCCTGGAGACGCAAGCGGCAGGGCGAGCCGGCTGCTCGGCGGTCTGGCGCAACCCGGCTTCGATCAGTCGCTGGCCGAACAGACGTTCATGGTCGGGCGGCCCGGACGACACCTCGCGATCTATCCGGCCAAGGCTGGCTACAGCCTGCAGCGGGAACTCGACTTTCTCTCCAATCGCGCGATTGAGCCGAACGTCTTCTTCACCGGCCGCTTCCTCGCTCCGGCCATGCCGCGGCTCGAAGACAGGGTCATCCGGCTCGCCGTCATCCGCGACAACGGCGAGCGCAGCAGCCGGATCCGCTTCCTGATGCCGTTCTCGATCGAGAAACCGGGCTTCTCGATCGGCGCGACCATTATTCGCGCCTGGTCGAATCCGTTTGGGCCGCTGGGTGTGCCGCTTCTCGATGCGGAGGATGCGGCCGAAACGATCAGCAACCTTTATGAAGCACTTGCAGCGCCCTCCTCCGGTCTGCCGCCGATCCTCGTGCTTCCGGACGTGAGGCTCAAAGGCAAGTTCGCGCAACTGGCCCGCGCCGTGGCGATCGGCGAAAACCTGCCGCTGACGGTGACCGATACCTTCAGCCGACCGATGCTCGAAAGCCTGCTCGACGGGCCGACCTATTTGCGCGAGGCAATCAGCCCCCCGCATCTGAAAGAACTGAGACGCCAGTGGAACAATCTCGGGAAACAGGGAAGGCTGATCTACAGCGTCGCGCGCCAGCCTGAGGAAATCCGGCTGCGAATGGAGGAGTTCCTGGCGCTCGAGGCATCCGGCTGGAAGGGGCGCGAGCGCAGCGCCATGATCATGGACCGCTTCCGGGCCGCTTTCGCCAGAGAGGCGATCACCAATCTCGCTGAAGCGGACAGCGTGCGCATCCACAGCCTCAACCTCGACGGCAAGGCGATCGCGGCCATGGTCGTCTTCCTGATGGCCGGCGAGGCCTTCACGTGGAAAACGGCGTATGACGAGCGATATGCGAAATATTCGCCAGGCAAGCTGTTGCTGGCGGAGCTGACCGAGTGGCACCTCGATGACGCCAACATCGCCCGTTCCGACTCCTGCGCGGTGCCAGACCATCCGATCATGGCCCGCTTATGGCAGGAGCGCGAGGAGATGGGCACGCTCGTCATCGGTCTGCAGCAGAACCGCGACCGCGACGTACGCCAGGTCGCGGCGCAGCTTCACCTTTATCGCAACACCCGCAATATGGCTCGCCTGCTGCGCGAAAAGATCCGGGCGCTGGCCGGCCGCTGACGCACCAGCGCTCCGCCGGAAGCGACCACGGTCCGCTACGTGTTACCGCTCCCAGCCGACACCTCAGCAGCAGCCCTCTCGCGCAAGAGCCGGCGGATCACTTTGCCCGAAGTGGTCAGCGGCAGGCTGTCGACGAAGTCGATCTCGCGCGGGTATTCATGCATCGAAAGCCTGGTTTTCACCCAGTCGCGGATTGCCGCCGCAGTCTCGCGGTCGGCGGCGGCACCGGGCCTCAGCACCACATAAGCCTTGACGATCTCGGTGCGGATCGGATCCGGTTTGCCGACGACCGCCGCAAGCTGGACATCGGGATGGCCAGCCAGACAATCCTCGATCTCCCCCGGTCCGATGCGATAGCCCGACGAGGTAATCACGTCGTCGTCGCGGCCGAAGAAGGTGAAGTAGCCCTCCGCGTCCATCACCCCCTGGTCGCCGGTGGTCATCCAGTCGCCGATGAACTTCGCTTCGGTCGCCTTCTCGTTTCGCCAATAGCCGAGAAACATCACCGGGTCGGGACGCTTCACCGCCACCTGGCCGACGGTGCCCGGCGGCAATACCCGCCCTTTGTCGTCGATGATCGCCACCTCATGTCCCGGCGCCGCCTTGCCCATCGAGCATGGCTTCAAGACGCCGAGATCCGCTGCCGATGAGATGACGATGTTACACTCAGTCTGGCCGTAGAATTCACTGACCTCGATGCCGAGTGCGGTCTTTGCCCATTCGAAGGTCTCGCGCCCGAGCGCCTCCCCCGCCGAGCCGATCGTCCTGAGATTGAGCGCATAACGGGCGCGCGGCTGGTCGACGGATTTCAGGAGCCTTAAAGCGGTCGGCGGAATGAAGGCGTTGCGCACGTCCATTTCTTCCATGATCCGGAAGGCCATGTGCGGGTCGAATTTCTGCGCCGGCGAGGAAACCACGGGCACGCCGAAGAGCAGCGACGGCAGCAATGCGTTCAAGAGCCCGCCCGCCCAGGCCCAGTCGGCCGGCGTCCACATGCGATCGCCCGGTTGCGGCAGAAAGTGATGATGGAACTGGAACCCCGGCAGATGGCCGAGCAGCACGCGATGACCGTGCAGGGCGCCCTTCGGCGGCCCTGTCGTTCCCGAAGTATAGATCATCAGCGCTGGATCGTCCGGCGTGGTGTCGGCCGCAACAAAGCGCCCCTCGCCCTCTGTCAGACGATCGAAACGGACGGTGCCGGGCAGTTCCTCGTCGTCCGCAAGCACGATCAGCCGAAGGCCGGGCAGATGACCGCGGATCGCAGCGACACGTTGGTAGCCGAAGCGATTGGTGACGATAGCCGTCGCCTCGGCATCCCGCAAACGATATTCAAGTGCCTCGACGCCGAAGAGCAGGGCCAGCGGCAGGGCGATCGCGCCGAGCTTGTAGATTGCCGCATGGGCGATCGCCGCCTCGAAGCCCTGCGGCAGGAGGATGGCGACGCGGTCGCCGGGTTTGACGCCGTGCGCGGTCAGCCCCGCAGCAAAAGCGGAGGAGCGGCCGGCGAGGGCTCCATAGGTCAGCGAACGATACGCGCTGTCGGGGCTGAAATGCTGTAGGCAGATGCGCTCCGGATCACGCTCCGCCCAGGCATCGCTGATGGCAACGCCGATGTTGAACTTCGCCGGAATCTGCCAGCGGAAGTCGCGATAGAGTTCCTCGTAGATATCACTGTTCGGTAACATGGCCCTGCCGCGATGGAAATTTGCTGCAACGCAGCAGCTAACACTTCCATTCGGTAGAGTTCAATGGTTGGGGCTACTACGCCAGCACGGTCGATATTACAAACTGCCCGACCGACGCAGCGCCCGGCAAGGCTCTATCCGATGACTTTCCAGGGGCATGTCACAGAGATCATGCAATGTCTCTCCTGCGGCATATCCGGGGGGGGATGAATGCGACGGAGAGGGCGCAGCGGCTTGGGCGGCGTATGTCAGTAGCGGTAGTGGTAAGCTGATGATCTCCAGCCGCGCTTGCACTTGATCTCTTCCTTGTACTCGTCTTTGTCCCACTTCCGCTCGATCTTGCAATTTCCCTGCCGGTATTCTTCCTTATAGGCGCTCCGCTCGCGTCGATACTCACGCTGGTAGCGGTACGGACGCCAGTAGTCACCTTCATACCTTTTGATCCAACGCCCATGACCGCTTTCATCCTTCCAAGGGTCGGCGGCGGCTGTCCCGGCGTACCCGGTCATGGCCATGAACAATGCGATTATTACGCCGAGCATCTTCATAGAATACCTCCTCGCCTGTTTCGTGGAATGCGCGCGAAGTGGTCTGCGCAAACCATGTCCAAAAAATGGTCATGTTATCGCTAGAAAGTCGCCGCATTGACCATTGGTTCCCTATGGGAACAATTTGGCAACGATATGCACCGCATGACGGTGGAGCGGCGAACCTCCCACACATTCAGGGCTGAAAGATGCGGGACAACAAAACTATAGCCGTTTTGAATGGTGGTGCCCCATGCCGGAGTCGAACCAGCACTCCTTTCGGAACTCGATTTTGAGTCGAGCGCGTCTACCAATTCCGCCAATGGGGCACAGGCTGCGTGATATCAGCGGTTTGCGATTTACACGATCGATTTCGCGCCGGTCAACCGCGAAATTGCAATTTACTCCGCGCCGATCACAAAAGCGTGCAAACCTTGATAGATGCAGGGAATTTACAGCCGGGCCGATCCTGCCTAAGAAGGCCGCACGTTTTGAACGGGTGCATTCGCCGGACCACTTTGCCGCCCGCATGAGGTATCATGATCGAGTCTTCCGCCGCTCATCGCCAGCAACTGCTTTTCGCCGTGCTCGTCACGCTCGGCATGACGGCTGCCGTTGGCGGTGCATTGGGTTTTGAGCATATCGGCGGCTACATCCCTTGCGCCCTTTGCCTGCTGCAACGCGATCCCTATTACTATGGCATCCCCCTCGGCATTCTGGCAATTCTGACCAGCGTCTTGAAACTGCCAGCCTGGATGACGCGGACTTTGCTCGTGCTCGTCGGCATCCTGATGCTGGTCGGCGCTGGCATCGGCGTCTATCACGCCGGCGCCGAATGGCATTTCTGGGAAGGCCCGTCGACCTGCGCGACCACGGCTCAGGGCATCTCGTCCGATGTCGGCGATCTGCTCGGCGATCTTGATGCCAAGCACGCCCCCTCCTGCACCGACGCGGCGCTGCGCGTGCTGGGCCTCTCCTTTGCCGGCTGGAACGTCATTGCGAGCCTCATTCTTGCGGCGATCGCCTTGCGTGGTGCCGCCAAGGCCTGATCTCGCAAGAGATCGCATGCCGGTGCCTGGGTGGTGCCGCCAGATTGAATTCGGACCTGCTTACGGCTGCAGTTCGACATCCCAGTAGAGATAATCCATCCAGCTTTCGTGGAGATGGTTCGGCGGGAAAAGCCGGCCATTATTGTGCAGATCCTGCACCGTCGGCTGGTATGGCTTTTGATGCGGAAACATGTGCGCCTGCTTTGGCAATTTGCTGCCCTTGCGCAGGTTGCAGGGCGAACAGGCTGCGACGACGTTTTCCCAGGTGGTCTGGCCGCCGTGAGCGCGGGGCACCACATGGTCGAACGTCAGATCGTCCGGTGATCCGCAATATTGGCATTCGAATTTGTCGCGCAGGAAAACATTGAACCGGGTGAAGGCCGGATGGCGCGACGGTTGAACATAGCTCTTGAGACAGACGACGCTCGGCAGACGCATCGAGAAGCTTGGCGAAGAGACGGAATGTTCGTATTCGGCGAGAATAATCACACGGTCGAGAAAGACCGCCTTGATCGCGTCCTGCCAGGACCAGAGCGACAAGGGATAATAACTCAGCGGCCGGTAATCGGCGTTCAGCACGAGCGCCGGTAGGGCCTGAGGTGAGACTGCAATCGTCAAGCGTATTCTCCTGATCGATTCGGCATCTGCACTTCTATATTAGGCGCGTTGCGACAGGATTGTGAAGCCACAAAGAAAAACGGAACGAAGGATTCGCTTTTTCCTTCAAGGCGTCACAGGAAGCGCATCGCGCCGCATTTCTCGCGCGTAATAGGCCCAGAAGAGCCGTGCGGCGACGCTACGCCAGGGAGACCAGGAGGCGGCGAGCGAATCGATCTCGCCAGTGGTTGGGCGCAGGTCGAAACCGAGCGCATGGCCGATGGCGTTCTGCAGCGCCACATCGCCGGATGGAAAGACGTCCGGGTGACCGGCACAGAAGAGCAGGTAGACTTCCGCGGTCCAACGGCCGACACCCTTGATCGCCGTCAACTCATGGATGGCGGCCGTTGCCTCGACGTCGCAGATTGCATCGAGATCGATCTCACCGGCAACGGCAGCGGCCGCGACGCGCCGCAACGTGTCGGCCTTGGCACGAGAAAGCCCGAGAAGCCGGCAATCATCGTCGTCGAGCGACAGCACGGCGTCAGCGCTGATCTCGCCGAGCGACGCTTCCATGCGCTTCCATATGGCGGCGGCACTCGGCTTTGAGACCATTTGCGAAACGATGATATTTGCAAGCCCGCGATAGCCCGGATCGGTCCGCCTGAGCGGCACGGGTCCCGCCTTGGCAATGACGTGCTCGAGACGGGCATCGAGCATAACCAGACCGGCAAGACCGGCCTCGATATCCTCGTGTGTCCGTATGATACGCATGCATCCTCCAAAAAGCGGATGACCTTTATATTGCTTCCATGTCAAAGGGAAACAATGCCCCGATCATCGCCAGAACAACCCGTTTTCCGTTTCGCGCCAAGTCCGAACGGCCTCCTGCATCTCGGCCATGCCCTGTCCGCGATCATCAATCACGACATGGCAGCGGCGGCTGGCGGGCGCTTCCTGCTGAGGATCGAGGACATCGACGTCAAGCGCTGCCGACCGGAATTCGAGGCGGCGATCTTCGAAGACCTCGCCTGGCTGGGGCTCAGTTGGGAGCAGCCGGTGCGGCGCCAATCCGAACATTTGGATCTCTATGCGGCAGCACTTCAGCGCCTGAGGGGATTGGGCGTGGTCTATCCCTCGGTCATGACCCGCGGCGAGATCAAGGCGGCGGTGGCCGCAGCGGAAGCGGGCGGGAAGATCTGGCCGCGCGATCCGGACGGAACGCCGCTCTATCCCGGCGACGAACGCAACTTGCCTCCAAGCGAGCAAGCCGTCCTGCTCGCCGGCGACCGGCCATACGCCTGGCGACTCGACGTGGCGAAAGCAGTCGACCTCGTTGCGGAAACGCTGACGTGGATCGAAACCGGTGCCGGTCCGGCCGGTGAAACAGGCGTGATTACAGCCGATCCCGCCGCCTGGGGCGACGTCATTCTCTCGCGTTCGGACGCGCCTTCGAGCTATCACCTCTCAGTCGTCGTCGATGACGCGCTGCAGGGTGTGGCTCATGTCGTGCGCGGCCGCGACCTCTATCATGCGACCTCGGTCCATCGTTTGCTCCAGCGCCTTCTCGATCTGCCGGAGCCGATCTATCACCATCACCGCCTTATCCTCGGCCCGGACGGGCGGAAATTGTCGAAGAGCAGCCAGGACACCGGCATCGCCGCCTTCCGCGCCGCAGGGCGCTCGCCGGCAGAGGTCCGGGCGATGGTTCTGTGAGCCGCGCTCATTCGTCCCGTGTCGCCTGGAACCTGCGCATCACCATGCGCTTGACCTTGTACTTCAGGATCGCCGCGTTGATCTCTGCGCCGATGATGAAGATCGCGCCGATCATGTAGAGGAAGACCAGAACGATCATGATCGAGGCGAGCCCGGCATATGTCGCGACATAATTCGAGAAGTTTGCGAGATAAGAGGCGAAGGCATAGGCGCCCACCGACCATAAGAAGAGCGTCAGGACGATGCCGGGCAGCACGTCGACCACCTTGCGATGGCCAGCAGGCAGCCACAGATGTGACACGAGCAGCCCTATCGTCACCAGCACCAGCGCCAGTGTCAGCCCCCAGTTATTGGCGGTGGCGAGCAGGGTGTCGAGCCAAGGCAGCCATTGATCGGCGTTGCGGACCGCCAGCGGCACGGCGACGAGCAGAACGCTGACCACCGCAAGGATGAGCACTCCGGCGAGCACGAAGGCAAGGCTGGCAAGCCTGGTCACGTACCAGGAACGGCTTTCTGCCACCCTATAGGCGCGGTTGAGCGCGATCCGGAGCGCTTCGACGCCGTTCGAGGCGAAATAGGCGGCCGTAAGTACGGAAATGGTGAGCAGCCCCCCGCGCGGAATGGTGAGCACCTCTATGACTTCATCGGCGAGGGGCTTGGCAATCGATGCTGGCCAGGCGTCGAAAATCAGGTGAACGGCGGTCGACGCGAACTGGTCGGCGCCCAAAAAGCTGCCAAGCGCGGTGCCGAAGATCAGGAAGGGAAAAATCGCCATGAGCGAGGACAAAGCCACGTGGCTCGCCATCGCCCATCCATCGTCCTCGCTGAAATGCCAGAGCGCATCGAACACGACCTTCCAGATGATGCGAACGAATCCCGGCATTCCGTCTCCGAGTGTAGCTGCCCGTGCTTCTTCGCTCGGATCGGCCGGCATGGCGCCTTGTAGCGGCGCGCATCCTGCCCTCTCAAGCACCGGGCGCGGCACGCGCTATCCCAATTGTATCCCAACGATGAATATGGGAAACGAGGGCTGGATTTCTACAGGAATCGACCGAATGCCCGATCGCCCCACCATCATTGTGACCGGCTGTTCTTCCGGCATTGGCGCCTTTTGTGCCCGGGCATTGAAGAGAGACGATTGGCGCGTGTTCGCGACTGTGCGCCGACCGGAGGATCAGGCCGAGCTGGAGCACGAAGGCATCGAAACCTTCATCATGGACTACACCAAACCGGAGACGATCGCCGCCCTGTTCGAGGCCGTGATGGCGCGCTCCGGCGGGCGCATCGATGCCCTGTTCAACAACGGTGCCTATGGTCAGGCCGGAGCAGTCGAAGACCTGCCGACCGAAGCATTGCGCCTGCAGCTCGAAACCAACGTCATCGGCTGGCATGACCTGACGCGCCGGGTCATTCCGTCAATGCGGGCTCGAGGCCACGGCCGCATCGTGCAGTGCTCTTCCATCCTCGGCATTGTCCCCTATCGCTGGCGGGGCGCCTACAATGCCTCGAAGTTCGCGCTCGAGGCTCTTTCCCTGACATTGCGGATGGAACTCGCCGGCAGCGGCATCGAGGTCAGCCTGATCGAGCCGGGCCCGATCGCATCGAAATTCACCGCCAACGCCCTCCCCTACATCGAGCGCTTCATCGACCTCAAGAATTCCGTCCATCGCGTGGAATATGAACGCCAGATGCGGCGACTGCGCGGCGAGAGCAAGCCGGCACCCGGCAAGCTTGGGCCCGAGGCCGTTTACGTCGTGTTGAAACATGCTTTGACGGCGCGCCGGCCGAGGCCCCATTATATAGTGACAAGGCCCGCCAAACAGGGCGCGCTGTTGAAAAGGCTCCTGCCGGCGACATTGTTCTATCGCATTATCGGCCGGCTCGGTTGATCGAATTTATAAGGAATTACGCCATGCCCAGTTTCTTTACCGGACTGACCCTGCTTGTCATGGGCCTGGTTGCGATCGTGCTTATCCGCGGCCTGTTGAACATGGCCAGGGGCGGTAGCGGCAGCACCTCCAACAAGCTGATGCAGGCGCGCGTGCTGCTGCAAGCGATCGCTCTCGTGCTGATCATGCTGACGCTGTGGGTCACCGGCGGCGGCCGCCCAAGCTGAGGATAAGCGAAAGCACGATGGTCAAGCTCAACAAGATCTATACCAGGACCGGCGACGACGGCACGACCGGTCTCGTCACCGGCCGGCGCCGCTCCAAGAGCGATCTAAGGGTGGAGGCCTATGGCGCCGTCGACGAGGCGAACGCCTTCGTCGGTCTCGCACGCCAGCACACCGGCAGCATAGCCGATCTCGATGCGATGCTGATGCGCATCCAGAACGACCTTTTCGATCTGGGCGCGGATTTGGCAACGCCGGATACCGGCGAAAAGCAGGAGTACGAGCCGCTCCGGATCGTCGCTTCCCAGGTTGCGCGGCTCGAAGAGGAGATCGACCGGCTGAATGCGGACCTCGAACCCTTACGATCCTTCGTGCTGCCTGCCGGCAGCGCCGCCTCGGCGGCCCTGCACGCCGCCCGCACCATTGCCAGGCGGGCTGAACGGCAAATGGTAGCGCTCGCCGAAACCGAGGGCGAAACCGTCAGCCGTGAAGCGGTCGCCTATGTCAACCGGCTTTCCGATTTCCTGTTCGTCGCCGCCCGCTGGGCGAACGACAAGGGGCGCGCCGATGTTCTTTGGATTCCGGGAAAGAACAGATAAGTCGAGAATCGGGCTCGGGGGTCGCATGTTCATACCGCTTCACGACAGGAACACCCTGAAGCACATAAAGATGCAATACGTGACGATCACGCTGATCGTCATCAACATTGTCGCGTGGCTGATCACCGGGCCGATCGCCACGGAAGAATTCGCAAACGCCACCGTGCTCGGGCTCGGCTACATCCCGGCGATCGTTTTCGATTACGCCATGCTCGATCCTTCCCTCGTGATCGTCCCGGACGAATTCACCTTCGTCACCTATTCTTTTTTGCATGGCGATTTCATGCATCTGGCGATGAACATGCTGTTTCTCTGGGTTTTCGGCGACAATGTCGAGGACGCGCTGGGGCACTTCCGCTTCCTTGTCTTCTATCTGCTGTGTGCCGCCGCGGGAGCGCTTGCGCATGGGCTCATCGATCCGGCCTCGGAAGCACCGCTGATCGGTGCCTCCGGCGCCATCTCCGGCGTCGTTGCCGCCTATTTCCTGCTGCATCCGAAGGTGCGGGTCTGGGTGCTCGTGCTTTTCCGCATTCCGCTGCCCCTGCCCGCCGCCATTCCGCTCGCCTTCTGGATCGGCCAACAGTTTTTCATGCTGGTGGTCGATCCCGGCAGCGGCGTTTCCTGGAGTGCCCATGTCGGCGGTATCGTTGCCGGGCTGCTGCTTGTTGTCGTTTTGCGACGTAGCGGCGTGCCGCTTTTCGATCGCACCATCGTCAGCCCGCGTGCCGTCGAGCACCAAACCCTGACAGCCGATGTGGCCGGCACGCCGATACCGGACAGCAGAAAGCGGCCCACTCCGTGGGGCCGCCCAACCTGAAGACCGATCGGAACATTACCAGGTTCGGCTCGATATAAATTGCAATTTCAATGGATTGCCCGCTCCGTTAGACCCCGCAAGATGCCCGTCTCCAGTGATCTCGGCTTCCTCTTGTCAGATTCGTCTCTTACGTGTACGTAAACGTTAATGAAAATCCCGGGCTTATATCGATTTAGCTTTGTGAGCGGCGATTGTAATTGGAGAAAAAACGCGTATCGATGTCGCCAACCGACAATCAGGCCGCTTTGTTAAGGCGCATTTTCCTGCAAAAGTTCCTGGAGGGAAAGAATCCATGAAAATACTCGTGACGGTGAAACGGGTCGTCGACTTCAATGTCAAGATCCGGGTGAAGGCGGACGGATCGGGCGTCGAGCTTGCCAATGTGAAGATGTCGATGAACCCGTTCGACGAGATCTCGGTCGAAGAGGCGCTCAGGCTCAAGGAAGCCGGCAAGGCCTCGGAAGTGGTCGTCGTCTCGATCGGCCCGGCCAAGGCCGAAGAGACGCTCCGCACCGCGCTTGCCATGGGTGCCGACCGGGCGATCCTGGTCGAGACCGAGGACCAGGTGGAGCCGCTCACCGTGGCCAAGATCGTCAAGGGTGTTGCCGAGGCCGAGCAGCCGGGGCTGATCATCGTCGGCAAGCAGGCGATCGACGACGATTCGAACCAGACCGGCCAGATGCTGTCGGCGCTGCTCGGCTGGGCGCAGGGCACTTTTGCCTCGAAGGTCGAGATCGCTGACGGCAAGGCGAATGTCACGCGCGAAGTCGATGGCGGACTGCAGACGGTGGAGCTGAAGCTGCCGGCGGTCGTCACCACCGACTTGCGCCTGAACGAGCCGCGTTACGCCTCGCTGCCGAACATCATGAAGGCGAAAAAGAAGCCGCTCGACAGACACACCCCGGCCGACTTCGGCGTCGACACGACGCCGCGGCTGAAAGTTCTGAAGACGGAAGAACCGTCGGGCCGCAAGGCCGGCATCAAGGTCAAGTCGGTCGCCGAGCTCGTCGAGAAGCTCAAGACCGAGGCCGGCGTACTTTAGTTCATGCGTCCGGAAAGTTGGAACCGGTTTCCGGACAAACGCATGAACCACGTAAGAATCCTCGAGCTCCGATCCGGAACGGATCGTTGAGCTCAAACCGAAAGGGAGATTTCACCATGGCCATTCTGCTTCTGGCTGACCACGACACCAGCCACCTTTCCGACCAGACCGCCAAGGCACTGACGGCGGCCACGAAAATCGGCGGCGATATCCACGTGCTCGTTGCCGGTTCCGGCGTCAAGGCAGTCGCCGAGCAGGCGGCGAAGCTTTCCGGTGTCGCCAAGGTGCTGGTCGCCGACGATGCCTCGCTCGCCCACAGTCTCGCCGAGCCGCTCGCCGCCCTCGTGGTCTCGCTCGCCGGCTCATACGACACGCTGATTGCCGCCGCCACCTCGGTCGGCAAGAACGTCATGCCGCGCGTTGCGGCTCTGCTTGACGTCGCGCAGGTCTCAGAGATCATCGAAGTCGTCTCGTCCGATACGTTCAAGCGGCCGATCTATGCCGGCAACGCCATCCAGACGGTGCAGACGAGCGAGCCGAAGACGGTCATCACCGTGCGCACCGCCTCGTTTGCCGCCGCGCCGGAAGGTGGCGCGGCACCGGTCGAGACGGTTGCCGCCGCGGCGAACCCGGGCCTTTCCAGCCACGTCTCCGATGCGCTGTCGTCCTCCGACCGGCCGGAACTGACCTCGGCGAAGATCATCATCTCCGGCGGCCGGGCACTCGGTTCCTCGGAAAAATTCAAGGAAGTGATCCTGCCGGTCGCCGACAAGCTCGGCGCCGCGGTCGGTGCCAGCCGTGCCGCCGTCGATGCCGGCTATGCGCCGAACGACTGGCAGGTCGGCCAGACCGGCAAGGTGGTCGCCCCCGACCTCTACATCGCCTGCGGCATCTCCGGTGCGATCCAGCACCTCGCCGGCATGAAGGATTCGAAGGTGATCGTCGCCATCAACAAGGACGAGGAAGCGCCGATCTTCCAGGTCGCCGATTACGGCCTAGTCGCCGATCTCTTCGACGCCCTGCCGGAGCTCGAAAAGGCGCTTTAAGCAACGCGAGCGCCGGCACGAAAACGCTGGAAAAAGCGCCGACTTGGCATTAACAATCGTACCGGGCCCGGCTCAGTCGGCCCGGTATTTTCGTGTCCGCGACAGTATAGCTGCCGGAAACTCTTGTGGGTGGATATTCGCTTCGATGATCAAGACGATCGGAATTATAGGCGCCGGGCAGATGGGCTGCGGCATTGCCCATGTTTCGGCAACCGCCGGGTACAAGGTGCAGCTCTACGATCTCGCCGCAGATCGCATCGAGGCCGGATTGGCGACCATCAACGGCAATCTCGCCCGTCAGGTTTCTTCCGGCAAGATGACCGACGAGGACCGCAAGAAGGCGCTGTCCCTGATCAAGGGCTCGGCCGACATCAATGATCTGTCGCAGGCAGACCTCGTCGTCGAGGCGGTGACGGAAGACGAAACGGTAAAACGGAAGATCTACGGCCAGGTTTGCCCGATAATGAAGCCGGAGGCGCTTCTCGCGACCAACACCTCTTCGCTCTCCATTACGCGGCTCGCTTCCGCGACCGATCGCCCCGAACGCTTCATGGGCATCCACTTCATGAATCCGGTTCCGGTGATGAAACTGGTGGAGCTGGTGCGCGGCATCGCGACGGACGAAGAAACCTTCAAGGCGGCAAAGGAGTTCGTCGCGCGCCTCGACAAAACCGTCACGGTCGCCGAGGACTTCCCCGCCTTCATCGTCAACCGCATCCTGCTGCCGATGATCAACGAGGCGATCTATACGCTTTATGAGGGTGTCGGCACGGTCGATGCCATCGACACGGCGATGAAACTCGGCGCCAATCATCCGATGGGGCCGCTGCAGCTTGCGGACTTCATCGGCCTCGATACCTGTCTTTCGATCATGCAGGTGCTGCATGACGGCCTGGCCGATTCGAAGTACCGCCCCTGCCCGCTTCTGGTGAAATATGTCGAGGCCGGCTGGCTCGGCCGCAAGTCCGGCCGCGGCTTCTATGATTATCGCGGCGACGTCCCCGTACCGACCCGCTGACCGGTCTGCGTAGCAAGCTTAGCTGCCTACGGGTGCAGACAGTGCCGCCTGGATCAGAGCCTTCGCGTCGTTGCTGTCCCAGGCGGCGGGTCCGTTCATCGAGCCGATCAGGCAGCCCTTCTCGTCGAGCAGCAAGGTGGCGGGAAGGCCGAAGGCGAGGCCTTCCTTCTTCATCGCGTTGAAGACCCCCATCGAAGCATCGCGATAGTAGCGCAGCTCATGGACGCCGGTCTCGTCGAGAAACGCCTTGGGCTTTTCGTCGTCGCCCGTATCGATGTTGATGGCGACCACCTCGAAACGATCGCCGCCGAACGCCTTTTGCAATTCGTTCAATGCCGGCATCTCCTCCCGGCAGGGCAAGCACCAGGTTGCCCAGAGGTTGACGAGAACCGTCTTGCCGGCAAAGGCCGCAAGCGTCAGCGGTTTACTGTCCGGGCCATTAAAATTGAGGCCGATCGAACGTGGCTGGGCGGCGGGCGTCATCGCCGCGACCTGGCCGCGCATCAGCGGCGTCAGCGCTGCGATCTTCTGCGCCGCAAACGGACAGCTTTGGTTCTCCGCCGTTTGCGCCATGCCGCCATTGCCAGACCCGGTGTCCTTCACGTATACCGCAGCCGCGCCCGCGATCACGCCGAAAAGCGCGGCGAGCGCGAACAATTTCACGGCCGGAGGACGTTTCTTCTGGTCTGGCATTTCATTCTCCAAGGCGGGCATCCTCATGGCTGACGGCAGTTCCGAGACGAAATCCTCCAACCAGATGTGGGGCGGTCGCTTCGCCTCGGGCCCGGACGCGATCATGGAGGAGATAAATGCCTCGATCGGCTTCGACAAGAAGCTCTATGCCCAGGACATCCGCGGCTCAATAGCACATGCGACCATGTTGGCGCATCAGGGCATCATTTCGACCGAGGACAAAGACAAGATCGTTCACGGACTAAACACGATCTTGTCAGAGATCGAAAGCGGTGCGTTCGAGTTTTCGCGCCGACTGGAAGACATCCACATGAACGTCGAAGCAAGGCTGGCGACGCTCATCGGTCCCGCCGCCGGCCGCCTGCATACCGCGCGCTCGCGCAACGACCAGGTGGCTCTCGACTTTCGCCTTTGGGTGAAGGAAGAGCTGCAGAAGACCGAGAAGGCCCTGACTGCGCTGATTGCTGCATTTCTCGATCGTGCGGAAGAGCATGCCGACACCGTCATGCCGGGCTTCACTCATCTGCAGACCGCGCAGCCGGTCACCTTTGGCCATCATTGCATGGCCTACGTCGAGATGTTCGGCCGCGACCGCTCGCGCGTGCGCCATGCGATCGAGCACATGGATGAAAGCCCGATCGGCGCCGCGGCTCTCGCCGGCACCGGCTTCCCGATCGACCGGCATATGACGGCGAAGGCCCTCGGCTTCCGCGAACCGACCCGCAATTCGATCGACACGGTCTCCGATCGAGACTTCGCGCTCGAATTCCTGTCGATCGCCTCGATCGCGGCAACGCATCTATCGCGCCTGGCAGAAGAGATCGTCATCTGGTCGACCCCTCAATTCGGCTTCATCCGCCTGTCGGACGCGTTCTCAACCGGTTCGTCGATCATGCCGCAAAAGAAGAACCCGGATGCCGCCGAGCTTGTGCGCGCCAAGACGGGCCGCATCAATGGCTCGCTGGTTGCGCTGCTGACAGTGATGAAGGGCCTGCCGCTCGC
Source organism: Sinorhizobium numidicum (assembly GCF_029892045.1). Lineage (NCBI taxonomy): Bacteria > Pseudomonadati > Pseudomonadota > Alphaproteobacteria > Hyphomicrobiales > Rhizobiaceae > Sinorhizobium > Sinorhizobium numidicum. The sequence continues at coordinate 3,021,979 of NZ_CP120368.1, forward strand.
CTATTCCAAGGACATGCAGGAAGACAAGGAACAGGTCTTCGACGCAGCCGAGAGCCTCGAACTGGCGATCGCGGCGATGACCGGCATGGTCAGGGATATGACCGTGCGCGCCGACCGCATGAAGGCCGCCGCCGGCTCCGGCTACTCGACCGCAACCGACCTTGCCGACTGGCTGGTGCGGGAAGCGGGCCTGCCGTTCCGCGATGCTCATCATGTGACCGGCCGCGCCGTTGCCCTTGCCGAGCAGAAGGGCTGCGATCTCGCCGGTCTTTCGCTCGAAGAGTTGCAGTCGATCAATCCGGCAATCACAGACAAGGTCTTCGACGTTCTGACGGTCGAAGCCTCGGTCGCGAGCCGAACCAGTTTCGGCGGCACGGCGCCCGCCGAGGTGCGCAAGCAGATCGCCTGGTGGCGAGCGAGCAATTAGCGCGGAATGAGAAAAACTATGTGCGGTTTTTCGCCCCGCATCCCGCGCCAGCCTCTTGGAAGCGATCGCAGAAACAGGGTGCACAAGGCGCTGAAAAACCGATAAGAGATCGCACCAGAGCGGCGATGGAGTGCCGCTTCTGGATCGATCGGCTTCGGCGAAGGAAAGTGACGATGACATTGAAGAAGGCGGCCCGCCTTGCGCTCCTGCTGACACTTCCCGCGCTGGTTCTTGTCGGCTGCGGGCGCAAGGGCGATCTCGACCGGCCGGGAGCCACGACGCTCAATACCAGAACACCCGCCGGCACTGCCGAAACGAAGGATACGGTCGAAGACCGGCCCTTCCTGCTTGATCCCCTCCTCTGAGCCGAGCGACGCCCCGTGAACCACTTCGAATACCGCGACGGAATCCTCCACGCCGAAGACGTGCCTGTAACGGATATCGCACGCGCCGTCGGTACGCCGTTCTACTGCTATTCCACCGCGACGCTGGAGCGCCATTACCGGGTCTTCTCGGAGGCCTTCGCCGACGTTGATGCGATGGTCTGCTACGCGATGAAGGCCAATTCCAACCAGGCCGTTCTGAAAACGCTCGGCCGGCTCGGCGCGGGCGTCGACGTGGTGTCCGAAGGCGAACTGCGCCGCGCACTCGCGGCCGGCATCCCGGCAAACCGGATCATGTTTTCCGGCGTCGGCAAGACTGCGCACGAGATGGATCTTGCGATCGAGGCCGGCATATACTGCTTCAACGTCGAATCCGAACCGGAACTGGAGGTCCTGAACCAACGCGCCGTGCGCGCCGGCAAGCAGGCGCACGTCTCCTTCCGCATCAATCCGGATGTCGACGCCCGCACTCACGCGAAGATTTCGACCGGCAAGAAGGAAAACAAGTTCGGTATTTCCTGGGAGAAGGCGCGCGGCGTCTATGCCCATGCCGCGACCCTGCCCGGAATCAAGGTGACGGGCATCGACATGCATATCGGCAGCCAGATCACCGAGCTGCAACCCTTCGACGATGCCTTCAAGCTGCTGCGCGAACTGGTCGACACCCTACGTTCTGACGGTCACGTCATCGACCACGTCGATATCGGCGGGGGGCTGGGCATTCCCTATAGGGAAGACAACAATCCGCCGCCACACCCCGACGCCTATGCCGAGATCGTCAAGAACCAGCTCAAGAGCCTCGACTGCACGATCGTCACCGAGCCTGGGCGATTGATCGTCGGCAATGCCGGCATTCTCGTCACCGAAGTGATCTATGTGAAGGATGGGGGCGACAAGACCTTCGTCATCGTCGACGGCGCAATGAACGACCTGATCCGCCCGACCCTCTATGAAGCCTATCATGAGATTCGTCCGGTGAAGATTTCCGCCGCCAACGCGCCGCGCATCAAGGCCGACGTGGTCGGGCCGGTTTGCGAGACGGGCGACTATCTGGCGCTCGACCGGGAAATGGCGATGCCGAAGCCGGGCGATCTTTTCGCGATCGGCTCGGCCGGAGCCTACGGCGCGGTGCAGTCGGGAACCTACAACAGCCGGCTTCTCGTTCCCGAAGTGCTCGTCAAGGGCGACCGCTTCCATGTGGTACGCCCGCGCAAGGACTATGACGCGCTCGTCGGTCTCGACTCGATACCTGATTGGCTCGATTAGAACAGGACGGGGAGGCGCCGTGCGGTTTTCTGCTCGCACCCTCCACCCCCTTCAGAGTCCTGCCGGACCGATCACGTTTTGTTGTCGCCCTCGTCTTCGCCACAAACGGTGTTATCCTGAGGCTTAGAGGATCGGGCACGCGCTCAGCGCGACCAAAAGGAAACTTGGGTGGATGACGCAATTCCGGCAGGATGAAACGCCACAACCGAATTCATTTGCAAGAATGCTGGCGACAAAACGGTTTTTCGCTCGCCTGGTCCTTCTGGCCGAGCAGGTGCTGCCGCTCACGCTTGCTCCCGTTTCCCTTGTTCTCCTGTTCCTCTCAGCCGGCTGGCTGGGCTTCTTTCGTGCCGCGCCGTTCTGGCTGCATGTTGCCGTTCTTCTCCTCTTCCTCGCCGGGCTGTTCTTCTCACTGCTGCCGCTGACCCGCATCCGCTGGCCGGAAACGAGCGACGCCGACCGTATGCTGGAGGAGCGTAACCAACTGCCGCATCAGGCGATCCGGGTGCAGGACGACGCGCCGGCGACACATGGCGCGTTCGGTGCGGCCCTCTGGCGCGAGCACCAGGTGCGCATGGCACGCCTGGTTCGCGGACTGGATACCGGCCTGCCCCGTCCCGATATTCCCAAGCATGATCCCTCAGCGCTCAGGGCCATTCCTGTCCTGCTCGCCTGCATCGCCTTCGCCTATTCCTATTCCAACCGCGCCGGTTTGATGTCGGACGCTTTCCGGCTGCCCGAGTTGCAAGAGGTCGCACCCGACCTCCGCATCGATGCCTGGGTAACGCCGCCCGCCTATACCGGACGCGCACCGATTTTCCTCACCGGCCGGCAGGATGCGACCGCGGCCGGAGGCGAGAAGACCGCAATCACCATACCGCAATTCAGCGATCTCACCGTGCGGATAACCGGTGGCGGGGCCGACGAGCAGGTAAGCTATACCGAATCGGGCAAGCCGGAGCCGACGATCGTTCCGACGGCGGACGAGAAGCCGGAGCGAAAGAAGGAACAAACGGCAGCAAGCGGTGTGCGCAATCATCTCTACAAGATCACCAGGGATGGAACGCTCTCCGTCGGCGGACAAAGCTGGAGCTTCAAGATTACGCCGGACAGCGTCCCGGATATCGCATTCGACGGTGCTCCGCGTGGCACGGTGAACGCCGCGCTCGAGATCAGCTTTCTCGCCCATGACGACTACGGCATCGCGCAGGCTTGGGCGGAGATCAAGCCGCTGGACGAACCGGCAAGCGACGCTCGGCCGCTCTACCCGCCTCCCGAATATCGCATCGACCTGCCGCGGCGCAACGCGCGCGAGGCAAAGGGCATGACAAGCCGGAACCTCAGCGAGCACCCGCTTTCCGGAAAGCGTGTCCGCATTACCCTGGTCGCCCGCGATGCCGCCGGCCAGGAGGGACGAAGCGTGCCGCAGGACATGATTTTGCCAGCGCGCCGGCTCTTCGAGCCGCTCGCCGCCGCAATTGCCGAACAACGGCAGCTCTTCGCACTCAACACCAATGACCTGCCGCGCGCGATCGAGCTCAATGACGCGCTGACGCTCTACCCCGAGGAAACGATCCCGAACCTCACGCATTTCCTTTTACTTCAGTCGGCGCGCACGCGCATGGAGCTCGCCCGAAACGATGACATGCTGCGCGACGCCGCCGACTATCTTTGGGAAATCGCGCTCGGCATCGAGGACGGCGACCTGTCACTCGCCGACCGGCGGCTGCGCGATGCGCAGCAGGCGCTTTCGGATGCTCTCGAACGCAATGCTCCCGACGAAGAAATCGCCAAGCTGATGCAGGAATTGCGCGAGGCGATGCAGGAATACATGCGGGCGCTCGCGGAGCAGGCGGCGAAAAACCCGCAGATTGCGGCGAACCCCGATATGAACAACGTGCTGCGCCAGCAGGATTTGGAAAAGATGCTGAACCAGATCGAGAACCTGGCGCGCTCCGGTTCCCGCGACGAGGCACGCCAGCTACTCTCCGAACTGCAGCGGATGATGAACAATTTGCAGGCCGGCCGCATGCAGCAGATGGGCGAACAGAACAATGCCATGCGTCAGCAGATGGATAAGCTCGGCCAATTGATGCAGCAGCAGCAACAGCTAATGGACGAGACCTTCAAGCTGGACCAGGCGTTGCGCGATCGGATGCAGCGCGGCGACCCTCTGCAAGGTGAGGACAACGAGCTCTTCGACCAGGATATGCCGCAGGATCCGGGGCAGCGAAGCGAGCCCGACGGCCAGCCCAACCCCCTCGACGGGATGACCGCCGAACAGCTGAAAGAAGCCCTGAAACAACTGAAGCAACAGCAGGAGGCGCTCGGCAAGCAACTCGGCGATCTTCAGAAAGGCCTCCAGGATCTGGGTGTAAAGCCAGGCAAGGGCTTTGGCCAGGCACAGCGCGAGATGGAAGGCGCGGCCGGTGCATTGGGCAAGGGTGAGGGCGAGCAGGCCGTCGGCAGCCAGGGCCGAGCGCTGCAAGCGCTGCGCGAAGGCGCGCAGGAGATGATGAACCAGATGCAGTCGCAGGGCCAAGGACCCGGACAGGGCATACCGCAATACGGCCAGAACGGGCGCGATCCGCTGGGGCGGCGGCAGCAGAATGTTGGTCCCGACTTTGGCGATCAGGTGAAAGTACCGGACGAAATCGACACCCAGCGCGCCCGGCAAATCCTCGATGAAATCCGCCGCAAGCTCGGCAACACCCTGTCGCCGGAAGCGGAACGTCAATACCTCGAACGCCTGCTGGACATGCGTTGATAATCTTGAAAAGCGGTGGCTACTGCATGGTTCGCTAAATCGGTTCCGATTTAAGGAACCATGCAGCAGTTGAAAACCGCAGGCCGCGTCAGGCGACCAGCGCTAGAGCCACGGCCTTGCGTATATCGGGCAGGGAAAAGGGCTTCGAAATCACATCGACGACCTTGCCGGAAAGATCATCGGCGCGCTCGCGCTGCTCGGCATAGCCGGTCATCAGCAGAATCTTTAGCTTAGGGAATGCGGTAGAGGCCTGGTGCGCAAGTTCGATGCCGTCCATCACCGGCATCCGGATGTCGGATAAAAGCAGGTCAAATGCTTGGTCTTGAAGGCAAGCGAGACCGTCGGCTCCATCCCCGGCCTCGACCGTTTCGTGTCCGTCGAGTTGCAACGCCCGCGCCACAAACGAGCGCAGTGCATCCTCATCCTCGGTAATCAGGATTCTCGCCATCATGGCCTCCCGTGTTCGCTCTCATGGAGCACCGACGTCCTTCTGAATGCCAAAGGAACGCTCTACCTTATTGAACCTACACGCCGCACACCGCTGACAGCGGCCGTGACGCTGCTCCAGACAAACAGCTTTTCGTTTGCTTTCGGTAAACGCGACCGGGCCGATTTTCAGTATTCGGCCTGGTCCACAGGATAGAGGCGAGCATGGGACGAGAAAAATCTGAGCGGCTTCCGCTCGCATCTCGCGCCAAACTCTATTCGGCATCGCCAGTTATCACGCCGACGAAGGGTAGTTCGCGGAAGGCGTAAGCGACATCCATGCCGTAGCCGACCACAAAGTGGTCGGGGCATTCGAAGCCGACATAGTCCGCTTCCAGATCGACCTGGCGCTTCACGCGCTTGTCGAGCAGCACGGCAACGGTGACGTTTCGGGCGCCGCGCTTGTAAAGCAGTTCCTTCGCAAAGCGCAACGTTCGGCCCGACTCGAGAATGTCGTCGATCAGCAGCACGTCGCGGTCATGGACGTCGCTGTCAATATCCTTGGTGATCTTCACTTCCTTCGATTCGGTTCCCGTGCCGTAGCTCGAAAGCGTGATGAACTCGACCTCCGGCGTCAGTCCGGCTGCATGCATCGCCCGAAGGAGGTCGGCCGCGAAGATGAACGAGCCTTTCAGGATCGAGATGACCAGGAGGTCCTTATGCGGCCCGCGAACGATCTCTTCAGCCATTTCCCGGTTTCGGGCAGCGATCGTTTCGGCGCTGTAAAGGATCTCGATATTCTTACCGCGGACAACGGGCATGCAGGTTTCTCCGTTTCGTCAGGAAGAACACCAGCCTTCCCTTTCTGGACCGCGAAGACTTCGGATCAATCCGCATCCGTCGTAATCGCTTTTCGTAAAAATGAGAGCGGATGCGGGCGAAATCGCTCGGGCTTTCCTCGTGCCGCTCCAGAGCGTCGGGTTAGCACAATTAGAGAACGGAAACACCGTTTTCCGCAAAGGAAACCGTTACATTCGGCATTTTTCCACCCGCATATGGGAGGCGGGTAACAAAATGCCGGCTTTCGCCGGGCGCGATCGCCATGCCCTCCGGCATCAGGCGTGTCGCGGTGACCTTGCGCCCGTTGCTCGTCACATCGACGATGACGGTCGGCAGATGCTGTTCCTTGCCCGACCGGTTGTCGATAGTGCCGTAGACGGAGAGTACACGCATGCCGCCGGAGTAATCGAGTGACGTGGTCACGCCCTGGATCGTAAGTGGACGGGCGCCCGAGTGGTCTTGGCCGCCAAGTCCCGCGATCAGCAGGAACACCATAAATCCAAGGCCCGCGACCAAGCCGACGAAACGTCGCGCCGGCATGGCGCGCAATCTTGCCTCGACCACGGTCAGCACCTGCCGCTTCGCGCCTGCTACCCGGCTGGTCGTTGTCCGCAGTACGGGCTGGCCGGCAGACGGGCGGTTGTCGTTGAAGACCGGATAGGGGCTGCGCCGGTTGGCGGCAAGGGTCTCGAACTCGACGTCGATAAAGTCCAGGTTTCTGGCGACGGCAGCACTTGGGCGGGGCCGGCGTTCCGGCGGAATCAGGTCGATACCGGCGGTCCTTCTGCGAAATGCCTGCATGGGTCACTCCCATCCGAGCGCCGCGCCGAAAGGGGCGAAGGTCGCTGTAGCAATGCCTGCGGCTTGCCTCCGCAAGAAACAGGGCATTGCATCAAATCCTGACGACACGTAAACCGAAATGGTTAATGTTTCGGAAAGAGGCCGCGAAAGCGGCGCCTTTTCATGGAAAATTAACCGCTGCTTAACCATGCTGCCGCACGCAGTTTTGCCTTCGCCGGCTGGCTGTCCTATGCGCAGTAATCGGCTGCGGCGCATGTCGAGGGTCATGACGAGAGACTGGGCTGTCCCATTGATTCACTTTGAGAACGTCGGATTGCGCTATGGCATGGGACCGGAAATCCTCCGGGACCTGACGTTCGACATTCCGCGTCGGTCCTTTCAGTTTTTGACCGGTCCGTCGGGTGCCGGAAAGACGACATTGTTACGGCTGCTTTTCCTCTCCCTGCAGCCGACGCGGGGGCTGATCCGCATGTTCGACCGCAACATTTCGTCGATACCTCGCGATGAGTTTCCGATGCTGCGCCGGCGCGTGGGGATCGTTTTTCAGGACTTCCGACTGCTCGACCACCTGACGACTTACGAGAATGTCGCCTTGCCGTTGCGGGTCCGTGGCAAGGAGGAATCGAGCTACCGAGCCGACGTGCTCGAGCTTCTCAAATGGGTCGGCCTCGGCGAACGGATCAACGTGCTTCCGCCCGTGCTTTCCGGCGGGGAAAAGCAGCGCGCCGCCATTGCGCGGGCGCTGATCGATCGGCCGGAAATACTGCTCGCCGACGAGCCCACCGGCAACGTCGATCCGCCGATGGCCCGCCGGCTGCTGAACCTGTTTCTCGAGTTGAATCGGCTCGGCACCGCGGTGGTAATCGCCACCCACGACCTATCCCTGATGGACCAGGTTGAGGCCCGGCGCATGATCCTGTCACAGGGACGGCTCGACATCTATGAATGAGAACCGCGTCCCCCGCCGCGAAGCCGAGCCGCCGCCGCAGCAGCGTCGTACGGAGATGCGCGTGCGCCCGACCGGTCCGATCGTACCGTCCGCCAATGTCTCCGGCCATGCGCTGATGTGCGTCATCGCAATCATGTCGTTTCTTGCCTGCCTCACGCTCGGCGGCGTCAGCATGGTGCGGGCGACGGCGCAAAGCTGGCAATCGCAGATTTCCCGGGAAATCACCATTCAGATCAAGCCGGACGACAAGCTCGACATGGAAAAGGCGCTCGCCGATGCGCGCGACCTCGCCTTGACCTTCAACGGCACCACCGGCGGCAACATCATAGATCGCGCGGCGACGGCGCGTCTTCTGGAACCATGGCTCGGCGAAGGCCTCGACCTCGACGAACTGCCTGTGCCGCGGCTGGTGGTGATCACGATCGACGAGAACAACCCGCCGGACTTCGCGGCGATGCGCCAGGCCCTGACCGAAACGATCCCGCAGGCGTTCCTCGACGACCACCGTACCTGGGTTGATCGCCTGGTGGCGATGGCGAATACCACCGCAATGATAGGCACCGGCGTACTGGTGCTGGTCTTCTCGGCCATGGTCCTGACGGTCGTCTTCGCCACCCGCGGCGCCCTTTCCGGCAACCGCCATATCGTCGAAGTTCTGCATTTCGTCGGCGCTGAGGCCGGTTTCGTCGCCTCCGAGTTTCAGAAACACTTTTTGAGGATCAGCCTGAAGGGAGCCGGCGCCGGCGGCCTGCTTGCGGCTCTCTCATTCGCGATCGCCAGCTTTTGGCAATCGCGAACGCTCGCTACGCCCGAGACGGACCAGGCGACCGCGCTGTTCGGCACGTTTGCGATCGGCTATACCGGCTATCTCGGGATTTTCGCCATCATCGTCGTTATTGCCCTGCTGACCACCTTGACGGCGCGGCTTACGGTCATGCGGACGATCTACGAAATCGACCTTATCCGATCGGATCCCGGCCGAACGGATACCTACCAGGGCTGATCGCCATGAATCGCCCTCAATCAATCTATTCCCTGCCGCAATCTGCGGCTATGTGAAGAGAATCATGAGGGCGCAAGAAATACGCGAGAGCGGGATGGACGGAAGGGGCAAATGGCAGGAGAGGGCCGCGCGCCGCCGTCAGGCCCGCAGCCTGCTGCGCAAATTTCTGCGCCGGGGCTTTTTCGTGCTGCTCGTCCCCTTCGCCATTTTCATTGCCAGCTTTCTGCAATTTGCCGACACGGTCGCCTCGCTGCAGCCGCCGGCGGTCCCGAAGGCAGATGCGATCGTCGTATTGACTGGCGGCTTCCAGCGGATCGATCAGGCGGTGAGCCTCTTGAAGTCCGGAGCTGGAAAGCGGTTGTTGATCTCCGGCGTCCACCCGACGACGACAGCCAGTCAGATACGCCGCAACACCCAGAGCTCGGCCGATCTTTTCAAATGCTGCGTCGATATCGGACACGAAGCGGTCGACACGATTGGCAATGCCACCGAGGCCGGACAGTGGATTCGCGACCGAGGCTACAGGAGCGTGCTCGTCGTCACCAACAATTATCACATGCCGCGCAGTCTTCTCGAGCTGCGGCGTACCAGACCGGGCACCGAGTTCATTGCCTATCCGGTCGTCAATTCCGATCTCAAGACGACCAACTGGCTGCGCAATCCGCTGGTGCTGAAGGCCATATTGCTCGAATATGCTAAATATTCCGTCGCCTCGCTGCGCGACATGATGGGCGGGCATTCGACAAATGGTCTTAGAACCGACTCCGCCAGAGTGGCCCCCGTAGAAAAATAGCGCCAACAGCCCTCACGAGGAAGGCGAGGGCGATTATGGCGTCTGGCCAACACACGCTAAAACCTAGGCAGAAGGCGACTGCATCAAATCGCCCACGGGACTGTTTTCCTCGCTAGCGTATTCGTGTAGGCAGCGAAGTCATCGCACCCGCATCGAGAGCCTGTAATGATCATCCTGCGTTCGATCCTTTTCAATCTGGTCTTCTATGCCAATCTGATCGTCCAGATGATCGTGCTGACGCCGGTCTATTTCCTGGTCCCGCGCAAGAAGGCATGGTTCGTGCCGAAGAATTGGGTGAGAAGCAATCACTGGCTGCTGGCCAAGATCGTCGGCACGACCTTCGAAATCGAAGGCCTGGAGAACATTCCGAAGGGCTCCTTTATCTTCGCGCCGAAGCATCAATCTTTCTGGGATGCCTATGCGCTTCTGCCCTGGCTTGACGATCCGTTCTACATCCTGAAACGCGAACTAACCTGGATACCGCTGTTCGGCTGGTACATCATCAAGCAACGCATGGTGCCGGTAAACCGCGCCGCACGGGGCAAGGCCATGACCGAGGTGATGGAGCGCACCAAGCAGGAGATCGCGTCAGGACGTCAGTTGATCATCTACCCCGAGGGCACGCGCCGCCCGCCCGGCGCACCGCCGGAATATAAATACGGCATCGCCCGGCTCTACCGCGATCTGCAGGTGCCAGTGGTCCCGGTTGCGATGCATCCGGGGCTGTTCTGGCCACGGCGCAAATTTCTGCGCTTCCCTGGTCACTTCAAGGTACGCATCCTGCCGCCGATCGAAGCCGGCATGGATCCGGATGCGTTTCTCCAAAGGCTGGTGCAGGTGACCGAGGCCGCAAGCGATGATCTTCTGATCGAGACCGCGAAGGCCAATCCGCATTTGCCGCTGCCGCCCACCGCCGAACAGCGGCTGCGCGAGCTAGCTTAAAAATGCAGCAATTCAAAGTACTACAGCGATCTTTGTGCGTCTGAAGAGACGCACGGTGTCGATTGCCACGCTATTTTGCCTTTTTGGTCACTATGTTGCCTTTAGTGCAGCATTGTTGACCTAACTCCCATCATCGGTCGTTCGGAATCAGGGGAACGAAATCCACTGCTAGTGCGTCTCGCAGGGGCGTCTTCTCTCGACCCAAAGCGGTCGGCGGCATCGCCACGATGAATGGCACGGTTCGACCCCGTTGCTGTCATTGCGTCCGGTGCGATGAACGTCTCGATTGAGCCCGAAGCGGCAACATTGACTGCCGCAAACGACAACAAAAAAGCTCGGCGGCATGTGCCTCTTCGTGGCGCGAAATAGCGTATCTGTATGAAAGACATTGTTATCGACCCGGCCACAGCGCCGGGTCTACTTTTTCGGTGCGCGGCTTTATCGCGACCGAGCCCGCGTCAGCGATGAACGCGGGATCCAATTGGTCTAAGCTTGGCTAATACCGCCATCTCGGCGCACGTTTGGCGTTGTCCAATAGTTCGCGAGCCGTGGCGAACGCGCCAAAGAGGCTGGTCAAGCGCTTTTCTTCGTCCTGGCACAAGCGTTGCCGTTCGCAATACTCGTGAATATTCCAAACCTTCCTCGCAGTGTGGCTGGAAAGCTTTTCGGCTTCGACATGCTCCATCTTGCTCCTCCCAGGCAGTGGACGGTCAGACTATGCTACTAAAGTCTAATTAAGCAAGAAATAAACTAAGTATTACTTATTGCCTGGCGCCGTCTCCTCCGGCGACGGCGATCAAGCGGCAGGTCGAGCGGCTACGGCGGCTCCCTGCCGCTTCTTGTTTTTGCCCCGTCGATAAACCGGGAAGCTAAGCTGGTTGGGCGTTATGAGGTGTCGTGCCGACGGCATGAAAGTGGCAGCATCGGCAACCATACAGATGGACGCTGGGAGCGTGACAGGCAATCCTGATGGCCGCTCCGGTTCTCTAGCGGCTTCCGCTCGTGTCCGCCGTCTGCGGGATGTAGACAGCCGTATTAACTCCTTCCTCCAAGAGTGCGCCGCCGATCGCCAAGTATGCGAAGATGGCGCATATCGCGAGGAGCAGAACGCTGACGGGGAATGCCGTGGACGCTCGCCTTTCGGGAGTACTGTAGTCATCGCGTCCGAACATATTTTTCTCTCCCATGATCTTTCATGGAGAACGTAATTGTGAGCAAGGGAGTTCCTTGCCGGACTGCTCGAGGGTGACCCAGCTCCCCTGCGATGCGGGGTTCTGCTTTCGGGCCTCGATCAGCTCATACTTTTGTTATTGAGCAGGTTCGGTCGTTGCAGGTGGCGTGGCTGGAGTTACAGCCGGAGCCGGCCCTGTTGTTGTTGCCGGAGGCGTTTCGGCCCTTTGTTCTTCAGACTTTGGCACCAGATATACCAGTGCGAAGATAAGGACGATGACTGCGACGACGCCGATGATCACGAGTCTAATCATGCGCTTCTGCTCCTTCTAGTATCGGTCTCCTTCAATGTATCACGAGTACGCAGGCGCAAGCCCGGCAGGTGGAGGCGGCGCAACGATCGACCGTCGCAGCCACGAGGCCATCCGGCTGTCGCAAAAGCCGGTAGCGAAACACCGACTCTGCGAGGGAGTTTTGCGACAGAGATTTTCTTGAAAGGCAGCGTCGCCGATTTTGTCCGTATATTAGGGATATCGCGACAAATCTATCAGCGGAAAGGCGCTCAAGGCGCTTGGTATGGTGACTGGGGCTGCCGGATGCAGATACAATCGGCCCAATTCTCCAATGGCTGAGACATCAAGCAAAGCCATGGAGCGAAGCGTTTCGTCTTCCAACAGCTCAAGCATGCGAGTGATTGCGGCCTCGCCTCCCGCGGCCAGGGCATAGCACTGCATGCGGCCAAGGCCTACGAGGTCCGCACCTATTGCGAGGGCTTTAATGATATCCGATCCGCGACAGAGCCCTCCATCGACCATCACCTTTGCTCGGCCTGCTACGGCATCGATGATTTCGGGCAAGGCATCCATTGTAGCACGGCCATGGTCGAGCTGACGGCCACCATCGACGAGGAGGTGATTAAGAGAGCCAACACGAGTGCGCGCAAACTGCCCGAACCCATCGGAAACCGCATTTCATACTCTCCATTCAGCATCTCAACGCGCCCAGAGAATAGCGGAACTCGCGGTGTGAACAATGACCGCAGATGGCACAATGTTGCCCTTTGGCGCTGTGGCCGCGAATTTCCGGATTCCACCCAAAGCGATCCTCCGGGGAAATTGCCGCGAGTTATGGTGAAGGGCAATTTACCCTGGCAAAAAAGCTAAGATTGCTGAATAGTCTGAAGACGAGATGCTTATTTTTCAGTGCGTTGGCCACGGCATAGGGGTAAGTTAGCGTGGCAATCGACACACGGCTAGGGTTTGACTAGGCCTGAGCCGAAGCAGCTCCGCCCGCGGCAAGCACCGCCACGACATCCTCGAGCCACTGGTCGCGGATGCCCATTTCGCGGAGATGGGAGAGCGTATTGAGGACATAATCCGTGTTTGGCCCGGACTTGCCGACAGCGGCCGCCACAGTTGCCGCCGCTTCCGTCGCCGTCAGGGCCCCTGCATACTGGACGTGGCTGCGGTCGATCACGTAGGCAAGCGCCGGCACGCGGCGTCCATCCGCGAGTTGGACCGGCATCATCCGCTCTTTGTAGACATGCGTGACCAGTTCCCGCTCGCGAAGATAATCGATCACATCCGCCTTGTCGCTCGCCGCCACGCGGAAGGCCGTACCAATGCAGGAGCCGCCGTAGTCGAGGCCGAGCACAAGACCTGGACGCCGTTCCGTGCCGCGATGCACCCAGGAGCGTACGCAAAGCGAGCGGCGATAGCCGAAAGCGCGCGCCGTCCGCTTCTCCTCGAAGCGAAAGCCCGGATTCCACATCAGCGAGCCGTAGCCAAAGACCCAAAATTCGTCCATATCCACTGCCATTCAACCCATGCTGCTGCCGATTGGCGAATAAACCTCGGCAATACCCGTAGCTGACTACTGCATGTTTCCTTAAATCGGAGCCGATTTAAGGATAAACATGCAGCAACTCAAAGTGCTGCAGCGACCTTCACGCGTCTGAAAAGACGCACGGCGCCGTAGAACTTTCTAGAGCGGGATGAGGAAAAGTGTGAAGCGGTTTTCCGCCCGTATCCCGCTCAAGCTGTTAGAAACGCGCCATAAACGCGAAAGCACCGAAATTCCGGTGCGGATGAGCGAAGTCCGCTGCCGCGCCGCGCAGGAAAATAGTTTGCGGGATTGCATCCGACCACCCGAAAGCCGGATGCCGACGCAACAATTGGAGTACGCGACACCATGACGGTCACCGAAGTCGCCAACGGGCGGCCCACTGGCAGGAAGTTCCGCTGGCTGGCAATTGGCATTGTGCTTGCCATCGGCCTCTATTCCGGCGGCTGGTATCTTGCCGCCGACCAGCTCGAGAAGCGGGTGACGTCCTATCTCACGGAAAAGCAGACCGCCGGCTTCGGTGGTGAATGCACGGATCTGGAGGTTCGCGGTTTCCCCTTCCGCATCGGCCTTTTCTGCGACAAGATTCGCCTCGACGATACGCGCCTTGGCGCATCCGCCTCCTTCGGCGCGCTGAGAACGGCCGCACAGGTCTACCAGCCCGGGCGTGCGGTCATCGAGCTCGACGGCCCCGCCGAAGTACGGGTCTCGCCGGATGTGTCGATATCCGCCGACTGGACCTTGCTCCATGCCAGCCTGGCGGCGACAATGTCGGGCATCGACCGTACGTCGCTCGCCTATGACAATCTTACCGGCACGGTGCGTGCGCCGCTGATCGGCGACAGCCTGGGCTTTGGCGCAGCCCATGGTGAGGTGCATCTTCGCAAGAACGGCACGGATGTCGACGCAGCTCTGAGCGTGGATAAGCTCGATCTGCGCCCGCACCAGGGGCCGAGCTTCGCCCCTCCGGTTGACATAGCGGCGGATCTGACCGTCGTCGATCAAGCCGAATGGCTGCAGGCGAGCGGCTTTTCACCGCAGATGCTTCGCGGCACCAAGGGCGAATTGCGTCAACTGAGCCTTGATGCCGGCGCGGGAATGAGCCTCAAGCTTAAGGGTCCCTTCTCTGTCGACGATCAGGGGCTGATTTCCGGCGAGTTCTCCCTGACCATGACGGATATCGTGGCCTGGCGGGAGAACCTGGTGAAGGCGGTGCCGGAAGAAACCGACCTCATCAACGATATCGCCAACATGCTGACTGCACTTGCCGGCGGCAAGAACGAGGCCACCGTCAAGCTTAACGTGCGCGACGGTACGGCATTCCTCGCCTTCATTCCGATCGGCGTGCTGCCCGCGCTATGAGACAACGGGATGTATGAAGCGGCTTCCGGCATTCCGCTCCAGCCGTTTTGCAGGCCTATTTCTGATCCATTGCGTGCCGGCCGAAGTCCGGCATCGCCGTGTCCTGGCCGGCCTGAATGATCGACCGGCGGATTGCCCGCGTGCGGGTGAAGAGATCAAACAGCTTGTCGCCGTCACCCCAGCGGATCGCACGCTGTAGCGAGGCGAGATCCTCCGAGAAGCGGGCAAGCATCTCGAGGATAGCGTCCTTGTTGTGCAGGCAGACGTCGCGCCACATGGTCGGGTCCGAGGCCGCGAGGCGGGTGAAATCGCGGAAACCGGATGCCGAATATTTGATCACTTCGGATTCCGTTACGGTTTCAAGGTCATCGGCCGTTCCGACGATGTTGTAGGCGATGATGTGCGGAAGGTGCGAAACGATCGCCAGCACCTTGTCATGATGCTCCGGATCCATCTCGTCGACCATCGAGCCAAGCGTTTCCCAGAAGAGCCTGAGCCTGGCGACGGCCTCCTCGTCCGTGCCGGGAGGCGGCGTCAGAATGCACCAGCGTCCGCGGAAAAGTCCGGCGAACCCGGCGTCGGGACCTGAATGTTCCGTCCCGGCGATCGGGTGGCCGGGAATGAAATGCACGGTCTTGGCCAGATGCGGCGCCATCTGGGCGATCACCGACCCTTTCGTCGAGCCGACATCGGTAACAATCGCGCCGGGTTTCAGATGCGCGGCGATTTCCGCAGCGATGGCGCCCGAAGCACCGACCGGCACTGAGACGACAACGAGATCGGCATTCTTGACGGCCTCGGCCGCCGAAAGCGTATAACGGTCGCCGAGACCGAGCTGCTCGGCGCGTTTCAGCGTCGCCTCCGTTCGCGTCGAAACGACGATCGTTCCGGCAAGCTGTTTCTCGCGGATGTCCCGTGCGATCGACGATCCGATAAGGCCTATGCCGATGAGGGCGATCGTTTCGAACTGCGGAGCCATTATTTCCGTCCCATGAATTCAGCAAGTGCGGCGATTACGCCTTCATTCGCCTCTTGCGAGCCGATGGTCATGCGCAGCGCATTGGGGAAACCATAAGCGCGCACGCCACGCAGGATGAAGCCGCGGCTTGTCAGAAACGCATCCGCTTCCTCGGCCGATTTTCCGTCGGCCTCCGGGAAATGGATCAGCACGAAATTGGCGACCGAAGGCGTGACGCGGAGACCGATCGCCTGCAGTGCCTCGGTTATCGTTGAGAGCCAGGTCAGATTGTGATCGACCGCTGCCGCAACGAATGCCTGGTCCCGGATTGCGGCAGCGCCGGCCGCGATGGCGGGCGCATTGAGGTTGAACGGACCACGCACACGCTCGACCGCGTCCACGACATCGCGCGGCGCATACATCCAGCCAATGCGTAAGCCCGCAAGGCCATATATCTTCGAAAACGTCCGCGTCATCACGACGTTGCGATTGCCCGAAACCAGCTCTAACCCGGCTTCGTAGTCGTTGCGACGGACATATTCGGCATAGGCGGCGTCGAGCACCAGCAGCGCGCTAGCGGGAAGTCCGGCATGCAGCCGCCGGACCTCGTCAACCGGAATATAGGTGCCGGTCGGGTTTGCCGGATTGGCGATGAAGACGATCTTCGTCCGCTCCGTCACCGCAGCCAGGATCGCATCGACGTCGACGCGCGCATCCCTTTCCTGGACCGTCACGGCAGTGCCACCGGCGGCCATGATCTGGATCTTGTACACCAGGAAGCCGTGCTCGGTGACAATTCCCTCGTCACCGGATCCGAGATAGGTGTGGCAGAGGAGCCCGAGCAGTTCGTCCGAGCCGTTGCCGCAAAGGATATTCGCCGGATTCAGCGCATGGACGGCGGCGATCGCGTCCTTGAGGGCGTGCGCCTGTCCGTCGGGGTAGCGCTCGAGGTTGAACGCTGCTTTCCGGAACGCCTCGATCGCGCTCGGGCTGGCGCCAAGCGGCGTCTCGTTCGACGAGAGCTTGTGAACCTTGGCGGCGCCCGGCGCGTGTTCCTTGCCGGGCACATAGGCGGCAATGTCGAGAATGCCGGGGCGCGGCTGAGGGCTCTTCGAAACAAGGTTCATCGGATCGTCTTTCGGGGAACGAATGCGATCCAGCCAATACCGGGACTAAGCAAATTTGTCGAGTGTGACGTCTTTAACAGGGCAGGCGCAAAATATTTGCCCCTCATCCGGCCTGCCGGCCCTCTCTGCAGGCGGGTCGACGGAGACGCGCGGCAAGCTCCGAGGCCAAAATCGCCTCTCCCCGCCTGCGGCGAGAGGCTAGGGCAAAGCAATCGACCTACCTACCCTTGACCTCCGTTAGCCGGCTGCGCGTGCTTGGAACGCCATGCGGCGCGAGCACCGGAACGAAAACGCGGCGCGATGCGCGCACAGCAACCGGCAATCCCTGATAAAGCCGCTTCTGCGCCTCGACGATGATCACCCCGGAGAATACCGGCCACAGCGAGCGCCCGACTCGCTCGAAGCCTTGGCGCAGACGGAGGATCATCTTTCGCTCCGTAGGTGGAAAGAAGAGTGCTTCGGCCGTGGCTCCGGGCGTAAAGTTCGTTTCGCGCAGGAGCGCCGTCAGTTGACCCCGCGAATAGGGTCGTCCGGAGCCGAAGGGGGTATGCTCCATTCGCGCCCAAACGCCGCGCCGGTTCGGCACGACGATAATCAAGCGCCCGCCGGGCGCGAGAATCCGCCAGATCTCTTTCATTGTCTCGCGCGGGCTTTCGGCGAATTCCAACGAGTGAACCATCAGCACACGATCGATCGACGCATCGGGCAGCGGCAATTCCTCATCGAAGACCAGCGCCGTTGAAGACAATTCGGCAACCGGCCAGTTCACAGCGCCCTGCCCGGCCGGCATGAAGGCGAAAGTCCGTTCAGTGTCGGCGCGGAACCGCTCGAGATAGGGCACCGCATAACCGAGCCCGACAAGCCGTTCCTCCGGCAGACGCGCCCAGACGGAAGCGAGCGCCATGCTGACGGAGTGCTCCGCCATCCGGCCGAGTTCGGAATGATAGAATTGGCGCAGATCGACGATATCCGTGTGCATGGGGCAACATGTTAGCCTTGAGGCGGTAGACTTCAAGGCGAGCCTCGCTACATTCGGCTGGAGCGGGTGAAGCGGTTTCGCCATCCCGCGCGACGCCCGAACGGAGGACCAAGCCATGGCCGCGCTCGAACTCGACCTTTTTCTCTGCCGCACCGATAATTTCGGTGTTCTTGTCCACGATCCGGAGAGCGGCGCTACGGCATCGATCGATGCTCCGGAGGAGCAGCCGATCCTCGACGTGCTGGAGCGCCGGGGCTGGCGGCTGACGCACATTCTGACCACCCACCACCACGGCGACCACGTGGCCGCGAATGTAAGCCTGAAGGAACGCTTCGGCGTCACCATCATCGGCCCGACGCGCGAGGCATCGAAAATTCCCGGCATCGACAGGACGGTCGGCCACGGCGATCGTTTCGATTTCGCCGGCCACCCGGTCGATGTCATAGAGACGCCGGGGCATACGGCCGGCCACATCTGCTTCCATTTTCCTGACGATAAGCTGCTCTTTGCCGCCGACACGCTGTTTGCGCTCGGATGCGGCCGGCTGTTCGAGGGAACGGCCGATGCGATGTGGCAATCGCTGAGCCGGTTGATGGCGCTGCCCGATGACACGGCCGTCTATTTCGGTCACGAGTACACGCTCTCCAACGCTCATTTCGCCGTGACGATCGATCCTGAAAACACCGCGCTCAAAGCGCGTGCCGCGGAGGTAGAGGAGACCCGTTCGGATGGCGGCTTCACTGCGCCGACGACGATCGGCCTCGAGAAACGGACGAACCCGTTCCTGCGCGCGGCCGATCCGAAGATCCGCGCGCATCTCGGCATGGATAAGGCGACTGATGCCGCCGTCTTTGCGGAGATCCGCAAGCGGAAAGACAATTTCTGATGATTGCATCGCGAGATTTGACCGCGGCGGCGTTTATCGAAACGCTGGGCCTTCTGCGCCACCCGGAAGGCGGCTGGTATGTGCAGACCTTCCGCGACCAGGCAGGAGGGCCGCGTGGCCATTCAACGGCAATCTACTATCTGCTCGAAAAAGGTGATCGATCGCATTGGCACCGTGTCCGGGATGCCGCCGAAGTCTGGCATTACTATGCCGGGGCGCCGCTCGAACTCAGCATTGCCGAACCCGGTGAGCCCGCCGCGCATGTCCGGCTCGGCCCGGACCTCCTCGCCGGCGAGAGGCCGCAGCACGTGGTCCCCGCCAATTGGTGGCAATCGGCCACTTCCCTTGGGGACTGGACACTCGTCGGCTGCACGGTCGCGCCGGGCTTCGATTTTTCCGCATTAGAAATGGCGGCACCCGATTGGGAGCCGCCTCAGAGCGCCGCGCCTTCTAAATAATTAGGCGCGCAACTTACTCGGCCGGCTGCGGCACGGCTCTGTCCTTCCGGAAAATCATGTCGTTTGCCGCAAGCACGGCGCCGCCGGTCACCAGCAGGCAGGCCGCCGCAATCCGCCAGGATGGCTCCGCAAAGCCGAATAGGATGAGGATCAGCGTCGAAAGGACCGGCGCCGCGTAGCTCGCAACGCCGAGAAGCTGAATGTCGCCGTTCTTGACGCCGAAATCCCAGGCGTAAAAAGCCGCGCCGACCGGCAGCAATCCAAGTCCTGCGACCGCAAGCCACTCGAAAGCCGTCTGCGGCCACACGGTGGTTTCAAGGCCGAGGTGGCAGAGGAAAGACAGAATCGAGGTTGCCAGGCAGAAACCGGTCACGACATCGGTCGACACCGCGTCGAACCGGCGGGTGAGCAGCGAATAACCGGACCAGGTGAAGGCGCAGAGGAACGCAGCCCCGTAACCGAGTGTATAGGCGCCATCGAAGGCGATGCCGTTGCGGGAGACGATCAGGATCGTGCCACCAAGTCCCGCAAGTGCGCCTGCGATATGATACCAACGAAGCCTCTCCCCAGGCAGCAATGCCGAGCCGACGACGATCAAGAGCGGCCAGAGATAGGCGATCAGGCCGGCTTCGACCGCCGGGGCATTTCGAAGCGCGGTGAAATAGAGAAAATGATAGCCGAAGAGGCCGGCGATCCCGGTGACCCAGACCTCGGCCGGCTGCTTCAGAAGCGCCAAACGCTGAGGCTTCAAAGCGAGCACGACGATACCGGGCAGGCTGCCGATGAGAAAGCAGATTGCCGACAGCTGGAACGGCGGCATTTTGCCGGAGGCGGCAGTAAAGAGCGCCAGCAGCGACCACATGAGAATCGCGGAAAATCCGATCAGCGTAGCCTTGAACTTCATTCCTGCCCCCACGCGCCGCATGCTTGTTTCGCATTGTTAGAACCGCATCGCGGAAAACGACGCAAGGGTTTTCCGCTGCCACGTCAACTTATAAAGGATCTACCGCTCTTCCGCGATTGGAAGCGCGACGGCCTACCGGCTAGTTTCATCCGCCAAAGCGTGTCGCCGATATGGTTACCGGGCCGAGCTTGGTCGGAATGCGGAGGTAGACCGGTGCGTAGACGTCGACAGTTTGGGCTTTTGCGAACCAGACTTCCATGGTTGCTAGGCGGCGGAGATATTCGACATCCTCGCGCCCCTTCCTGTAGCCCGCCTTCGGCACGAAGCGGACGCCGCAAACGATCACCTCGCCCTCGAAGCCCTTGGTTCTGAAAATTCTCGTCCCCCTGGGCGAAAGTTGGATATCGAGCCGCGATTCGCCGTCGAAGATCGGCAGGGTATTGGGGCAGATGCGGCTCCTCGCCGGAATGATCAGCCCGGAAAGCGGATCCAACACGTTTCGCATGTCGCGACTCGTGACCGGCACCCAGTTCTTCGGCAGCGGGTTACGCTTCGGGGTCATGCTCGCTTGAACGACGTTGCCGTTGCGGAAGGTCACGTTGATCGCGCGGGCCTTCCTGCCGCTGCGGTAGGACATGGAATATTCGGTGGCGCGAAGACGATCGCGCCCGACCACGCCGGAAACGCGCGTCTGCCCCGAAGTTCGGCTGATGATATCGGCGAGCCCGGCCGACCTCAGCGTGCCCGAAATCGTGTAGCGATTCTTTTCAACCTCGGTGTAGAACGAGGCCCGTGCCACCGGGAGACCGGCAAGCGAGATGCTATAGTCCGTCTGATGCTCGATATCTGCAGCGGGAGACGCTGTGGAAAACATGATGGCGGCCAGCAGTGCCGGCGCGTGAAAGCCAATGCGCAACTTCATGCCCGATTGCCCCATTCCTTCTAAGCTGTCGCAATCCCTTGAGATGCAGGCGGTTTGCGGCTTTTCTAGGCCAATTCCTCAAAATCCGCGCGACCGCCGACGCTGACGCCACGCATGGTTCCAGCGAAGAGTAGCGCATCCCAGAACGTCTTGGAATTCGGCCTACACCGCGCTACTGTGGCAGGCATCGCTGCTTGATCTTGCAAAGCCATCGCGAAAAGTGCTGGTTTTTCGGGAACGCGCAGGTTTGGCTTGACTGGCGAGCCGCCACTGACTATAGAACCGCGACTTTCCAATAATGGCCAACAGGAACGCGGCCTGGGCTCTAGGCCCGCTACCGCATTGTCCGGCGGCGATAAAAGAGAATAGGTGTACCATGTCCCGTAGTTGCGAATTGACCGGCAAGGGCGTCCAGTCGGGCAACAATGTCAGCCATGCCAACAACAAGACAAAGCGCAAGTTCCTGCCGAACCTGTGCAACGTCACGCTGATTTCCGATGCTCTCGGCCAGCGCTTCCGCCTGCGCGTTTCCGCTGCCGCTCTCCGTTCGGTCGAACACCGCGGCGGCCTCGACGCCTTCCTGCTGAAGGCCGATGAGAACGAGCTGAGCATGCGCGCTCGCCTGCTGCGCCGCCAGATCGTCAAGAAGGCTGCTGAAGCAGCCTGACCGGCGCCCAGCACGTCCGACAAGAGCTTGAAGGCTTGCGGGCTCGTCCGGCAAGCCTTTTTCTTGTGTCGCCACATATTCATCCGCCGGCGCGCCCGGCTACAGCGCCGTGCGTCTTTTCAGACGCACAAAGGTCGCTGTAGCACTTCGAATTGCTGCATGTTTGTATCCTAAATCGGAGCCGATTTAGGATACATGCAGTAGGCTTTCTCCAACTGGTGGCATCACCCAGGATAAAAAAATGCTGATCAACCGCACGTTCTTTATCTATGTCGCGCTGATGACCCTCGTGGTCGTGGCCTCGAATTTTCTCGTCCAGTATCCGTTGCCGGGCTCCATGGCCGGCATGCAGCTCGGCGATCTTTTGACCTGGGGTGCCTTCAGCTATCCCTTCGCCTTTCTTGTTACCGACCTGACGAACCGACACTTCGGGCCGCAGGTCGCACGGCGGGTCGTGATTGCCGGTTTCGTTGCCGCCATCGCCCTTTCCTTCTTCGCCGCAACGCCGCGAATTGCGATCGCCTCGGGCTCGGCATTCCTGCTCGGGCAGCTTCTTGACATCTCCGTCTTCAACAGATTGCGGCGCCAGAGCTGGTGGCGCGCGCCCCTCGCCGGCTCTCTCATCGGCTCGGCGCTGGACACGGCCATGTTCTTCTCCTTCGCCTTCGCGCCGTCTTTCGTCTTTTTTGGTCCGAACGACGGTTTCGCGCTGGAAGCGGCTCCCTTGTTCGGTCTACTCACGCCCGACGCGCCGCGCTGGATTTCCTGGGCGCTCGGCGACCTCGCCGTCAAGATCCTTTGCGGCGTTGTCCTGCTGCTGCCCTATGGCGCGCTGATGAGCGTCATCAAGCCGATGCCGGTCGCTGCGGCCCGGGCGGTGTAACGAGCCGCCCGGCGCCGACGACTCTTTTGAGCGGGGCCAGCAGGCCCCGTTTCTATTTGGCCAAGCGGAATTCGAGCATAAGGTTGCGCTCGAGGATCGAGTGATTGTCGTCGGAAACGACGATCACCCGGATATCGCCATCGCTCCGTGCGATCACATCGAGCCCTTCCATATTGTCGATCTGATAGGCCATATCCGCCTGGAGCAACACCTCGCCATTGACGACGGCACCCGGCCGAATGTCTTCGGCCGCTATTCGCCGAATGCGCATGCCGAGACCGGAGGCGAGATTGAACCGGCGTTCCAAGAGCAGCAGGTCGCCATTCGGCAGGAAAGCACCATCGGTGACCGAGTAGGGATCCTCGCGGGCCACCGTGAAAGCACCCTTCATCGGGCCCTCCAGAATGCCCGCCAGGAGGTTGCCGGCTTCGTCGACGCTGCGCTCCGACACCACGACCGCGGCACCGGCGAGCGGCCCCTCTTTCGGCGCTATGGCAATCGTCTCCAGACCGCCGTTGCTGCGCAATTCCTCAAGCGGAAACGGCAGCCTCATCTGGGCTATGGGCCTTGAATGCGCGAAACCCGGATCGGGATAGACCTCGATGCGGGACAATTGCTCGAAGCTCGCGATCGCCTGCCCTTCGCGCAAAGCCAATCCCTCCGAATCCACCCTCCATTTCTCGAGCTGCGCCCTGCCGCTTCCATCGGTCATGGAGGTCGCCTTCAGATCGGTAAGCCCCGCAAGCCTGCCCGCATCATCTCGGATAACGGCCCCTTCGACCCAATGACCGGTGTCCATGACCGCAACGAAGCTATCGCCATCCGGGCGAAACCGGATTGCCGAAATAGCACCGAGCAGCGGATTGGGCGAAGTCATCTCGATCCCGCCGATGAATTCGAGCCTGCCGAACACCGTCTCGTCGGAGCCGACCCTGAATTGCGATATCTGCCGGCTCTGAACCGGCACGATCTCGCTTGCAGGCACCGCGCGGGCGGCCACCGTTGACGCCAGCAAGAAAAGGACGGCAAGACTTCGGCAGAGCATCTGGGGACCTTCCGAGGAGGATAAGGCAGAATAAGGCGGGAGCGGCTTTGCCGCTCGCAAGCGAACGGCGAAACCTTCGTAGACGGGAGCAATTGCTGCATGATTCCCCGTAAATCGTGACTGATCTGAGGGTAAATCATGCGCTCATTCAAAGTGGCATAGCGACCTTGATGCGCCTCAAAGGAGGTAGCGTCGCTGACGAGAGACTTAAATCCGGCTCATGGCGGATGCGGCGCATCCCGTCCTAGCCGGCGCGCCGCATGCGTCCCGAACGACGAGTCAAGCTTTCATCCTCGAAGAGCGCCGCAAGCTGTTCCGTCATGGCGCCCGCCAGCTCGTCAGCGTCGACGATCGTCACGGCGCGGCGGTAGTAGCGGGTGACGTCGTGACCGATCCCGATCGCCAGAAGTTCGACCGGCGAGCGGGTTTCGATCTGCTCGATGACGGCGCGCAGATGGCGCTCGAGATAGTTGCCCGGGTTCACCGACAGCGTGGAATCGTCAACCGGCGCGCCATCCGAGATCATCATCAGGATGCGCCGCTGTTCCGACCGCGCCAGCAGGCGGTCATGCGCCCACATCAGCGCTTCGCCGTCGATGTTCTCCTTGAGCAGACCCTCGCGCATCATCAGTCCAAGATTGCGCCGCGCGCGGCGCCAGGGCGCATCGGCGGACTTGTAGATGATGTGCCGAAGATCGTTGAGACGCCCCGGCGACTGCGGCTTTCCGCCGGCCAACCATTTCTCGCGGGATTGCCCGCCTTTCCACGCCTTGGTGGTAAAGCCGAGGATCTCGACCTTGACACCGCAGCGCTCCAGCGTGCGGGCGAGAATGTCGGCGCAGGTGGCCGCAACGGTAATCGGCCGGCCGCGCATCGAGCCGGAATTATCGATCAGCAGCGTAACAACGGTATCGCGGAAGGTCGTGTCCTTCTCCCGCTTGAAGGAGAGCGGTTGCATCGGATCGATGATGATGCGTTGCAAGCGCGCGGTATCGAGATAGCCTTCCTCCAGGTCGAACTCCCAGGACCGGTTTTGTTGCGCCATCAACCGGCGCTGCAGGCGGTTGGCGAGACGGCCGACGGCCCCTTGCAGATGGGCAAGCTGCTTGTCGAGGAAGGCACGCAAGCGATCGAGCTCCGCCTCGTCGCAAAGCTCTTCGGAGGTGACTATCTCGTCGAACTCCCGCGTGAACACCGCATAGTCCACCTTCTCGTTGAAATCCGCGAAGGGGTGGCTGGGCCGCTTGACCTCGCCGGGTGTCTCGCTCTCCTCGTCGCCCTCGTCCTGAAGGTCGTCGTCGGAAATCTCCGCGCCGTCCATCTCGCCTTCTTCCATCTGCTCCTCGGCAGACTGGTTTTCATCGGCGGGTGCGGCATCGGACCCCTGCTCCTCGTCGCTTGCGTTCTCGTCCTGCTCCTGGCTGCGCGGCTGGTCCTCGTCGGTCTCGTTCTCCTGCTCATCCGGTTCGATGTCGTCTTCGCCGTATTTCTCGGCGACATCCATCGAAGAGAGCATGTGGCGCACCACGCGAGCGAAGGCCTGCTGATCATTGATCGTGGCCGGCAGGCCGCGCATGTCCGCCGCTGCCTTCTGTTCGATGAAATCGCGCCAGAGATCGAGCACCTTCCCGGCTGACGCAGGCGGTTTCTCTCCGGTGAGCTTTTCCCGCACGAGGAGCGCCACCGCCTCTTCCAGAGGTGCATCTGCCTGGTTTTCGATCGCCGCGAAATTCGCCTTGGCGTATTTCTCCTCGAGCATCGAGGAGAGATTGTCGGCAACACCAGCCATCCGGAGCGCACCGATAGCCTCGACGCGCGCCTGCTCGACGGCATCGAAGATCGCGCGCGCATCCGCCCCCTGCGGCGACATCGTCGCGTGGATGCGCGCATCATGGCAGGCCTTGCGCAGGGCCATGGAATCGCCGAGGCCGCGCGCAACCGCAAGCTCCTGCCGGGTCGGGCGCTTGGAAAGTTCCGGCAGACGGATGCGCTCGCCCGCCATGCCCGGACGCTCGTTAGCGAAGGCAACCTCGAGCTCTGCATCGCCGGCGATCGACCGGACGCAGCCGGAAAGCGCCCGCTTGAACGGTTCAGCGGCGTTTTCCCTCGTGTTCGGTTTCGCCTTGGAATTCGAGCTCACAACAGTTCCTTCTTTCAGCCCGATCAGCTGACATCCGAGCGCATCATCAGGTTAGCCCCACTGCATGGTTCTTAAATCGGAACCGATTTGACGATAAACCATGCAGCATTTCAAAGTGTTACAGCGGCCTTTGTGCGTCTTAAGACGCGCGGCGCTGAAAGCCGCAGTCCGGCCTCAAATCGAGCCCGGCGTTGGGGCCTCAGGCGGTGGCTTCCAGCACGATATTGGCGGCGCTTTCCTTGAGCTCGACGCCAAAGGCGCGCTGGTAATGTTCGGCGACCAGCGCCCGCTCCAGCTCGTCGCACTTGTTGAGGAAGGTCACGCGGAAGGCAAAGGCGATGTCACCGAAGATATAGGCATTCTCGGCCCAGGTGATCACGGTGCGCGGGCTCATGACGGTCGACAGGTCGCCATTGATGAAAGCGGCGCGGGTCAGATCGGCGACCCGAACCATCTTCGATACCGTCTCGCGGCCCTTGTCGGCAGTGAAGCCCTTGACCTTGGCGGCAACGATGTCGACTTCCTTGTCGTGCGGCAGATAGTTGAGCGTCGTGACGATTGACCAGCGGTCCATCTGTGCCTGGTTGATCTGCTGGGTACCATGATAGAGGCCGGTGGTGTCGCCGAGGCCAACGGTGTTGGCGGTCGCAAACAGCCGAAAGGCCGGATGTGGGCGAATGACGCGGCTCTGGTCGAGCAGGGTCAGGCGACCGGAGGACTCGAGCACGCGCTGAATGACGAACATGACGTCCGGGCGGCCGGCGTCGTATTCGTCGAAGACGAGCGCGACATTGTGCTGGTAGGCCCAGGGCAGGATGCCGTCCTTGAATTCGGTGACCTGCAACCCGTCCTTGACGACGATTGCATCCTTGCCGACGAGATCGATACGGCTGACATGGCTGTCGAGATTGACGCGCACGCAGGGCCAGTTCAGCCGCGCCGCGACCTGCTCGATATGCGTCGACTTGCCGGTTCCGTGATAGCCGGCAACCATGACGCGTCGGTTATGGGCAAACCCTGCAAGAATGGCGAGCGTCGTCTCGCGATCGAAGAGATAGTCCGGATCGAGATCGGGCACATAGGCGTCACCCTTCTTATAACCGGGAACGCGCAAATCCGTATCAATCCCAAAAACCTCCCGGACAGAGATCGTCGTGTCGGGGAGGTTGGAAATATCGAGGTCAATCTTGCTCATCATGTCTCCAGAGCGGCCGCCGGAGGGCACCCGCGCATTCGCCTGCAAAAGTGCTTCATGTAATAGTCCGCGTTGTTAGCAGAAGCCAGCCTGTTTTAACAATTGATAGGCTTGAATAACCGCCCGAAAACGGTCTTCCGATCCCCTGTCGCCGCCATTTGCATCGGGATGATGCTTCTTGACGAGATCCTTGTAGGCGGCCTTGATATCGGCAGACGTTGCCGCGGCTCCGAGCCCGAGTGTTTCGAAGGCCTTGGCTTCGAGCGTCTTCAGCTTACGCAGGCGCGGTTCATGCCGGGCGGCTCGGGCGCGCGCCTCGCTGAAAAAGCCGAACGGATCGCGCAGGCGCGCCTGCGCACCGGCAGTGCCGGAACGCATCTGCGACTGGCTGGGACCATTGCGGGCATTCTTGTTGACGCCGACAGTCCAGGTGGGGCGATGGCCGGTCAGCGCTTCCTTCTGATAACGCGCGATTTCGGTGTCGGAGAGCCCGGAGAAATAATTGTAGCCCTTGTTGTATTCCTTCACGTGCTCGAAGCAGAACATGAAATATTCGCCCTCGGCATTGCGGCCGACGGGAGCCCGATGCTGCGCGTTCTTGTCGCAACCGTCCCACTGGCATACCGGCGCAGACGGCTCTGCGCGCGGCTCCACCTTGCGGCGCGTGCGGATGCGATCGAAGTATTTGGAATCGAGTTTCATGGCTCACATTATGGGGTTTGCAGAGGGTCACAACAAGAATTGACAAAGCTGAATGTTGCTGGCTTTGTGCGAGTATTTTGCGGCTTTGAGCGGTACCGCAGCAAACAAGGAAATGGGACGGAAGCATGTCGCTGCAAAGCCGGATCGAACAGAAGCTCGTGGAAGCCTTCCATCCGGAACGTCTGGCGGTGATCAACGAGAGCGGCCAGCATGCGGGGCACCAGCCGAGTTTCGACGGCGGCGGCGAAACCCATATGCGCATACGGATCGTTGCCAGCGCTTTTGCGGGCATGAGCCGCGTTCAGCGTCACCGCGCGATCAATGACCTGCTGAAGCCGGAGCTCGATGCCGCCCTGCACGCGCTGGCAGTCGAGGCGGCAGCACCCGGAGAGCCTACGCGCTGGTGAGGTGGACCGCCATTCCCAGTCCACCTGCTACGCGAGCGGCTGATCATCCTCTGCAGGGCGGATGCGCAACTTGGTAATCCGGTTCCTGACGCGTTTCATGACGATGAAGCGCTTACCGTAGAAGGTGAAGGCCTGCCGCTCTTCCGGAATGCTCTTCGACTCATGGATGACGAGACCGGCGACCGTCGTTGCCTCTTCGTCCGGCAGCGACCAGTCCAGCGCTCGGTTGAGGTCGCGGATCGGCACCGATCCATCGACGACGATAGAGCCATCGGCCTCCTGCCGCACACCCTGAATGTCGAGGTCATGCTCATCGGCGATATCGCCGACGATCTCCTCGAGGATGTCCTCGAGCGTGACGAGACCCTGAACCTGGCCATATTCGTCGACGACGATGGCGAGGTGCAGCTTGCGCCGCAGAAACGCGTTGAGCTGGTCCTTGAGGTTGGTGGTGTCCGGCACGAACCACGGCTTCTGCGCGATCTTCACGATGTCGAGGTTCTCAGGCTCGACGTCCGGCTCGGCCAGCGCCCTCAAAAGATCCTTGGAATGGACGACGCCAATGATGTTATCGGTGGATCCGCGCCAGAGCGGCAGCCGCGTGAAGGGACTTTCGAGGATATCCCGCACGCAGACCTCCGGGGGATCATCGGCGTTTATCGCCCGCATCGCGGTGCGATGGATCATGATGTCGGAGACTTCAAGCTCGCCGAGGTCGAGAACGCCGCCAAGCCGGTCGCGGTCCGCCTTGATCACGGATCCTTCGCGGTGAAGCAGATTGACCGCACCCCGCAATTCCTCATGCGCCGTAAGCATCGGCATGTCGGATGAAAGGTTCACGCCAAAAAGGTGCAGAATGTGCCGGACGATCGCATTGACAAGAGTGGATAGAGGACCGGCGACGGCAACGAAGGGCCTCACGACCGGCGCCACGGCGAGCGCGAACCGATCCGGCGACGCGATTGCCCAGCTTTTCGGCAGAACCTCGGAAAAAATCACGAGCAGCACCGTCATGGCGAGCGTCGCAATCGCCACGCCGGAATCGCCGAAGAGACCGATCAGCAGGCTCGTCGTCAGCGATGAGGCGAGAATGTTGACGAGGTTGTTGCCGATCAGCAGTGTCCCGATCAAACGGTCGCGTCGCTCGATCAGGCGATTGACGATACCGGCGCGCTCGTCGCCGTTGCCCTCCAGCATATGCATCCGCGACCGCGAAGCCGCGGTCAGCGCCGTCTCCGAGCCGGAGAAAAAGGCGGAGAACACGAGAAGGCAGACGACCGAAACGAGAGAAAGCCAGTATTCTGCCAGAAAGGCCAGGAATGCGTCGGCGGTCATCGGGGGTGCTTTTCTCTGAGGAAGCTCAGCACTTCGGAGGTTGGGACGTCGTCGGCGACGAAGGATTGGCCGATGCCTCGCGTGAGAATGAAGGTGAGTTTGCCGCCTTTTACCTTCTTGTCCTGGGCGATCGCGTCCATCAACCGCTCGGCCGGCGGCAGCGTGCCAGGGATATCGGCCATCCGCGTCGGCAGGCCGACAGCCTTGAGATGGGCAGCCACACGCGCAGCATCGTCGGGGCTTGCCAGGTTCATGCGGGCGGAAAACTCGTGCGCCAGCACCATACCGATCGCCACGCCCTCCCCGTGAACCAGCCGTCGACTGTCATACTCGGTCGCTGCCTCCAGCGCATGTCCGAACGTATGGCCGAGATTGAGCAGTGCGCGCAGGCCGTTTTCGCGCTCGTCCGCTGCGACGACGTCTGCCTTCGCCTGGCAGCTGACGGCGATCGCCTCGATCCGGGCAGGCCCGCCGGCAAACACCTCCTGCCAGTTCTGTTCGAGCCACCGGAAGAAATCCGGTTTGTCGATAAGACCGTATTTGGCGACCTCGGCATAGCCGGCGCGGAACTCGCGCGGGCTCAAGGTGTCGAGCACATCCGTGTCGGCGAGAACGAGATCCGGCTGGTGAAAGACGCCGATCAGGTTCTTGCCATACGGCGAGTTGATCCCGGTCTTGCCGCCGACCGAAGAGTCGACCTGCGCCAACAGCGAAGTCGGAATCTGAATGAAGCGCGAGCCGCGACGCACGATGCCGGCCGCGAAGCCGGTGAGGTCGCCGATGACGCCGCCGCCGAGCGCGATCACCGCGTCGTTGCGCTCGATCCTCGCGCCGAGCACGGCTTCGCAGACGGTGATCAGATGCTCGAAGCTCTTGGTCTTTTCCCCGGCCGGCAGAACGAGGGAAACGGCATCGATATCGTTTCCTTTAAGGCTCGCCATCAACGGCTCAAGGTAGCGCGGCGCGACGTTCTCGTCCGTAATGACGGCCATCTTACGGCCCTTGAGGCGGGACGCGATCTCCTTGCCCGCAGCAGCGATCAGGCCGGGGCCGATGAGGATATCGTAGGAACGATCCCCGAGGTGTACGCGGACCTTGCGTTCGGCTGCGGGGATTAGATGGCTGTTCATGGCTTCTGGGCTTTCTGGTGGTCAGCGATGGCAGCGAGGACTTCCTCCACCATCGTTTCCTTTTTTACGTCGCGAGAGAGGACCGTAAGATCTGCCTCGGCATAGATCGGATAGCGCGCGCGCATCAGGTTTTCGAGTGTCTGCTTGGGGTTCTCGGTCTTCAGCAGCGGGCGCGTGTCGCGTTTGTTCACCCGTTCCCAGAGCACGTTGAGGTCGGCATTGAGCCAGACCGTCAAGCCGCCTTTTTTGATATGCCGGCGGGAGCGTTCATTGATATAGGCGCCGCCGCCGGTCGAAACCACCCGCGGCCCCGATCTTAGCAGCCGCTTCAGCACGCGTGCTTCAAGGGCGCGGAACTCCTCCTCGCCATAGGTGGCGAAAAGGTCGCTGACGGTCATGCGCGAGACCCGCTCGATCTCATGGTCGGAATCGACGAAGGGAATGCCGAGCGCCTGAGCCGTCAACCGACCGATCGCCGATTTTCCCGCGCCCATCAGTCCGATGAAAACGAGATTGCGCCTACCGAGGGCGAGCTTCGCCCGTTCGGCAAGCGTCTCGGAAACCGGTTCGGTCACGTCGTTCATTGCGTTTCATATTCCCCGTTTTACTCCGTATCGACAAATCGACGGGGAGCGTCAAGTCGCCGCGCGTTCGCCTGCGGCGCTTCTTGAACTTGGCGACAGGGCCGTTCATATAGATCGCGCATCCGCTACGGCGCCGCGCATCTACTCAGACGCGGAAGGTTACTGTAGCACTTTGAACGGCTGCATGATCTGTCCTTAAATCCTCTCCGATTTAAGCAACATGCAGGGGAGACTGAAATGCCGACGCTGTTCCGGTTCCTGTTTTTCTGCGCCGTTATGGCCGGCGTGATCTATGGCACGATGATTGCGCTCGTCACCCTCGTCGAACCGGTTGAGCGGGACGTGACGGTGCGCATTCCCTCCGAACGGGTCAACAAAACGCAATGACCGACCTTTCGGCCGCCCACCTCGAAGCCTTCCTTGAAATGATGAGCGCCGAACGCGGCGCGGCTGTGAACACGCTGCAGTCCTACGAGCGCGACCTTGAAGACGCGCTTTCGTTCCTGCGGGCGCGTGGCACGCGATTGACCGATGCCTCCGCCGATGATCTGAGGAGCTATCTTTCACACCTTGCCGGCCAAGGCTTCAAGGCGTCGTCGCAGGCGCGCCGCCTGTCGGCGCTGAGGCAATTCTACAAGTTTCTCTATGCCGAAGGACTGCGCGGCGACGACCCGACGGGAATCCTCGACGCGCCGAAGAAGGCACGCGCGCTGCCGAAGACGCTCACCATCGAGGACGTCACGCGGCTGATCGGTCAGGCGGAAGCCGAAGCCGCCTCTGGCGGCGAGGACACGTTGGCCAGGCTGCGCATGCATGCGCTGATCGAGCTTCTCTACGCGACCGGCATGCGCGTCAGCGAGCTGGTCTCGCTGCCGGCAAGCGTGCTGGCGCAGAACGGGCGCTTTCTCGTCATCCGCGGTAAGGGCAACAAGGAAAGGCTGGTGCCGCTGTCGCAGGCAGCGATCCGCGCCATGCGAGCCTATGGCGATGCGCTACGCAAGACGGCTGACGAGGCCGAGAGCCCTTGGCTCTTCCCCTCCTACGGCAAGAGCGGCCACTTGCCGCGCCAGGTATTCGCCCGCGACCTCAAGGGGCTGGCGGCGCGAGCGGGAATAAGGATCGCGGCGATTTCGCCGCACGTGCTCCGCCATGCCTTCGCCAGTCATCTGCTCGCCAATGGCGCCGACCTTCGCGCCGTGCAGGAGCTGCTCGGCCACTCGGACATTTCAACGACACAAATCTATACACATGTGCTGGAACAACGGCTGCATGACCTCGTGCAAAACCATCACCCCCTTGCCAAACAGGCGAAAAAACAGGATTAGGACCGCCGGGCAGGTTGGCTTTGCCGGTCTTCCTTGTCGCAATTGATCGGAAACGCATCTCATGCACAACTATCTCGACTTCGAAAAACCCATCTCTGATCTTGAAGGCAAGATCCTTGAGCTGAAGAAGCTTGCCAGCGAAGATGAGAGCGTGAACACCTCCGACGAGATCGCGCGACTTGAGGTGCGTGTCCGCGATGCCATGGCCGAGATCTATTCCAAGCTGTCTCCCTGGCAGAAGACCCAGGTGGCCCGCCATCCGTCGCGCCCGCATTTCCTCGACTATGCGGCCGACCTCTTCACCGAATTCACGCCGCTTGCCGGCGACCGGCAATTTGCCAATGACGATGCGATCCAGGCAGGGCTCGCCCGTTTCCGTGGCATGCCCGTCGCCATTCTCGGCCAGGAAAAGGGCAACGACACCAAGTCGCGCATCAAGCACAATTTCGGCAGCCCGCGGCCGGAGGGTTATCGCAAGGCGATCCGGGTCATGGAGATGGCCGATCGTTTCGGCCTGCCGCTGATCACGCTGGTCGACACCGCCGGCGCCTATCCCGGCGTCGGCGCCGAGGAACGCGGCCAGGCCGAGGCGATCGCCCGCTCCACTGAAATGTGTCTCAACGTCAAGGTGCCGATCGTCACCGTGGTGATCGGCGAAGGCGGCTCCGGCGGCGCGATCGCGATCGCGACCGGCAACCGCGTCTACATGCTGGAACATGCGATCTATAGCGTGATTTCACCGGAAGGGGCGGCTTCCATCCTCTGGCGCGATTCAACGCGTGCGAAGGAGGCGGCCAGCAACATGAAGATCACTGCCGAAGACCTGAAGTCGCTCGGCATCATCGACGGCATCATCCCCGAGCCGGTCGGCGGCGCGCACCGCGATCCGCAGTCGGTGATCAGCCGCACCGGCACTGTAATCGCCGACGCACTCAAGGAACTCTCTCGGCGCAATGGCGATGAGCTGCGGGCGGATCGTCGGCAGAAATATCTGAATATCGGTCGCAGCCTTTAAAATCAGATGCCGGAACCGCGCGGTTTTCTTCGTTCCGGCAATGAACCATTGCGATTATCCCGGCACGATCGGCAACCAGAAATCGGACTGTGGCCAAATCTTGGCCATATTCGTGCGGTCATGAAAGATGGCGTGCGCAGGGGGATCCTGCAGGGTTAAGATTTCGTGAAGAATAATCGCTTACTGATTCGTTGACACCCTTCCCGGTGGAGGCGGTGCTCATGGTGGATTTTGGTTAAAACGGGCTTCTGCGGATGCGTTTCAGGAATCTTGTTGTCATCGCCGCTGTCGTAGCCGCGCTTGCCGGCTGCACCAACGAGACGCTGGACACGGTCAACCTCTCTTCGGTCAAGAGCAAGACCGACTATCAGCTTTCGAGCAAGATGGTCAGCAAGATGCGCGAACTGGGGATGCAGAAGACGTCGCCGATAGCGCTGCGCATCTTCAAGGAAGAAGGCACGCTCGAAGTCTGGAAGGCCAATACGGCGAACCGGTTCCAGCTTTTGAAGAGCTATAAGATTTGCGCCTGGTCCGGCAAGCTCGGACCCAAGGTAAAGGAAGGCGACCGGCAGGCGCCGGAGGGATTCTATCCACTGTACCCGCATCAGATGAATCCCAATTCGAGCTATTACCTGGCGATCAATACTGGCTATCCCAATGCGTTCGACAAGGCCAACGGCCGTTCCGGCACGCATCTGATGATCCATGGCGCCTGCTCTTCCTCGGGTTGCTATTCGATGACCGACGAGCAGATCATCGAGATCTTCGCGCTCGCGCGCGACGCCTTCAAGGGTGGGCAGGAGAGCGTTCAACTGCAGGCCTTCCCCTTCCGCATGACGGCGGAGAACATGGCGCGCCACCGCAACAATCCGAATATCGAATTCTGGAAGATGCTGAAGGCCGGTTACGACCAGTTCGAAGTCACCAAGCGCCCGCCGGCAGTGAATGTCTGCGAAGGGAAATACGTCTTCAACCAGCAGACCGACGGCAAGTTCAACCCGGCCGGTCAATGCCCCGCCATGTCGACGCCGCCGGCGCTGCAGATGGCCATGGCGAACTTCGAGAAGGACTATCGGCGCGACTACGATAAGGCGCTGAAGAAGTTTGAGGGCATGGTCTGGTATGAGCCGAGCGAGGCGGAGCGCAAGGCGATCGTTGCCGAGCAGCGAAAGGGTCGCGAGCTCGCCTATGCGCCGACCGGCAATTCCCTCGACGCCGGCAAGCTGATGAAGGTGAGCGACCTCGAAAAGAAGCTCGCCGAACAGAAGGCCGCCGAGGAAGCCAAGCAGGCGGCGCTGATCCAGAAGGAAGCGCTTGAAAAGGCAACGCGAGACGGCGCAAACGTGCCGGTGCCGCAGGAGAGCCCCATCGAGCGTCCGGTTCAGCAGGCCGCCGTCGAGACGGCACCCGCGAGGAAATCCTTCTGGAACCTGTTCTCGAAAGCCGAGCCTCAGACCGCAGCGCCACAGCCGCAGACACCGCAGCAGCAGCCTGCCGTACAACAGACGGGGGCGGACCCGCAGACGCCAGCGGCCGAGAAGCAGCCGGGCACCGCACCGGCAGAGGCCAATGCGCAGGCAGCCGCAACGCCGGCAGCGAATGCGGCGGCGACAACCCATCAGCCGGTCACAGAAGAGCAGCCGAAAAAGCGCCCCTTCTGGAAGATCTGGGGCAATTGATGTCGGACGAGCGGAAACCAGCCGAAGAGAAAATCGTCTACGATCTGAGGGGGCTTAAGTGCCCCCTTCCCGTTTTGAAGACACGGAAGCGCATGGCAGCGCTGGCACCCGGCGCTCTGATCGAAATCGAGACGACCGATCCTATGGCGGTGATCGATATTCCGCATTTCTGCAACGAGGATGGACACCAGCTCGAAACAGCGGAGCCGACAGAAAGCGGCCACCGCTTCCTCATCCGCAAGAAAATCTAAAAGGTCATCCCGGGAATCGCGAGGGGATTATCTGCGAGAGCCTGTGCATCCGGGCGATCCACTGCCGGCTTGCCGGTGAAAGCATCGAAGAGGTCGCGTACGAAATCTTCCTCAAGACCCTTGGTAATGAGGACCATCCGCGTGCGGCGGTCGGCGGGATCCGGCCAGGCAGAAAGCCGTTCTGGAGCATGAAAGACGCTCTGCACCCCGTGGAGCACCAGCGGCCGTTCCGGATTAGCCGTCACTGAAACGATCGCCTTCATGCGCAAGAGCTTCTCACCGTGGGCCGAGCGCAGGAGATCGATGAACATTTCCAGCGCCATCGGTTCGATCGGCCGGTCGTGAACGATGCTGAACGAGCGGATATCCGAACCGTGGCGATTAACGTCATGGTGGTGATGGTGGTGATGCCCGTGGCGATGATCATGGCCATCGTGATCATCGCCGTGATGGTGGGCCGCACTCGTCTCGTCCTGCAGCCAACGGCCGACATCGGCGACCTTCGTCGATGGATCGTAGAGGCCGCAGGCAAACAGCTCCGCGCGCGCAGCCTCGTCCGTGTCGCCGTCGATGATCGGCGCGCGTGGATTGAGTTCTCGGAGCTGTTCCGAAAGGGCGCCGAGTTGCTCGCCATTCGCGAGCTTGGCCTTGCTGATCACAAGCCGATCGGCGACCGCCACCTGCTTTGCGGCTTCCACGTGATTTGCGATCGTCTGCAGGCCATTGACGGCGTCCACGACGGTGACGACACCATCGAGCCGGAAGTTCTGCGCGATTACCGGATTGCCGAGAACCGATTGCAGCACCGGCGCCGGATCGGCAAGGCCCGTGGTCTCGATGACGACACGCCGCAACGGCTTGATCCGGCCCGTCTGCATACGGTCCACCAGATCGGCCAGCGTATCGACGAGCTCGCCGCGCACCGTGCAGCACAGGCAGCCATCGGAGAGTTCGATCACTCCGTCGCTCGAAGCCTCGACCAGCAGATGGTCGATCGAGACGTCGCCAAACTCGTTGATGATGACCGCTGTATCGGCGAGGTCCGGATCCCTCAGCAATCGATTGAGAAGGGTCGTCTTGCCGGCACCGAGAAAGCCGGTGAGGATAGATACCGGCACGACCGGCAAAGGACCGCTCATGGCAGACTCCGCTTAAAGGCTCGGGCGAGGAACGGGGATCGGGATATTGGCGACATCGCCCTGTCCTGTGGCGTCCTTGGCGACCTTGGCGCTCTTGTCGCTGCTACCCGGCATGAGCCCGGCGAAGGTGAGCTTCAGCGGGCGGTTGAGCTCGCGGATATAGGGAGAGAGCAGCTTCTGCCGGCCGGCTTCGTCGCGGCCTTCGCTGCGCACCTTCGCCGCCTGTTTCGAGCAGATCTCTTTGCTGACGTCGGCAACCAAGTCGCGAGTCTCCCCATAAGGCGCAATCTGCACCAGCGAGGGTTTGCCCGCGTTGTTTGTCGTCAGTGCCATCTGCAGCAGCCGGGCCGATTCGTCGGCCCGCGCGCCAAGACTGTCTTCGCCAAGAACCACCGAAACGACGCTGCGGCCAGCCCTCGTTGCCGACGAGACCTGGTTGAAGCCAGAGGCGCAGATGAATCCGGTCTTCATGCCGTCCGCACCTTCGAAGCGGCCGATCAGCATGTTGTAATTCGCATAGTCCTTCTTGCCGGTGGTGAAACCCTCCAGCGAGAAATAGGCCGAGTATTCCGGAAATTCGCGCTTAAGCGTGATCGCCAGGACCGCCAGATCCCGAGCCGTCGTGTACTGGCCCTGCCCCGGCAATCCGTTGGCATTGATGAAATGCGACGACGTCATACCGATGCGGCGTGCCTCGGCATTCATCCGGTCGATGAAGGCCTGCTCCGATCCGCCGACCGTTTCGGCGATCGCCACGGCGACATCATTGGCTGACTTGACGAGCATCATCTTCAGAGCACTGTCGAGCGTCATCGCCTGGCCGGGCTTGTAGAACATCTTGCTCGGCGGCTCGGACGCGGCGTTCTTCGTCATGATTACCGGGCTTTCCAGCGTCAATTGCCCGGATTTGATGGCCCGAAACGTCGTATAGGCCGTCATCAACTTGGTCAGCGACGCCGGATACCATTTCTGGAAAATATCCTGATGCTCGTAAACCTTCAGCGAGTTGACATCGACGACGAGCCGCGGATTGGCGAGTGCCGGCAGTGCCATCGCCGAAAATGCCGCACAGGCAACCACGAGAGCGCCCATCGCTCCTACCCTGTTGCGCGTCGAGAATCCACCTGTCACCACTATTCCAACCTCGAAATTCCGGAGTTGCCTCGTACTGTCCCGCTATTTAGCCTATATGGCGAGGAAATGGCAAAGCCCATTCATCTGGCTACCGCGTCAATTCACCGCTCTGGCTTCAGTGACAGAACAGACCGACAGGAAAGAACCATGCCGATTTTGAACCGTGCCGCCGAGCTCCAGGACGAAGTGACCGAATGGCGCCGCCGCCTGCACATGAACCCGGAGCTTCTGTTCGCGGTGGAAAATACGGCAGCGTTCGTCGAAAGGAAACTCAAGGAATTTGGCGTTGACGAAATCGTGACCGGTCTCGGCAGGACCGGCGTCGTCGGCCTTATTCGCGGCCGCCTCGGCCCGGGCCGCACCATCGGGCTCAGGGCGGACATGGACGCCCTGCCGATCACGGAGACGAGCGGCAAGCCCTGGTCGTCTACGACGGCGGGCAAGATGCACGCCTGCGGTCATGACGGCCACACCGCGATGCTCCTCGGTGCGGCGAAATACCTAGCCGAAACACGCAACTTCGCCGGCAACGTCGCCGTCATCTTTCAGCCGGCGGAGGAAGGCGGCGGCGGCGGCAACGAAATGGTCAAGGATGGCATGATGGAGCGGTTCGCGATCGAGGAAGTCTACGGCATGCACAACATGCCGGGCATGCCGGTCGGCCACTTCGGCAGCCGGATCGGTCCGATCATGGCGTCCACCGACGAGTTCACCATCACGATCACCGGCCGCGGCGGCCATGCGGCCCAACCGCATAAGACGATCGACCCGATCATGATCGGCTCGCAGATCGTCAACGCGCTGCAGACGATTGCTTCGCGTACCGTCGATCCGCTCGCATCGGTGGTCGTCTCCGTAACCAAGTTCAACGCTGGTTTCGCCCACAACGTCATTCCCGAGCAGGCGGCTCTCGCCGGCACGGTGAGGGCGCTGACGCCGGAGGTGCGCGACGCCGGAGAGGCGCGCGTCCGCCAGATCGCCGAAAGCATTGCCGGAGCTTACGGCGCGAGCGTCAACGTCTGGTACGGCCGCAACTATCCGGTGACCGTCAACCATGCCGAGGAGACCGGCCATGCACTTGCCGCCGCAGCGACTGTTGCCGGCGATGGCAAGGTCAGCGCGTCGCTCGACCCTATGATGGGCGGCGAGGATTTCTCGTATATGCTGCTCGCCCGCCCCGGCGCCTTCATCTTCATCGGCAACGGCGACACGGCGGGACTCCACCATCCGGCCTATGACTTCAACGACGAGGCAATTCCGCACGGGATTTCCTATTGGGTGAAACTCGCGGAAGCGCGACTTGCCGCCTGAGACGCAAAGCGGGAGGCGGCGATGCACCAGATCGACAAAACGGACCGCAGAATCCTCAACATCCTGCAAGCGGACGGGCGGATCACCAATCTCGAGCTGGCTGATCGCATCGGCCTGTCGCCGACCGCGACGAGCGAACGCCTGCGGCGGCTCTTGAAGGAGGGCTATGTTTCCGGTTTCGGCGCGCGTCTCGATCCGCACAAGCTCGGCTTCGGATTGCTGGTCTTCATTGAAGTGATGCTGGACAAGACCACGCCCGAGGTGTTCGACCAGTTTGCGAGCGCCATCAAGCAGGCGCCCGCCGTTCTCGAATGTCACATGGTCGCCGGTGGTTTCGACTATCTCGTCAAAACCCGATTCGAGGACATGGCCGCCTATCGGAATTTCCTCGGCCAGGTGCTGTGGACGCTGCCGGGCGTCAAGGAAACCCGGACTTACGCGGTGATGGAAGAGATCAAGAACGACGGTCCGCTGCCGCTTATTTAGAGCGAGATGAGGACAAGTGTGTGCGGTTTTCCGCCCGTATCCAGCATCTCAGCCTCGGAAATCGATCGCGATCGCGATTTGACGAAGCGGCAGCGGTTCTCTGTCAGGCGGCTTCGAGCGAGGCCATGTCGATCACGAAGCGATAGCGCACATCGCTCTTGATCACCCGCCCGTAAGCTTCGTTGATCTGATCGATGCGGATCGTCTCGATCTCCGAAACGATGCCGTGCTCCCCACAGAAATCCAGCATCTCCTGCGTTTCCTTGATCGAGCCGATCATAGAGCCGGAAATGCTGCGCCGCGCCGGCACCAGCGAAAAGGCATGAACCGGCACCGGGTTCTCCGGTATGCCGACCACCACGAAATCGCCGTCGACCTTCAGGAGATTGAGGTAGGCATTCCAGTCGATCTCAGTCCCTACGGTGCAAATGATCAGATCGAAGCTTCCGGCGAGCGCCTTGAAGGTCTCGGGGTCATTCGTCGCGTAATAATGGTCGGCGCCGAGTTTCAGCCCGTCCTCCTTTTTCGAGAGGCTCTGGCTGAGGACCGTGACTTCGGCGCCCATCGCGTGGGCAAGCTTCACGCCCATGTGCCCGAGACCGCCCATGCCGACGATCGCCACGTTCTTTCCGGGACCAGCCTTCCAGTGGCGCAGCGGCGAATAGAGCGTGATGCCGGCGCAAAGCAGAGGCGCGGCCGCATCAATAGGCAGGCTCTCCGGAATGGAGAGAACATAACCTTCCTTGACGACGATATGATCGGAGTAGCCGCCTTGGGTGACGGTTTTGCCGTCGGCTTCGACACCGTTATAGGTCACCACGAGACCCGGCAGATAATGTTCGAGATCGACATCGCGGGTGGCGCAGGTCGTGCAGGAATCGACGAAACACCCGACGCCGGCGCGGTCGCCGACCTTGAACTTGGTCACCTTCGATCCGACGGCAGTAATGATGCCGACGATTTCGTGGCCGGGCACCATGGGGAATGTCGAATTGCCCCATTCGTTGCGAGCCTGGTGAATATCGGAATGGCAGACGCCGCAATATTTGATGTCGATAACCACGTCGTCGTCACGCGGTTCGCGGCGTTCGAAGCTGAAAGGGGTGAGCGGCTTCGACGCGTCCGTCGCCGCATATCCTCTTGCAATGGCCATGGGTCTGTCCTTCATGTCTGGGAGATAGCGTGCCCGTTGAGGTGTGGACCTCGGGCAGCGAGACGGACTATGCTGTGCCGGACGCTTTTTGCGTTAGTGCGATCCTGCAAAATTTTTGCACAATCCTGCAAGAGTGGCGGGAGCAGCGTGGCGGCATCGCGTTCGCTCCCTATCTGTGCCTCATCCCGAGCAAACCTAAAACGCAAACCCAAAACACTGGAAAGACGCCGAGCATGACACCTGCCCAACGGACCCCGCGTCAGGAAATGATCGACATCATTGCCCGGATCGCCGGAGAGGACGGCGATTATCCGACGATCATACCGAGCCTCAGCATTCATCGGCATTCGAGTCCGGCAAGGCCCAACTGCGCGGCATACAAGCCGAGCCTGGCGATCATTGTTCAGGGTGCCAAGCGTGTCGTGCTTGGAGAGGAAACCCTAATCTACGGCGCATCGGATTACCTGCTGACCTCGATCGATCTGCCGGTTCTTTCGCAGGTGTCGGTAGCTTCACCCCAAGAACCCTATCTGAGCATGGTCTTCCAGATCGACACCGGGCGGATTCCAGCGCTTCTCGAAACGATCGGCGACGGACCGGCGAAATCAGCCGCCTCGCCGCGCGGCATGACGGTCAGCAAGCTCACGCCGGACCTTGAAGACGCGGCGCTCCGGGTGCTTCGCTTGCTTGACCGGCCAGCCGACATTGCCGCGCTGTTGCCCTTGCTCGAACAGGAGATTCTTTACCGCCTCCTGATCGGACCGCATGGCGCGAGGCTCCGGCAGATGACCACGGCAGAAAGCCAGCCGCACCAGGTCGGCCGCGCCGTCGCCTGGCTGAAGGAACACTATTCGCGGCCGCTCCGCATCGATGATCTGGCGAGCCGCGTCAGTATGAGCGTCTCCTCGCTTCATCACCATTTCAAGGCGATCACGGCGATGAGCCCGCTGCAGTATCAGAAACAGCTCCGCCTGCAGGAGGCGCGGCGCCTCATGCTGGAAGAGCGTCTCGACGCAGGCGACGCAGGCCACCAGGTCGGCTATGACAGCCAGGCGCAATTCAGCCGCGAATATGCCCGTCACTTCGGCGAGCCCCCGATGCGCGATATCGGCCGCGTTCGGCGCAGTCTGGTCGGCCGGCTGGGCAGCGAGCCTGAGATGCTGAGCGAGGCCTAGGTCACTCGTTCGGAGCGGGATGCGGGTGGAAAACAGGACACACTTTCATCCCGCTCCTTACCAGCCTTCTTCGAGCACTCTTGCCAGCATGTCCGCGAAGAAATCGGCACTCTCCCGGCTGAGGCAAAGTGGCGGCTTGATCTTCAAGACATTGAGGTGGTCGCCGGTCGGCTGCATGATGACGCCGAGCTCGAGAAGCCGGTTGCAGATGGCCGCCGTCTCTTCCGTCGCGGGCTCGAGCGTTTCGCGGTCGCGGATGAATTCGACACCGAGATAAAGCCCTATGCCGTGAACGGCGCCGATGATCGGAACCCGTTCGCCGAGCGCCTCCAGCCGCGCCTTGAGATGGTCGCCGACCGTGCGGGCGTGCTCTTGCAGGGCTTCATCGTGAAGAATGTCGAGAACAGTCAGCCCGACGACGCAACTCACGGGGCTGCCGCCTGCGGAGGAGAAGAAGTAGCCTTCCTTTTCCAGCGCATCGGCGATTTCGCGCCGGGTAATGACGGCGCCAAGGGGATGACCGTTGCCCATGCCCTTGGCGACGGTGATGATATCCGGAACGACGCCTTGTTCCTCAAAGCCCCAGAAATAGTGCCCGAGGCGACCGTAACCGACCTGCACCTCGTCGGCGATGCAGACACCGCCCTTTCCCCTGACCATCGCGTAGACGGCTTCAAGATATCCGGGCGGCAGGGGGATGCCGCCGGCATTGCCGTAAACGCATTCGCAGATGAAGCCGGCGAGGCTTGCGTCCTTTTCATCGAGTTCCTTGAGCTTCTGAGCAACCGTCTCGACATAGTCGCGGGTCGATCCCTCCCCGCGAAACGGCCCGCGATATGTATTCGGTGAAACGACCGGGTGCACCCAGTCCGGCCGTGTGGTCAACGCCTCGGGGTTGTCGGCGATCGAGGTCGAGACCGCATCGCTCGCCACCGTCCACCCGTGATAGGCCTCCAGCAAAGAGAGCATGTTGCGCGCGCCGGAGTAGGCCCAGGCGAGCCGAATGGAGAGATCGTTCGCCTCCGATCCGCTATTGACCAGAAAAACCGTGTCGAGCCCTTCCGGCGCCAGTTCCGCGAGCCGCTCCGAGAACTCGGTGACCGCCGCATAGTGAAAGCGTGAATTGGTGTTGAGCAGCGACCATTGCCGGCCGACCGCAGCGGAAAGACGGGGATGTCCGTGGCCAAGGATCGTAACGTTGTTGACCATATCGAGATAGGCGCGCCCCTCGACGTCGAAGAGGTGCTCCTTCCAGCCGCGCTCGATCTGCGGCGGCTGCCGATAGTAGTTCTTCTGCGGCCGCGCGAAATGGCGACGCCGCCGCTCCAGGAGCTCTACCGCCGCGGGCGGGGCCGCGTCGCAATCGAAACCCAGGAACTGCGCCGGCGACGGGCAGAGCGCACGCCATGCTTCCCTCTGGTGCGCGGCGGCAAAGGGCGGCGGATCTATGTCCGCCTCCGTGCAAAGTTGCACGCGCATGAACCCGACTTTCTCGGAATCGCCGAAAATGACGCCAATCCGAACACCGGCTTCGACGGTCACCTCCTCGGTATCGGCCGGGTCGACGCCGAGCAGGTGAAGATGAAGGCCGTCGGTCGAGAGGATCAGTTTCCCGCCGCGCTGCTGGACGCGACCGGCAAAGGGTGCGTGGACCGGCGTTTGCCCATGCAGGCACAGATCGACATGCAGGGCGAAGGTCTGAGGCGCCTTCGCTTGCAGGAGCCGCGTTTCGGTGAGCCGGAATTCGCTGTAGCGCGTGGCGGCAGCGCCGGCGGCTCGCGCGGCCGACTGCAGCAGCAGCGCTTCCGTGTCTTCGTAGTGCCAGCGGTCGGCGGGAAGGTGCGGCCCGAGCAATGAGAGATCGACGATGCCGACGCTTGCGGGATCGATATCCGGCAGCAGA
Source organism: Sinorhizobium numidicum (assembly GCF_029892045.1). Lineage (NCBI taxonomy): Bacteria > Pseudomonadati > Pseudomonadota > Alphaproteobacteria > Hyphomicrobiales > Rhizobiaceae > Sinorhizobium > Sinorhizobium numidicum. The sequence continues at coordinate 3,065,843 of NZ_CP120368.1, forward strand.
CGCCCCTCCAGCTCGGGGGCGGCCTGTTCCGTTTCCTTGCCGACGGCCTGATGAATCGCGTGGTCCATGAGCTGGAAGGGCACTGAGACCGCCACGTCGAAGATTTCGCGTTCATGGGCGGCATTGCCCTGAACATAGGTGTTGTCCGGATCGATCTCGAGCTGCTGTTCGGTGCTTGCGACCAGAACGCCCGCTCTTGCGACGATCAGCGGCCAGAGCGCCTTCAGTTCGGGACCGGTCAAAGGGCAGACGGCATGAAATGCCTTCACCGCCGGCAGGATGAAGAACGGATCGCCAGCCGCATGGTGAAGCAGCGATGCGCAGGTCACCGCCAGATCGGCGACGACCCATCCCTTCAGAACATCGCCGAAATCGATGACGCCCTCGGGAACGAGGCGGCCGCTCGCTTCTGCCCTGCTGACGACATTGTCGTCGGTGACATCCTGATGGATCGTCTGCAAGCGCAGCTCCGGCACGAGCGGCTGCACGCGGCGCATGGCACCGACCATCGCTTCGGCTATGCGCTTGCGAAGCTCCACGTCGGTCATTGTCGACAGCAGATGAAGCGCGACCGGCCCTGCTCGCCGCAGGTCCCACTGCAGTTCCCGGTCAAGCCCCGGATGGTCTAAGTCCTGGAGCGCGACCGCAAGCCGGCCGGCGACGTCGCCGAGCGCCGCCACCGTTTCTTCCGGCAGGTGCTTGCGCCGGGTCAACGGCACGCCGTCGAGATAACTCAGCAGCCGGAACTGATAAGGCTCCTCGCCGACGACGGCGGTGACGATTTCCTCACCGTTGACCGCCGGCACGACGCTTGGCACCTTCGGTGCGTCGGGCTTGGCTCCGACATGGCGCAAAGCTGCGTTCTGCGCTTCGAGTTCGAGCCGCGCATATTCCATCCTGCAGATCTTGAGAACGAAACGGCCCTCGTCCGTGTCGACCCGGTAGTTTTGATCCTGTTGGCTGCCAAGTTCGATGAGATCGCCAGAAAGACCATAATGCTCCGACAGGACCACCTTCGCCTCTTCGGCCGATACATTCGGCCTTGGGAGCTCTGTGCGGCGCTTGAGCGTTTCCTCTTCCATCATTCCGTTCCCGTCCGTCTCAAAGCGTCTTACTGTGAAACGCCCTCCAGACGATAGCGCGTGCCGGGATAAAGCAGCCGCGCGGTCGTTACATTCGCAGTGTCCGACCAGGTGCGGCGTCGGATCATCAGGCAGGGTTCGTTGCGGCCGATCGCCAGAAGCTTGGATTCCCAAGGCTTCGGCGACACCGCCTCGACGATCTGCTCGGTGCGGGTGATCGGCGCAACAAGTGTCAGATAGGCGTTCGGAGTCATGCTGCGAAAGTCCTGTCCCAGATAATTGGGGCAGATCGAGGGATTGACGAAGCGATCCTCGATCTGAATCGGTACATCGTTCTCGCAATGAACGATGATCGAGTGGAAAACCCGCGCCCCGGTCGCAAGACCGAGTGCGTCGCCGACGTCGGGGCTCGCGTGCTCCTCCTGCAGGAGATTGATTCGCGACGTGTGCCGGTGCCCCCGCTCGCGGATTTCGTCGGCGATGTTGCGGACTTCGAGCAGCGCGGTGCTGCCCTTGTGCGCAGCAACGAAAGATCCGACCCCCTGCACGCGCGTGATTGCACCCTCGCTCGCAAGCTCACGCAAGGCGCGGTTGGCGGTCATCCGGCTGACGCCGAGATCCGCAACGATATCGTTTTCGGAGGGTATGCGGTGGTGTGCAGGCCACTCGCCGCTTTCGATACGACTGCGGATGAACTGCTTTACCGCTTCGTAACGCGGCACCGGTCCATTCTCGAAATTGGAAATATCGCTCTTGCGCCCCACTGCCGTCATTCGGTGCTCCATTCCGCCGGTGCCAGACCGGCGGCCCCGGCACTCATCGATTCTTTTCGTCCATTTTCAAGTTGCACGCCATTATAAAATATCTATAGTTCCATATACAACCACGTACAGGAATGCGGATGACGACTTTTCCCGTTCAGCGGCTCTTCGCCGAGCAGATACTCCTGTCGACCGGCTGGGCGGAGAATGTCGCCCTCACTCTTGATGGCGGCGGACGGATCGCAGCTTTAGTGCCGGGCCAGTTGCCGGCGGCGGGAGATGAGCGCCTTTCCGGCCCGGTCGTTCCCGCAATTGCGAACCTGCACTCCCATGCCTTCCAACGCGCCATGGCCGGCCTCGCCGAGGTGGCGGGAAGCGGCGACGACAGCTTCTGGACCTGGCGCGAGAAAATGTACCGCACTGTCGCCCTCGTCGATCCTGACGACGTCGAGGCAATTGCCGCCAAGCTTTACATGGAGATGTTAAAGGGGGGCTTCGGCCGCGTCGCCGAATTCCACTACCTTCACCATAGGGCGGATGGCAGCGCCTATGCCGATCCGGCGGAGATGTCGCTCCGCATTCTCAGGGCGGCGGAGGCAACGGGCATCGGCCTCACGCATCTGCCGGTCTTCTACGCGCATGCCAATTTTGGCGGTGTCGCGCCCAATCCGGGCCAGCGCCCCTTCCTCCACGGCCCCGATCGTTTTCTCGCGCTTCTCAACCGCCTCGTCCCGGCCTGCGCGAGAGCGGGAGCTGAGCTCGGCTTTGCCATCCATTCGCTCCGCGCCGCCACATCGGACGAAATGCGCACGATCTTCGCTTCGGCTCCCGTTACCGGACCGATCCACATTCATGTTGCCGAACAAACCCGCGAGGTCGAGGATTGTCTTGCCTGGAGCGGCCGCCGCCCAGTCGAGTGGCTGCTCGACGAAATGCCGGTCGACCAGCGCTGGTGCGCCATTCATGCAACGCATATGACGCCGGAGGAGACGCATGGGCTCGCCAAAGCGGGGGCGGTTGCCGGCCTCTGCCCTGCGACCGAGGCCAATCTTGGCGACGGCATCTTTCCGGCGGTCGATTTCGTTGCCGCGGGTGGGCGTTTCGGCGTCGGCACCGACAGCCACGTCGCAACGAGCGTGGCCGAGGAACTGCGGCTCCTCGAATACGGTCAGCGGCTGCGCGACCGTAAACGCAACCGGCTTGCGGCCGGCCCGGGCACGTCCGTCGGTCGTACGATTTTTGATATGGCCCTTGCTGGCGGCGCACAGGCGGCCGGCATCGGCGCGGGACGCATCGAGGTCGGCGCGCGCGCGGACCTCGTGGTCCTTAGCGGCGCCAACCCGTATATCGCCGCCGCCGCCGGCAACCAAATCCTCGACCGCTGGCTCTTTGCGCTCGGCGGCGATGCGATCAGCGACGTCATGGTCGCTGGCCGATGGAAGATCCGCAATGGACGCCATGACCGGGAGGAAGATATCGACCGCGCCTTTGGGCGGGTTCTGAACAAGTTGAGATAGCAATCGCAGCGACGATCAAAAAAGGGGAAATGCATGTCGATCAGCACAATGAAACTCACCTTCGCTGCCGCCGGCCTGATGCTGGCGGCGTCCACCGGCAGTGCCAGCGCCTCCTATTGCGGCGATGGCAAGACGGTGACCTTCGCCGGCATCGATTGGGAAAGCGGCGCCTTCATCACCGAAGTCATGAAGACGATCCTCTCCAAAGGTTACGACTGTCAGGTCGATTCCATTCCCGGCAATTCCGTAACGCTCGAGCAGGCGACCGCCAACAACGATGTCCAGATTTTTGCGGAAGAATGGCTCGGCCGCTCGGATATCTGGAACAAGGCGGTGGAGGAAAAGAAGGTCGTCGCTGTCGGCAAGACCTTCGTCGGCGCCAGCGAAGGGTGGTTCGTGCCGGACTACCTCGTTCACGGCGACCCCGCTCGCAACATCGAGGCCAAGGCGCCGGATCTCAAAAGCGTTTCCCAGCTTTCCGACCCCAAGATCGTCGAAATTTTTGCCGATCCGGAGGAACCGTCCAAGGGTCGGTTCCTGAACTGCCCGTCCGGCTGGACTTGCGAAGGTGTCAGCACCGCCAAGCTCGAAGCTTATAAACTTGGTGAGGCCTATGTGAACTTCCGCCCGGGTACGGGTACGGCGCTCGATGCCGCGATCACGTCCGCCTATCTCCAGGGAGAGCCGGTCCTTTTCTACTACTGGTCACCGACCGCGATCATGGGCAAGTTCAAGCTCGTCCAGCTCGGAGAGCCCGCTTACAACGAAGCTTGCTGGAAAGAACTGAGCAGCGCTAACGGCAAGCGCGACCAAGGCTGCGCCTTTCCCTCCGTCGATGTCGCTTACGGGGTAAACAGCACCTTCGCGTCGGAGGCTCCCGAGATCGTCGATATCCTCGAAAAAGCGACATTTCCGCTCGAGGAAGTCAACGGCAGCCTTGCCTATATGACCGACAACAAGGTGGACGCCACGGCCGCTGCTGCCGAGTTCCTGAAGACCAAAGGCGACATCTGGGGCAAGTGGGTCTCTGACGAGGCGCGCACCAAGATCGAAGCAAGCCTGAAGTAATGCGGCTCTTCCGGCCTGCAATCGCCTCCGCGCTCCGATCATGTTGGAGGACGCGACGATCGCAGGCCGCAAGGCTCTTCCCCCAGGGCAGGCAGGCCTGCGGCTCACCGCCGGTCGCCTGATCAAGGAACGCTATCCGATGTTTCCGGACTCTCTCAATCTCTCCATCCGCGCACCGGTGAACGAGTTCATCCAGACGCTGGTCACCAATTACGGCTGGGTGTTCAAGGCGATCAGCGCCGTTATCCTGAAAGCCGTGCTGTTCATCGAATGGATCCTGCGCGGCCTGCCCTGGTGGCTCGTCATTCTCGCCTTCATGGCGCTTGCCTGGCAAAGCTCGAAGCGCTGGTCGTTGACGGTTGCGGTCGGCGCGCTGCTCCTCGCCGTCGGCGTTCTCGGCCTCTGGGATCTGACGATGCAGACGCTGGCGCTGATGCTGATGGCGACCATCGTCTCTGTGATCATCGGCGTGCCGATGGGCATCCTCGTCGCCAAGAGCCGCACTGTCCGCAATATCACGTTACCCGTGCTCGACGTGATGCAGACCATGCCGAGCTTCGTCTATCTGATCCCGGCGCTGATGCTCTTTGGTCTTGGCAAGGTGCCGGCGATCCTTGCCACCATCATTTATGCCGTGCCGCCGCTGATCCGCCTCACCGACCTCGGCATCCGCCAAGTCGATGGGGAGGTGGTCGAAGCGGCAACGGCCTTCGGCGGCAGCCCGACGCAGATTCTCTTCGGAGTCGAACTGCCGCTCGCGACACCGACCATCATGGCTGGGCTCAACCAGACGATCATGATGGCGCTGTCGATGGTCGTCGTCGCCTCGATGATCGGCGCGCGCGGCCTCGGCGAACAGGTGCTGAACGGCATTCAGACGCTCGATGTCGGCAAGGGCCTCGAGGCCGGCATCGGCATCGTCATTCTCGCAATCGTGCTCGACCGCATCACGCAGGGCTTCGGCAAAGCCCGCACGGAGGACGCCCGCAATGGCTGATATCGAGATCCGCAACGTCTACAAGATTTTCGGGCACGACGTGAAAACGGCCCTTGCCATGGCCAGGGCCGGCTCCGACAAGGCCGACATTCTCGCCCGTTCCGGCTGCAGCGTCGGTCTCAACAATGTCAGCATGAAGATCGGGGCCGGCAAGATCTTCGTCATCATGGGGCTTTCCGGTTCCGGCAAATCGACGCTGGTGCGCCACATCAACCGACTGATCGAACCGACGAGCGGTGAGGTCGTCTTCGATGGCAGCAACATCCTCAGCCTCGGCGCGAAGGCGCTGCGGGCCTTTCGCATGCGGCGCGTCAGCATGGTGTTTCAGAGCTTTGCCCTGATGCCGCACCGGACCGTGCTTCAGAACGTCGTCTACGGCCAGCGCGTGCGCGGCATGTCGAAAGCCGACGCCCGCGAGATCGGCATGAAGTGGATCGAGACGGTCGGCCTTTCCGGCTATGACGCCAAATTCCCGCATCAGCTTTCCGGCGGCATGAAACAGCGCGTCGGCCTTGCGCGGGCGCTTGCCGCCGATACGGACGTGATCCTGATGGACGAAGCTTTCAGCGCTCTCGATCCCTTGATTCGCGCCGACATGCAGGACCAGTTGCTGCAACTGCAGCAGAACCTTTCGAAGACCATCGTCTTCATCACACATGATCTCGACGAAGCCTTGCGCATCGGATCCGAGATCGCGATCCTGAAGGACGGCCAAGTCGTGCAGGTCGGCACGCCGGATGATATTCTCGACAATCCGGCAAACGACTATGTCGCGCGCTTCGTCCAGCGCCGGCAGGGAAGGCCTGCGCCCCATGGCTGAGACGATCACGATCGACGGACCGCTCACCTGGCGCGACATCGCCGCCGTCGCCGAGGGTACTCGTCTGAGCTTGTCCGAACCGGCACGTCGGCGAATTAGCGATGCACGGCGGATCGTCGATGCTCTGGTCAAACGTGGCGTCCGCGGCTACGGCATTAACACCGGCGTCGGCGCGCTTTGCGATGTCGTCATCGGCCGTGAGGACCAGCAGGCGCTGTCGCGCAACATCATCATGAGCCACGCCTGCGGCGTCGGCGAAACGCTCGCGCGCATCGAAGCACGCGCCGTCATGGCGGCCCAAATTGCCAATTTCGCCCATGGTTACTCGGGTGTCCGGCTTGAGACGGTCGAGGCGCTGCTGGCGCTGCTCAATGCCGATATCATCCCGCTGGTGCCGTCGCGCGGTTCGGTCGGTTATCTCACCCATGCCGCCGCGATCGGCCTCGTCTTGATCGGGCACGGTTCAGCCATGAACGGGACCGAAAAGCTTGGCGGCGCCGAGGCCCTTACCCGCATCGGGCTCAAGCCACTGCGGCTGGAAGCAAAGGAAGGGCTCAGTCTCGTCAACGGCACGCCCTGCGCGACGGGCCTGGCCTCGCTGGCGCTCGCGCGCACCGAGCGGCTTTTCGGTTGGGCGGATGCCGCCGCGGCGATGACTTATGAGAACCTTGGCAGCCAGGCCAATGCCTTTGCCGAAGGACCGTTGGCACTGCGGCGGTCTCCTGGCCTCGAGGCCGTCGGCAGGACTTTGCGAACCTGGCTGGCGGAGAGCCCGATGCTTGCGGAGACGGCCGGCGCCCGCACCCAGGATCCCTTGAGCCTTAGGGCAGTACCGCAGGTGCACGGCGCGGCCCGCGACGCCTTCGATCAGATAGCCGAGATCGTCAACCGCGAACTTTCGAGCGTCACGGACAACCCGGCCGTCTCCGGCTCCCCCGGCGCTCCCGAGGTGCATTCGCAGGCCCATGCAGTCGGTGCCGCGCTCGGCCTCGCCATGGATAGCCTCGCCGTCGTGGCGGCAGAGGTCGCAGCGATTTCGGAGCGCCGCGTCGACCGGCTGGTAAACCCGCTGGTAAGCAGTCTCCCCGCGTTTCTCGCGGGCGACAGCGGCGTTTCCTCCGGCTTCATGATCGCACAATATACCGCTGCGGCCCTTGTCGCCGAAAACCGCCGGCTGGCGGCGCCAGCAAGCCTCGACGGCGGCATCACCTCGGCGCTGCAGGAAGATATCCTGACCCATGCGACGCCCGCTGCATGGAAAGCCCTGTCGATCCTCGACAATCTCGAGAGAATCCTGGCGATAGAACTGCTCGCCTCCGCGCAAGCCTACGACCTGCAGCCGCAATCGCGCGGTAGAGCAGCGCGTACCGATGCGCTTTATGGCCGCATTCGTGGAGCAATCTCGACCTATGCCGACGATAGGCCTATGAATGAGGATTTCGAACGGATGCGCGCCCTCATGCGAGGAATGCCACCATGAAAATTCTGCGCTCGAACGATTACAGGCGTATGCCATGGAAGAACGGAGGTGGGGAAACGGTAGAGATCGCCGTTTCGCCAGATCGTGCGCCTCTCTCCGATTTCGACTGGCGCATCAGTATGGCCACTGTTGCGAGCGACGGGCACTTCTCAAGTTTCCCTGGCATAGACCGCACGCTCTCGATCCTTGAGGGCGCCGGCATGACGCTTTCCATTGAGGGTCGCCCGCCGAAACTCCTGACTGTGGCCGACGCGCCCCTTTCCTTCCCGGCCGACATTCCGACGTCCGCCCGGCTCTCTGACGGCCCGGTTACCGACCTGAACGTGATGACGCGGCGGCAAAGGCTGAAGCATCGCGTGCGGAGGCTGCGTCTAGAAGGCTCGCAGTCCGTCGTCTCCAGCGCCCGCGAGCTTGTTCTCTTCTGTCATCGCGGCAGCGTCGTGCTGACGACTGAAGGTGTTTCCGCAACGCTGCATGCGTTCGATACCGCTGTTCTCGTCCACCCCTCGACGATAAATCTGTCCGCCGAAATCGCGTCCGAGGTTTTTCTTATTGAGATCAGCCCCAGCTAGAGAGGCAAGAATGCGGGCGCTTCTCCGCAACTGCATGTTTCCTTAATCGGAGCCAATTTGATTTAAGAATAAAGCATGCAGCAGTGCTCGCGACCTTTGTGCGTCGGAAAGGACGCACGGCGCTGGGGATCGAAAAAGCCGAGCATGCTCGAGGAGCCGCGCAATCAGCGCGTACGCGTCTGAGGTCGCACTATATTCATCTGAAGCTCGTGGGTTGATGCGTATTTGCCAAGTACCTTGATCAGGCGCTTCTCTTCGGCCTTGTGTATGCCGTTCCGCCTGCAGTATTCCGCCACGTCCCAGACGTGTTTCGCGTGCGTCCTGTCGAGCTTTCCGATGTCCGTGTGTTTCATACGCGCCTCCCAACTGCCTGGGTGTAACGTTGAGGGACATCTTTGGTTCCACAGCCGCAGCAAAGTTCTGAAGCCGTTTTTCAACGCCACCGCGATATTTTCAGCTTCCGCGGGAACGTACCTCCTCGCCGCGAGTTTGAGCACCAAGGCATCGCCCGGCGATCCGCCTGAAAATTCGGAGGTTCCATGATGTTGAACAGAATTTTGATCGCAGCCGTCATTGCTGCCGCTCCTGCGAGCTCAGTCTTTGCCCAGGCCGACCTGGTTTGCGACCAAGCGGGTATGACAAAACTAGAGACTGACGTGAATTCCATAACCGATGCGACCAAGAAGGACATGGCTCAGAAAGAACTCGCCATGGCCAAGGAAGCGATGACGGCAAACGATATGGCAAAGTGCAAGTCCCATATGGAAAATGCCATGAAGGGCAGAGACCCCATGTGATCGGCGATCGGGCGACGGGCGACGGCGGCAAGCTTTGCCGTCCTCGCCTGCACCTCGCGTCCCGATGACGGACGATCGTATTTTTTGTTCCAGCTAAAATAAGCAGAGCGGTCCACGGACGACAGCCAACTGCCGCTCCCCTTGCCGGAGGGGACCGGTCCGGGCGAACTGATCCTCGCCCGCGGCTGGCGAGACAGCGCACTGGCAAAGGTTGGGCTCGACGATCTCGCCACGGAGATGCAAGCGATCAAGAGAGCGAGGCCCGTCCGCAGCGAAGCGAAAGGACTGGCCCTCCTCGATTGTCTTCACTTGCCATCGTTCCCATCCGCACTGGACCGCGGCAGCGGCACCGTCTCGCGGCAGCATGGACGCGCAAATGAACTACACCGCCGGCGCGTTTATCCAGACGCGCAAAGGTGAAGATCGATCGGAAACGATGAGATGACCGGAACCTGGGTCGTCAATGTTCCTGATCGCGATAGTCTTTCATTATCGGCGGCGAACCGTCTGTCCTGAATTGCAGGAGGTAAGCCCCGTTGGCTGCATCAACGCCCTGACAACTGACAGTCGTCGGTCCTCTGTAGGGATTGCTATATGCGCAGTTGCCTGCAACGGCCTTTGAGCTCGGCGGTACTCCCTCTATCCCAAGATTTAAGATGATCCGGTCTAGGCTCTGCAACTGGGTATCAGCATCTGGCTTGGCACCCTCAAGCCCACTGAAGGTCACCGCCCCTTTGTCACCGATCACGACGGTAAATCCGGTCCGGCCGGTACTGTAGATCGTCTGAACGATTTTGCCGCTGCAACGGTCCGACAGATTGTCTCCTGCCATGACGAGGCGTTCGCAGGTCCCCTGTAAGCATGGCCAAACCGACCAAGTTCTGAAGGTCTTGCGACCAGGCCCGCGCACCAAGAGAAGCGGTGGACAGTAAAGTCGCTGAGAAAAGGACATAGCCGAACCTGCATTTATCATTCGTCATCGGTACAACCGTTGCATTGATGTGTTGCCAACTTGTACTCGCGTTAAATTAACACCTCGCGAACGTCCGTGAGTCGAAGCGAAAGGTTCATCTGCCTCCGCCCGGATGCCAGAACAAGTCCCGGACATTCGGCATTGAAATCATTGGTCGTCGACGCGGGCCGTTGCCACATTGATCCGGCGCAGGATGTGCTCCGAAATACCCCGCGCGATCTCCCGCTCGCCCATGATGATGAGGTCCGCGCCGAACTTCTTGAGGTAGTCCACTTCATCGTCGGAGTGGGCGCGGGCGATGATCTCAAGCCTGGGATTGACCGCGTGGGCGCGTTCGATGAGATTGCCACTCTCAAATGGATTTGGAATGGCGCTGATCAACCATCGAGCTGACGCGACGTTGGCCGCATCGAGTAGGCCCGGCTGGGCTGCGTTTCCCGCGATGACTTCCACGCCGCGGGCGCGGAGTTGATCTATCACCAGTTGCCGCTCCTCAATGACGAGGTAAGGCTGCCCTGCCTCTTCCAACGTCTTCGCAACCAGACTGCCGACCCGTCCATGGCCGACGAGCACAGCGTGGTCCGTTAGCCTGGTGATCGGCAGTTCAGGTCTTTCGGGGACTTCTGCCTCGCCTGTACCCGTCTCTCGCTCTCGTGCCCTTAGCCATGCCGTCAGCCGATTCAATCCCACGAGCAAAAACGGATTGACGAGGATCGACAGGATTGCTCCGGCAAGCACCAGATCACGCCCCGTTTCCGGGAGAAGACCGAGTTCGACACCCAGGCCCGCTAGGATGAAGGAGAACTCGCCGATCTGGGAGAGACCAAGACCGATTGTCAGGGCCACATGGGAGGGATAGCCAAACATCAATACGATTGATGATGCGGCCGCGGCGTTGCCAATGATGATCACCAGAAATGTCGCCCCGACGAGCAGAGGCTGCTCGACCAGGATCATCGGGTTGAACAGCATCCCGACCGAGACGAAGAAGAGGACGGCAAATGCATCGCGCAGCGGTAATGTTTCTTGAGCTGCCCTTTGGCTCAGCTGGGATTCGGCGAGGATCATCCCTGCGAAAAAGGCGCCGAGGGCGAACGACACGCCAAAGAGCTCGCTGGCTCCGAAAGCGACCCCAAGGGCCATCACCAGCACGGCCAAACGGAAGAGTTCTCGCGAACCCGTATGCGCGACATAGTGAAGAATGCTCGGGATGAGACGCCGGCCGACGATCACCATGGCCGCGAAGAAGGCTGCCAACTTGCCGAGCGTAAGCCCGAACGCCCCCCAGAATGCAGGAAACTCAATGAACGCGAACAAGCCGCTGGCGTCGGCGCTCGCGCCGTCGATATCGCTGCCCTGCAACGCCGCGAAAACCGGCAACAGGACAAGCGCGAGGATCATGGCCAGATCCTCGACGATCAGCCAGCCAACGACGATGCGTCCGCCTTCCGTTTCGAGCTGCCGGCGTTCCTGCAGCGCCCGGAGAACAACCACCGTACTCGCGACGGATAGTGCGAGCCCAAACACGACTCCGGCTCCAACAGGCCAGCCGATCGTCTGCGTCACGAGAAGGCCGAGCAATGTCACCAAGGTCATCTGGCCAACGGCGCCGGGAAGCGCGATCATCCTCACCGAGAGCAGATCGTTCAGCGAAAAATTCAGTCCTATGCCGAACATCAGCAGGATCACGCCGAGTTCGGCGAGTTGACGTGCCAGCGCTTGATCCGCAACGAAGCCGGGCGTGAAGGGGCCGATCACAACGCCCGCCACGAGATAGCCAACCAGCGGCGACAGCCGAAGCCGGTTGGCCAAGGTCCCGAAGACGAAGGCAAGCCCGAGACCGGCAACAATGGTGGCAATAAGCGGCGCCTGCGGCATCTTTCACTTCCGGTCTCCGGCTAGGCCGGCGCTTGGGTCACTGACCGCGATCGAGCATTGACGCAAGAAGAGCGCCAATAGGCTAGCCGAGATTAGAGCGCGGCTCCATCCGATATCTCTGGCAAGGCGGTGAGAGCCTGCCTCGGCTTCGGAGCCAAGCAGCCACAGCATTAGGCAAGGCTTGAGCAGCAGCGTCAACAGCACAGTCACGGCAAGACCACCGGTGATCGCGTCGAGAGCACCCGTTGCTAAAGGAATGATCTCGACCATCCCGCAAGTCACCTATGCCGAATCCTTCGTCGGCATGGGCGGCGTGTTTTTCCGGCGCACGGCTGTGCCGAAGAGCGAGGTTATCAACGATCGGAACGGCGAGGTCGTGCACCTCTTCCGCATCCTGCAGCGGCACTATCCGCAGTTTATGGACACGCTCAAATTTCAGATCACAGCCGGCGTGAGTTCGAGCGGCTCAAGGCGTGCGACCCCGCAACGCTGACCGATCTGGAGCGCGCCGCGCGCTTCCTCTAGCTGCAGAAGCTCGCCTTCGGCGGCAAGGTGAAAGGCCAGAACTTCGGTATTGGCCTTGGCCGATCGGCGCGGTTCAATCTAACGCGCTTGGCGCCGATCCTCGAGGACGTTCACGAGCGCCTCGCCGGCGTCGTACTGGGGAACCTGGACTGGTCGGATTTCATTGACCGCTACGACCGGTCGAGCACGCTCTTCTACCTCGACCCGCCGTATTTCGGCAGCGAGGATGACTATGGCAAAGCCCTATTTGGCCGCGACCAGTTCGCCGCCATGGCGGAGCGTTTGAAGCGGCTTCAAGGACGCTTCATCCTGTTCGATAAACGACGTTCCGGAGATCCGCGAGACGTTCGCAGAATTCGCCTTTCACTAGGCAGCGCTGACCTATTCGGTCGGCGGCGGGAAAGGGACGTCCGCGCGGGAGCTCATAATCACAATCAACATGGGTAACCGGTAGCGCTAGCTACCACCTGGGATATTGTCCATCTTTATCGTGCAGATTCGCGGCTGAGTTGGACATTTCTCTATGAAGACCCCTGCTATCTCGAAATTGTTGATTGTTGCAGATGATGCAAAGCTCGCGGCGCAGGCTTCATGCCGGTTTTCTAGCTCTGGGCAATACCTTCCGATCGTGGATGGTCCTCGGATGTCGCGGCCTGACTGGCCGGATGAAGTTTTGCGCCGCAGCAACGTGGCTGCCAGAATAAGGCCGGAACAAATTTTGTTTGCCGGAGTCTCGGACACTGGCTGTGAGGCGATGTGCTCGCAGCTGCCCAGATCGAGGATAGAGCGAGTTTCAACGAGTTCGGACTTGCCGCCGTTTTCATCCAATCGGCCGCCCTTGAGATGGGGTCGGAATAGAATTGGACTTGGGCTGCTCACTGCTCTACGGGCGAAGACTGAAATTTTCTTCGACGACACTGAGTCTCCCCTGATCCCAGTTCCCTCTAAATCGGGTCATCTCGTCGTTTGCGAGGCAGGCGAAGAGCTTGAGCTCGAGAGTGTGATCGCTGCAAACTACGCATTCTCGCTGCAAGCGGGTATGGCAATGATCCCACATGTACCGCAAACAGCTAGCGAGCGCATTTTGGAGCGGTTTTATAGTGTGTACGATGACCTTTCGACGTCGGCGACTAAAGCACTTGAGGAACTGCGCGCAGAACTCCGCGCCCTTTGCGCGGGGGTCGAAATCCCACCTCACGGATCGATCACGTTTGTAAGCCGGCGTCTGCCATTCGGCTTCGCATTTCCGGAAGTCCCTTCCACTCACCTCTTTATCTACCCTGATCTCGGTACGTCGGTCGTGAACGGCTTCACATTCGAAGAGACCGAGCGAGCAACGAAGGTCGCGGTCGTTGTCGATCCCGGCCAAGCGGAAGCGCCTGAAATTGAGGCTGCCGCCCACTTGTTGGCCTCGAAGGGAACGTTTGTTCGTGGATACTCGGATGCAGGAGCGAGCGTTCGTGCGATATCCGAAATGATTGAGCACTTTCCCTACGACTTGCTGATTGTAGCGACGCATTGCGGAGATGTTCCGGGTCACCGCTGGACTTATGAATTTACTGACTCGGAAGGCATCGATCGAGAGTTGGTGGTTGATATCGCGTTGGGTATCGCAAGCACCGATGACCCCGACCTGCTGCGGTTAACACGATTCGTACGCTTCCACTCTCTAGATCGTGTAGACTGGAATGACCCCGCCAAAAAGGAAAAGCTGTACGTCGGAACTGCAATCAAGGACTACGCCGAGTGGGTCCATGAACAGGAGCCCGTTTACAAGGACCAAGTCGAAAGAGTGATCGGTTCTGCGGCCCTCAGGATGTACGACCACAACATAATTCCTATCCCAAGGTCGCTCGCATCCGGCAGAACGCCCGTGGTGATAAACAATGCCTGTGTGTCTTGGCATGAGCTTGCGGCTCGGTTTCTGTTCGCAAACGCTCGTGCGTACATTGGTTCACTTTTTCCGATCAGCACGTCGGAGGCGCACGACGTCGTCTTGAGCCTTCTCGGAAAACATATCGAGAAGCCCTTAGCGCATGCATTGTGGGCATCGCAGCGTGGGGTTTACGGCGAGAGTGTGCGCCGACCATATGTCGTCAGTGGAGTCTATCCGCAGCGCCTCTATCCCTCTTGGATCGACGCTCCCCGCCACATCGTCGCTTGCTTGTCTGAAGCGCGACAGAGATGGCACGCCTTTTTCAACGGTAAGCAACGTTTAAAAGGGCCATCAAAAACGGTCAAAGTGAGCAAAGATGAGGCCGCCATCTTGGCTTATTTCGACCGAGAGATCGCATCGATTCGTTCGAGATACGGGCTGAAATGAATGCTGAATACGGCCTGAGCACTCTCAGCCTGAGATGTGAGCCGCCGCGCCAAATCGCGTCGATTTCCCGGTCCTGGCGGTCAACTTTCCGGGAAGTCGCGGCGAGCTACACCCTTGAAATTGGCTAGTTGCTACTCGCGCCTAGCCCTCTACCTTTCAGAGAAGAGGAGGATGGAGGCAAAGCCATGGCAGACGATCTGCAGAAGCGAGGGCGGGACAGCGAGCGCGTGTCTGTGCAGGACCACGAGATCGACTACTTGATGAGAACCACCAATGCGCCGAGGCAAAAGGTGCTGGAGGCCATTCGCGAGGTCGGTCCTGATCGCAAGAAGGTACTCCTATATCTCCTGAAAGACAGCAGCAGCTAAAGATCCAATGGCGAAGTCGTTCTAAGAGCAGCCTGCCACTTTTCTCAGAGAACTGGAAAAGCAGTTTTTCCGGTGCTCGCCGTCAAAATTCCGGAAATTCGCGGCGAGCTACACGGAAAGTCGCGGCGCGCTACAGCGGCGCTACATGCGCACTGTAAAATGCTGAAAATAGTGATGAACTTTGGTAGCGGAGGTCCGTTCTTGTCATAATAGCCGAACGGAGACCCCTGATATCATTGACCTTGGCACTTGGCAGGAAGCGCTCTTAAGCGCAATTCAGTCTTACAGGGATGGATGAACCCAAAAACGCGAGGTAGATCGAAGGAATGGGTGCGTGATAGCCTTTGCCGCCGCTTTCGAGGGGCGGCCTCACTGTGCTGCCCTTATGACAGGATTCGCTCTGGGGTACTCGTGGATCTCACCTCGCTTGAGCGATCGGTAGGTCAACCAATCAAGCTCTTGCCGACCGTCATTGCACTTCTTGCACGACATGGCGATATTCGAAGGATGATCCGTACCGCCATCGGCTAGCCGTTCTAGGTGCTCGATCGTGGCGGCATCTGGCCTCTGCTGATCGCGCCAGCGGTAGGACAGAATGACGTGCTGGTCACAGTAACAGCATTTGCCGCCCTGCTTTTCGAAGAGCTTTAGGATGAGTTGTCGTTTGATAGCCGTCTTCATCCCGGCAAAGTAGCATCCACAAACCAAAGGGGCCACCCGCCGTGAAGCGGATGGCCTAGTGGGTGGCAGCGCGCCGCGCATGGAGGGGCGGTGGTGTCGCGCTCGCCTGTGGTGATTTGGAGGCCCCTGCAGGGCTCGAACCTGCGACCTAGTGCTTAGAAGGCACTTGCTCTATCCAGCTGAGCTAAGGGGCCGGAAACTCTCAGTTTGCCGCAGACTTCGGCGGTAGTAGATAGTAATTCAATCGCGTCGCCTGCATGTCGACCTGATGCAGCATTCGCAGACCTTCAGCGGCGTCACGGAGCAGCTTATCCATTTTGTTGATGATCTCTTCGGCGCCTTCCTCGTCGCAGCAGAGATCATAGACGTAATTCGTCAGAAGGTGATTCACGCAGCCCAGCCGGTGCAGCACGTTCTCGATGTCCATTGGCGCGATGTCGACGGCCTTCTCCAAGATCGCGTCTGTCGTCGCGTATCCAATTTCCACCGTAGCTTGATCTCTCCGTTCATCGGCCGCATCGATCATCGCGACTGTCGATCTGAAGAGAGGGTAAAGGTCTGGTTGGCTGTTTAAGGGTTCATTAATCATGTGGGCTGCTCCTCGTTGCGCCTGCCGTTCAATGTGATACTATTCGTATCAATAGGGAGTAACCCATGTCAATACTAAAAGTATCAGTTCGGCAAGTTAAAGCTGCCAGAGCCATGCTCGACTGGTCTCAAGCCGAGCTAGCGGAGAGATCCGGCGTATCCGAGCCAACGATAAAGAGGCTTGAAGCCTCCGACGGGGAGCTAGGTGGGCGAACAGACACTGCCCAAAGGATAGTCGGCACACTCGAATCCGCCGGCGTGCTGTTCCTCGATGGCCCCTACTCCGGCGATGGCGGCCCCGGCGTCCGCCTTCGCTCAGTAGATCGCGCATGAAGTGGCTAGTGGCCGCAGCTACCGCGATCGCAGTCCTGCTTCTGTTTTTGCTGATTTCGGGCATTGCCGACATCCCGTGCCAAGCAGGCAGTTGGCATCCAGGCAAATACACCTGCACACATACAGGAGTGACGTCATGACAGTGAGAAGCGCTCGCCCGCCTCGTCTATGGGTGCTATAAAGCTGGATGCCCAAAGACGAACAGCAATATGAGTTTTCAGAATTTTCCGGCGAGTTCGTCGACGACGAGGGATCAGTTTTTCTGCGCATCTACCGGCCTGCCGGCACCAACCTCGATTGGATGCTTGAGGTGCTCGACGAGGAAGAAAACACGACCGTCTGGGACGGCACCTTCGATACAGACCGAGACGCGTTCGAAGAGTTTTTAGCGACCGTTGAGCGAGACGGCATCCGCACCTTCTCGGATCAGCCGGTGCAAAAGCTGCATTGACGCTTGACCGCGAGATTTCGCGCAAATAGCTTCCAATTCGCGGTCTACCAAACCGCAATGTCGTTCGCGGCGCACCACCACTAAGAGGAGACGACAAGAACGCGGTCGGCATCCGTGCCGGCGGCAATCGTCGTAACTCTATTGGAGGTGCTTATGCAGCCAACGATTCCCCTTGATGCCATCTATACCGCCACGGAAGCTGCCGAGCGGCTGCGTGTGACGCGGCGGACGATCATCAAGCTTGGTCGCGATCTCGGCGCATGCTCGAAAATTAGTGACGAGTATCTATTCAGTGAGAAGGACCTGCTGGACATTTGGCAGGCGCAGCGGGCGATGCCGACTAGCTCCCAAGGGCGTGCGGTGAATGTGAAAGCCTTCCTGTCTGATCTGCGGCTTCAGCGATCCTTAGTGTCACTGACCCAGAAGAAACGACGCCGGCCATGAGCGTCGATGACTTTCTGGATGGCCTCCTCACACCAGAAGAAATCGCGCGCCGTATCACTGCGTCGAGCGGCGTGCATATGACGGCTCGCACGGTGTGGGAGAAGGCAAAAAGATTAGGCGTGGCCAAGAAGATTGGCAGGTCGCCGCTTATCCACCTCTCCGACGTTCCGCGGTTGCTCGAGGTGGAGAAACACATTCGATTGCCCGCCTATAGATCCGACTTCGATCCAATTGCCAGCAACAGCAGAAAGCGAGCTCTCGCGGCGCTTCGAAAGAAACGGCTCCAGCGATGACCATCGATCCTCTTTCTCAACTCCCCCTGTTCGCCACAGACCAGCAATTAGCTGTGGTGATCGTCGGCAAGGATCGCGCTTCGATGTGGATGAAGGCAGTCATCCCTCAACTGGAGCGAAAGGGCTTTCCGCGGATCGATCCGCTGCATGACGGGCGGCCAGTGCCGCTCGTGAGGAAGTTCTACGATGGGTATTTCGGAATAACGGCTGGCTTGGCCGCAGCCGCGCCCGACGGGAAGGAGGATTGGAGCGTTTGGAATTCTCGGCGCCGTGTTAGGAGATCTGGTGATGAATGACTCCCCTCGCCTCATCGGCCGCAAGGAGGCGGCAACATACTGCGGCATCTCTCCCACCTGCTCTATGTGGGTGGCGACGCACAAGATGCCGCCGGCTATACCTGGCACGCGCAAGTGGGACAAACGGGCAATTGACGCGAAGTTGGACGAGATAAGTGGACTTGCGACTCACGAACCCGCGAAAGAAACCGGTTTGCAGAAATGGAGGCGTGAGCGCGACGTGCGGCGAGCAGCACGAGAAGCGCGTTGACCGCAACCAACTGTGGAATTCAACACCACAGACGCTTCCCTGCCCCGCTCAACCATGCTTTGTTGCGGCGGGGGCAAAGTTCTTCTTAGAGGGGCAATAATGAAAATCCGTCTAATCGTGCTGGCGTCCGCGCTGGCCGTAGCTTCTTGCGCGAAACGTCCTGACGCTATCGTGCCAGTCGATATTCCGATGGCGGCATATAGCAACCAGAGTTGCGAAGGGTTGGCGCAAGAGCTGCTGAAAGAGCAAAACAATCTCGCGGCCGTTTCAAAGCAACAGAACCAGGCCGCGACGGGCGACGCAATCGGCGTATTCTTGGTCGGAGTACCTGCTTCCAGCACGCTCGGCGGCGACAAGGAGGGGCAAGTCGCGGTGTCCAAGGGCAAGGTCAATGCGATTGAATCGTCGATCAAGAGCAAGGGCTGCAAGTAGCAGCCTCTCTGGTTTCTACCCTCCAATTTGGAAGAACTTATGACCTTCAAATTCTCCGTTCCGTACCAGGATGGGCAGAAAGAATTTGCCGTTGAACCGGGAAACGCGATCATATTTGTGGGCGCCAATGGAGGCGGAAAGACCCGTTTGGCCGTTCAAATTGAGACTAACTTAGGTCTTGATGCGCACCGGATATCGGCTCATCGCGCGCTGAACTTGAATCCGGACGTAGCAAAAATCGGAGAGAAGAAGGCGAGGATGGGCCTTCGCACAGGCAATGCTAGCGAGAATGCAGATTTACGGCACAGAGCACCGAATCGTTGGGGTGGTCAAAAGGGTGCCGTGAGACTTCTGGATGACTTCGATTTTCTGCTTCAAGTGTTGTTTGCTGAGCAAGCAAATACCTCCCTCAAAGCGTACAACCAACACAAGCCGGGTGCAGGTCAAACCAAGGAAGAATTTCAGCTTACCAAGTTTGACTTGTTGTCAGACATTTGGTCTCGGCTGCTACCGCATCGAGTACTGCATATTTCTGGCGACGATATCCTAGTTTCATTGCCGACGTCTGACCTCAAGTACAATGCATCAGAAATGAGCGACGGTGAGCGTGCAATCTTCTACATGATTGGCCAGACGCTCGTGGCGGAGCCGAATCAAGTATTGATTATTGATGAACCCGAGCTCCACGTTCACCGCTCAATTATGTCCAAACTCTGGGATGAGTTGGAGGCTGCTCGGCCAGATTGCGCATTTATATTCATCACGCACGACCTTGAGTTTGCTGCTGCGCGCGCGGCGCGGAAATACGTGATCCGCGATTACGAACCCACTCCACGATGGACAATCGATGAGGTGCCGGCCGACACCGGCTTTGACGAAGATCTTGCAACCCTGATCTTGGGCAGTCGGAGGCCAATATTGTTCGTGGAGGGCGGCCGTTCCAGCCTCGATTTGCCATTGTATCGATGCTGCTACCCTGAATGGACTGTCGTACCTCGGTCATCCTGCACCGAGGTTATACACGCAGTGGTGACCATGCGAGCGAACGAAGAGCTAACCCGCATCACTTGCTGTGGTATCGTCGATGCCGATGATTACAGTGATGAAGATAAGAAATACCTGTCTGAGCTTGGAATAGAAACGCTTCCAGTTTCCGAAATAGAAAACCTGGTCCTTCTGCCAACGATCAGCCGTGCCATAGCGGAGGCGGATGGCTATCGCGATGCCGAATTGGAAAAGCGACTCGGTGAATTAGCTGAGAACATCTTCCAGAGCATCGACTCAGATGAAAAAATCGAAGCAGTTGCCGTTCGGTATGCAAAGCGGCGTATCGATAGAATGCTGAAGAAAGTCGATCTGAGCAAAGCAAAGACCATCGAACAGCTTGAGGATGAACTCACGGAGAGGATCGGAGAACTGAATATCCGGACTTTAGCTGAACGCTTGAAGCACCAAATTCACGAGGCTATCCGAAATCGTGATCTACCCGGGCTTCTTGCGCACTACGATAACAAGGGTTTGATGAACCTCGCCGCTACGAAGCTCAAGTCAACCCGGCTGACAGACTTCGAAAGCTGGCTCACTCGCACGCTTCGAAACAAGACCGCTCCAAACGTGGTGAACGCCATATCGAACTATCTGCCCAAGATCATCCCTTCGTGACAATCATGATGATCTGTGGCACGTCCCCTCTCACTATAAGTTCGGCGCTCAGTCGAGTTCAAAAACAGTCGCATCATCCGCCCGTTCCCTGATCCCCTTGAACGACGGATGCCGCAGCTTTCCGTCTTCCGTCCACGCGCGATATTCGACCTCGGCGACGAGCAACGGTTCGGTGAAAACGGCGCCCTTGCGCTGGAGGTTCACCGCCGGCGTTTTCGTCGCC
The DNA here is from genome assembly GCF_029892045.1 of Sinorhizobium numidicum. Taxonomy (NCBI): domain Bacteria; kingdom Pseudomonadati; phylum Pseudomonadota; class Alphaproteobacteria; order Hyphomicrobiales; family Rhizobiaceae; genus Sinorhizobium; species Sinorhizobium numidicum. Next base: position 3,086,657 of record NZ_CP120368.1, read on the forward strand.
ATTCCTTCGAGCAAATTGCGCAGCTCGCGCGACAGTTCGCTTGACCAACCCGTACCGCAGCCGCCGACATAGACGAGATCGCCGCCTCTCCTCGCCCCCAGCAGGAGCCGGCCGAGCGCACCGGGCACGGTCGACGGCTCGAAGCCAACGATCACGAAGGTGTCGCGCCGCCTACAGGTGATCTTCTGCCACCAGTCGCCCCGACCGCTGCGGTAGGGCTTTCCCCGATGCTTGGCGATGATGCCTTCTATGCCATGCGCGCAGGCGGCGCGGAGGAAGTCTTCGCCGTCCGCCTCCACTTCCTCAGAAAACCGAATTGTTCCTTCCTGGCCGGCGACGAGTGGTTGCAGCAGCCGGCGACGCTCTCGCAGCGGCAGTCGGCGCAGGTCGCGGCCATCGAGATAGAGGAGATCGAACGCGTAGAAGACAATAGCGCCCGCTTCATAGGACGATGGCAGACGCCCAAGGGCGCGCTGCAGCATGCCGAAATCGGATCGCCCCTTCTCATCGAGCACGACGGCCTCGCCGTCGATGACCGCCGTGTTCACGGCAAGCCGCCGCGCATCGTCGGCGATCGTCGGAAAGCGATCCCTCCAGTCGTAGCCGCCGCGTGTGATTATCCGTATTCTGTTCGGCTCGATATGGACGGCAAGCCGGTAGCCATCCCACTTCACCTCAAAGGCCCAATCCGGTCCCCGAGGCGGCTTATCGACTAGCAGCGCCAAGCACGGCTCGACACGATCCGGCATCGGGTCCGGTGGAGGGGCGTCACGCGGTGTTTTCGTGGTTATTCTGGCCATGCGACCGTTAACGCACGAGCGGCAGATAAAAGAGCACCACGTCGGTAAATAATTTTGCTCAGCCTACGTTGGCTCAAACATGAACCGGTTTAAAAGTAGCTGTCAGAGCGCGAAATATTTCGCGAGCGATAAGGTGCGTGGCGGCTGTGCGTGGGCCAGCGGGTTGTCGCGCAAAATCCTCAAGAGCCATCTCCGGAATTGCCCAGATAGCGTTGGTGATGAGCCCGATCACCTCGTCTTGGTGCGCCTCCGCTGAATTCCGGCGGAATTGATAGTGACGCCCCACCCGCATAAAGACGTGAATGGCAATTGCACCCGCGCCGCGACGATCGGGCGGTTCCGATTTTCGGCCCGACAGCAGCGTTCGCCGCAAGCCGTCGTCGATTTCCAACAGAGCAATGTGGATCGCTGATGCATTCAGTTCTCGCGGCAATTTCCTGCCTCCGCTGAGGTTCGCGTTTTCCAAGCCTGTTAAACGCCTTGGCGCTTCAGAGGGTCCCTGCCGGCTGCAGACATTCGGCCTGCTATACGATCAAATTGACGCCATTGACTCCCTGAATGATGAGAACATAATAAGAACATTCACCGGCGCTGCGGCGCGCCACATCCGAAACTTAGGGGGACCGGACATCCGCTCATGCGGCATTTGAAAGGTGCGCCATGCGAACATTTGAAGATGAAATCACAAACCTGATCGCGGTCGACTTTGCCGTTCTCAAGCCCTTTCAAAGGCGGGCCATCGCCGGGCTCGATCAATATGGCCGCACGATCGAGGTTCGCGGCATCGAGGACATGGCGACGAAGATAGCCGCCTCTTTCGCGCCCTTTGCCATCTGGGATGGCGATCAGGTGCTGCGCTATCCGGCGATGACACCGCTCATCACGCAAACACTACATGCGATCCCGATCGAGCTGCGGCGCGAAGCCTGCGCCAGGGACCGGCTAAAGGCATCGGCCGCGCGCGACCGCATCGCCAGGCTGATATCGTCGGCGCTGCTCGGCCGCTATCGCTTCGAGCCGCTGAGCCGCACCAGCGCGGCATGCTACATCGACTGGGAAGCAGCCTTCGAGGCGCAGTTCGGCAGCGACGGCAAGAAGGTTGTCGGAGATTGACGCGGATCCGTTACGCCATAGCTTTCGCGATGGAGGACCGAATATGAGTGACGAGAATGGCGCCAAGCCGCACTTTGAAGGCGGCCCCTATCTTCACTACTGCGAGCATCCTGGCTGCAACAAGTGGGGCGGCTTCGGCTTTGCGACCGGGAAGGCCAAGCCGAACTGGTTCTGTTTCGAGCACCGGCCGGAGTGGAAACCGCGCGATGCGACGTCAGCGGGTGGTCGTCTAAACAATGAACACTTGAACAGCTAACGCCGGCGGCACGAACTTGTTTGGGTGAGAGAGGGAACATATGTGCGGACGTATCTATATCAAGACCAATCTGGACGGACTGTTGCGCGAGTTCTCTTTCGCGCAGCGCCAAGGCGTCGAAGGGCTGGCGAACCAGTTCCCGCGCTACAACGGCGCGCCATCGCTCGATTATCCGATCATCATCCGCGATGTGATCCGGGAGCCGAACCTCTTCGGCCCGGTCTTCGTCAGCGCCCGATGGGGCCTCATCCCACGCTGGATCAAGGGGAAACCCAACCGGCCGCCACCGGTCAACGCCCGCTGCGAGGGCATCTCAACCAGCGGCATGTTCAAGGACGCCTACCGCGTGCGGCGTTGTCTCATACCGATCGATGGTTTCTTCGAATGGAAGGACATCTATGGCACGGGCAAGAACAAGCAGCCCTACGCCATCGCCATGAAATCCGGTGAGCCGTTTGCGCTGGCCGGCATTTGGGACACCTGGCGCAACCCGGAGACGGATGAGGATATCCGCACCTTCTGCGTCATCACCTGCCCGCCGAACGAAATGATGGCGACAATCCACGACCGGATGCCAGTGATCCTGCAGCGCGAGGATTACGCGCGCTGGCTTTCGCCGGAGCCGGACCCGTTCGATCTGATGAAGCCGTTTCCGGCCGAGTTGATGACGATGTGGCCGATCGATCGGAAGGTCGGCTCGCCGAAGAACGACACGCCCGATATCCTCGATCCGACCGAACCTGTTGCATGAGTGTTCGCGAACCGATGGTCACGTGGAACCAAAACGCGCAGCTTAAGTTAACTTGATGCCGAGCAATTCGGCGTTCAGGTCCCCCAACCTGTCAGGAGTGCCCGTTCCAGTCCCCCTGCGCGGGCACTCGCATTTTTAAAGCCGCCTCGCCGCCCCTATTTCTTGCCGAGATATTCCATCACCTTGTCTCGGTTCGGCCCGGCCTCGCGAATTGCTTGAAGAGCCTTCTGCCTCGTCACCTTCGCCGTCCTCATGAGGTAGGCCACCTCGTGCTCCTGTTCGGACACCAGCTCGCGATCACGGCCTTTCTTCTTCGGATTATCCGCCATGCTCTCCTCCATGAATGAACAATGAAGGATAGAGGCGATTTACGTCGCGGCAAGATGACCACCCCAGTCTCACCCTAATGGTTCCCTACTCGTGCCGGACCTCAAACTACAACTTCCGACAGTAAAGCGGCGCTCACTATTAAAACGTAGGGTAGTTTTTGGGTGCGCTAGCGTGATAGCTAGGTGACGTTCGTGAGCGTGACTGAAAGGATTGTCAGGCTCGGTGAACTATCGATGCCAGCAGACGACCACGCCGCACCCCTTTTTGGACGACCTGACGCCGGCTCAACAGAGAAGCCGGGGTCCGCCTTACCCAATCCAACCGCGCAACAGTGGAGATCGTCATGACAGAAAACTCTAAGATTCCTCCGGCCAAGAGGACAATCGAAGATCCCCCCGAATACGCGGCCGCCTCCGGCGAAGCCACTTGGTCTGGCAGGGGTAAGGCTGCCGAGGCAGAATCTCAAGAAGGTCTTCGGGGCCAGCTTAAATGGAATGAGCAGCGTAGCGGCGAGACCGAAGCCGCTCCTTCCAGCTCGGATGCGGTCACCCAACCCAATTCGCCTCATGCCAGCGAAGCCACCATGCGATATAACCCACGTGACAGCGCCGAGGATCGGGCTCAAGAAGATCCCCCGGTTGCAGGTGATCCGATTAACCAGGCGGACCCGGCGGCTGGACAAAGCAGAGCGACGTCCGATGACCACCATCCGTCCACTAAGTTTGAAGCGGTCACCTCCGAGGCAGGTCATGTTGCCAGCGGCGGGATTGGTGGCATTAAGAATACGTAGAGCGCCGCGCTGATTGCGCGATTGTCCCTGGGAAGGGAGCATCCGGTAGCGCGAAACGGAAGTCAGGCGCCTTTTAGCCGTCCTCCTGGGAACCAGAACGAAGCGAAAGGTTGGGCATTGCGCAGGGTAGTGCGCAATAACCCGCCCTCCTCCACGAGGTGGCGTGTTTGCTAGGGGGTCTATCGCCCGGGAAGCGAATAGGCGGCAGTTCAGTGGCGACCAATATTGAAGGACAAGCGAGGAAATCATGACAAACGTCGATCAAATTGGCGCATCCGGCAATCACCTGCTTCTGATGGCGGGTCTTTCTAAGGATGATGTCGAATGCGTGACAATGACAGACCTTTGGATTCAAAGCGTTTTCCGCGCGACGCTTGCACGGCAGGGCTGGAGCGATGACAAGATATACGATCCTGCGATGCAGCAAAGCGATGAATACATCGCTACTCTGATGGCCTCTATCGCGGAAGATACGCGGTGGACATCAGTAATGGACTCCCCTCAGAAGTTCTCTGGAGAATGCAATAATCAAACTGCGGTGCAATTGTTGGAATTCTGGCTTGGGACGCTGGGGGAACCACTCGCCTATGTTTCAAGCACAATACACTCTGCTGGACCAGAAACCTATTCCGTTGGTGATCGTTTTTGGAAGAACAGCCGGAACAATTGCTTCGGGATGTCTGCTGCCATAAAGCCCGGCCCAATTCAGTACGCCTATACGGCTATGTCACTGTCGAACCCGATTGGAAACTGGACGGAGCTATTTAGCCCCTCTACTAATACAATTCAGGCAACATGCATTCAGATCACCATCGATCCAATCCTTTTTTCCGAACTGCGGCAAGATGTGGAAGAGCAGCTCGGTGACCGTGTAAACGCGATCATGACAGCCCCGTACCCATAGGTTTCCCAGTCTTGCTCGAACAGTTTAGTTTTTGTTATGTTCTGGTTGAGCGGCTTGATCGTTGTTCGAAAACGCGGTCGAGCCTTTCGCTGATCGCATCTACTCGGCTGCCGACGCCCTCGATCGCGCGCATAATCTGCGCGGTTTGGGCTTCCATTCCCGCCTTCGTGGCGTAGGTCTCAGCGGCCCGCAGCTTGAACCCTGCCAAGTCTTCGGCCACCTTGCTGGCCCGCTCCTCCGCCTCCCTAATCCGCCCCTCGGTGGATTTCTCGCCTTCCTTGACGCGGCTGTCGATCTTCCACCAAATGCCCCATCCGGCGCCCGCCACTGTAAGGAAGAAGAGAACTGCCTTCATTATTTCTTCTGGGGTCATCGCCGCCCCCTAATAGCCGCAGCGATCGACTGGATGCCGGCTACGCCAGCGCCTGAACCAAACACCGCGGCAATGATCTGCGTGGCGTAAGGCTTCACGCTCGGCGGCAGGTCGGTAATATGGCCAGAGAACAGGAAGACGCTATCAAGGCATATCGCCCCGAGCCAGAAGCCGACGGGGGCGGCGAAGAGCGCCCACACGCACCAGAACACGCGAGACTGCATCGCCGCGGCGCGCGTCTCCGCTTCGGTGGCGATGTATTTGGCGATGACGTCGCCCGCGACTTTCTGCCGTTCCGTTTCGTTGTCGATCGACTTGTCGAGCGACGTAAGGATGCGGTCGAGCGGGCCGTTTGTAGCCCATTTTAGTAAGAGGCTAAGCATTGCACCTCGATGTAGGTTGTGCTGCTATCTGCACTCAACCTGAGTGCTGCTATGTTCGATAGTGAAGAGATCGATATCCCCTGCCCCGAATGCGGCCACGAGGTCAGCAAGACGGTCGATTGGGTAAAAGAAAACGATGAACTCTCGTGCAGGAGATGCGGGAGCATCGTCGAGTTGGAGAACGAGAAACACTTTCTCATTATTGAGCACGTGACGCAGAGCATCACGAAACTCAGACGATCGCTCGCCAACTTTCCCAAGGACGCTCGAGGCACGCGGCCGCGGTGAGATTTATCCGCTAGACCGCAGCCTCCTTGCCGCGCCAGGTGTTCCAACGGCGCTGGATAAGGTCGCGATTTCGGTAAGCCACGTAGCCGAGCGCCAGCGCCAGCGCGCCAAGCGCAATCCACCCCCACGGCAAGCCAGCAGCGAACGCCAGTGCGCCAGAGCCAACGGCAGAGCCTGCGCCCTTGGTCGCTGCATCGCGGAGCGCTTTTGCGTCGCGCCGTAGCTGGCTCAAAGTTGCCGGCCCAAGAATGCCATCCGCTTCGAGGTGCGGGTGCGCCTTCTGGTACGCGATGATGGCGTCGCGCGTTTTCTCGCCCATCCAGCCGTCGATGGCGCCAGGATTGAAGCCCTTGCTGGTGAGAATTTCCTGCGCTTCCTTGACGACTGCGTCGGGCTTGCGAGGCGGCTTGTCGGTCGCCTCCTTCACTGCGCCGCCAACGGACGCGTAGCGCCCGCTCAGGAACAGGTCGGCCTCTTCCTTTCGACGCCGCACAAGGCCCGGCAGCCTCTTGCCGCCAGCCGTGTTGTAGTGGTTGCCGAGATAGGCTGCGGCACCCTTGATGTCGCCGGCACGCCAAAGATCGGCCCACGCCCACTGCATCGCGCCAGTGCCTAGGTTGTAGATTGCTGATACAGCGGCGTCCATCTGGTGCTGCGTGCGGCTCTTTGGCGACGACGCAACGACGGCAGGCTCGAATTCTTCAGCAAGCACCGCGGCGAAGATGGCGTCGGACTGCGCGGCCGTGATCTTCGTTTTGCCTGGCACGAGCTTGGTGATGCCCAAAGCGGCGAGCGCCTTGCGTACCGAGGCACTGCGCATCGTGAAGCCAGTGCCAATCGTGGCAACGCCGACAGGATCCAGATAACAGGTCAGCGGGTTTCCTTCGTGGCCACGCATGAAGGCAAGCCCACGCGGTGACGTGGTGGTGATGGTCATGGGGATTCCTGTAAAAGAAAACCCCGCTCAATGGCGGGGCTGGGTAGCGGTTCGTCGCCGACTAGTAAGGTTGTAAAGTTACGCGTGGATACCTTTTACAAAAGCCGCTGTTGGATGGCCGGCAGCTAGTGGGTCAACCAAAATATGAAGTCACTTTCAAACTTCTTCAGTTCGTCAAGGTTGCCATCTAACATAAGATCAGCAGCGCATGAGAGATAGCTGGCCACGATCTCGGGATTTTGCTCCATACCGGCCGCGACGTGGAAGGGCGGTCGCTCCAGCTTGGTTAGCGTAGCAAGGATGCGCAAATCTCTTAGAATGTCAGAACGGTGAACGCTCATGAACCCCAAGTAAATGCGGCGCTCTATGTCTCTTTTCTTGGTCCAATGTCTTGAGGTTGCTTCACTACCGCCCTCAAAAAAATCCGGAGTTTCCAAGTCAAAAAGGCCGTGTCTTTTTCTCAGGCTTTGAATGGTCTCTAGCATCTCCTGGGCCGACCTCTTCATGCGTGCGGCTGTTCGGGGAATGTCTATGGTTTGTGCCTTCTGCCTTAATACAATCGTGTGGACCGTATTGAGAAGATGCATGACCAATACTAATGTCGCCAGTCCTACTAAAATAATTGCCCACATAGGCAGCTGGGCTTGAAGCCACATCCAGCCGCCAAAAACAACTGCTCCAGCCACACTGGCTCCCACTGAAAGATATTGCCACAATCCCCACTGCGTCAGGATCGTTTTGATGGTGGTGGCGAGCTTTGCGTGTTCGAGTAATTTCTTAAACATACTTCGAACATGGACCAACCCTGAAAGGTTGTGAAGTCGCTCTGAAGCACTCTTCACAACCTTTGGGCATCGGGCCGGCGCTGTCGGCACTGATAGCTAGATTCGATACCATCCAGCCATCTTTAGAACGTGCTCCGCGCCAGACGTCATGTTGGTAGCGCCAATCGGTGACGTTCCGACGGCAGCAGCCAGACCGCGTATTTCAACGAACGTCTGCCCGTTCTGCACCGTCGGGACCAGCTCAACGCGGCTGTTCCACGAGGAGAAGTCGGCATCAGTTTCAATGATGCAGATGTTGTTGACGCCCCCATTACCGGCATAGGGCAAACCTGCGATACGAAGGTTGCCAGAACCTGTGCCGATCGTTGGCGTCATGGCGATACTAATCTCAACGAAGCAGCGGTCACCCTCTACCCAATAGCGGCCGCTTTGCGCCGAGTATGCCCAGGTGGATGTTCCAACGACGGCAAATGCTGCAGTCGGCGTGAACGTGCCGCGCTCTTTGATAGCGTTCACGAAGTCTGCATCTGCAGCGACGTTGGCATTGATCGAGACTTGGCCGGCGGTGTTGCCGCGGACAAAGCCCTCGATGCGAGAGGCAAGGGTCGCGTACGGAGTGCCTCCGTCCAATCTCGCGGTGACCTCGACGCCATAGCCGCCGTTATTCTGGCTGTCGATGTCCAGCACTTGGACGCCACGCCAAGTGTCATTTGACGCGGCCGCGTTGAGCAGCAAGCCGCTATCCACATTCTCGCGTGTGGCTACTCCACGTAGTTCTATTCGCTCCGGGGAAGTTCCCCCGCCAGACTGAATGACAACGCCATCAGTACGCGATTTTTCAGTGTCTATGTTGGACCCCTGGACGTAATTCGACCGCTCAATCCAAAGCCCAATCTGGCCGCTGTTTGCGTAAGCATTGGTTTTGTTAGAGAAATCCGAAAACGTCACATGCTGTGAATTGCGTATGGCGAGGGCCGACTTATTCCCGTCATTATCTGTTCCGGGCGTGTTTACGTAGTTGGTTCCGTCGTTGGTCGACCAGTTTTGATAGCCAGGATTGCCGAACCAGTTGTCGTGGCCGACATCCTCGAGATAAAGACCCTGGATGAGGACACGCTTGATGTTGAACGCATCCGCATCGTCCATTTTAAAGCCGCAGCCATACGGCCTGTAGTGGCGATGATTGATGAAGCTGAGCCGGTGGTTCGGAACGGACGTGCCCGCGGCCATAGCCCCGACGCGCACACCATGTTCAAGAATGTCAAAACTTTGCCAATTACTGAACGAACTGTCTGAGCAGCCAGCGAGAAGAAGAGAGTTCAGGCCCGGCGTCATCGCCCCTCTTGGGCGCGACAGTGCAGTCGCCTCGGCAAGCGTGGCGCCAGTCGTATAGCCAGCAAGGATATGTAGATCACGCGTGCCGTGGACATATCCGCCCATCAGCGTTTCAAGGTTGCGGATTTTGCCGATAATGACATCGGTGCTGTCAATGACAGTCCACCCACGATCGAAGCGGCTTAGATATATCTGGCCGATGCGAACGTGATCGCCATCAATCAGAACGGCGCCGGATATAAGGTCCGTCGATCCGCTCTCCGTCCGGTTGAGATTGATGTCGGCCGAGATGCACTCAACGTATCCGATTTGGCTGTAATCACCGAAACGGAAGCCCTTGCGGATCGTGTTGATGCCGGCGTCGAGCTGCAGCTTGAGATAGTTGATGTCCGCGCCGTTGCCGAAGTCGATGAGAGGATTGGCGCGGTCCGTCCCCGTCGGCTCGAATGTCGGGATGAATGTCGCGCCCTTCTCGGCACGGATCACGGCATTGTCGCGTACGGTGATGAAACCGTCGAACTCGTAGTTACCCGCAGGGATCCGCATCTGCGCCTTGGTGAATGTCAGCATCTCCCGGAATTCGGCGAACATGGCAGGCGTGATAACGTCCTCGGCGTTCTCCCAGCGCTTCAGATTGACGTTGGTCTTGAACTGACCTGGACCGAGCGGCGAACCGTCTTCCGTGATTTCGACCGCCTTGAACGCTCCCCCGTCGCCGTAAGTATCGCGTCCGAGCAATTGCAGAAAACGAACGTCATTGGGGAAAGTCCCCGCTTCCGCGACAGTAACCGTGTCAATGCCCGTCACGTACGCCGCCGCAGCCTCAGCCCGATCAGCAGCAGCCTCCGCAGCGGCAACAATCGCCGCGCTGGCCTGGTCGCTCACCAGACGAAACGTCGAGCCAGAAACAATGCCCATCACGATCATGCCGGCCGATAGTCCACCGGCGGCGACATCATTGCCGCTATTGGTCTTGATCGTGAGCGCAGATCCGCCGTTGAAGGAGACAGTCACCGGGGTCGCGGTATTCGCCTCGAAGATGTTCATCCAGATCAGCGACGAGGCCGACACAGGAATAGACGTCGTTGCCTGAATGGCGTTGGCCGTGCCCGCGCCTACGTCGCTCGCGATAATGAACGAGAACGGAAGGTCCGAGCGGCGTGTCCAAGAGCCAACGCCGGAAGCGCCGACTTTTCCGTAAACGCCGTTATTGGCGACGGTCGCATCTCCGATGACCCACGCCATGGTGTTGGCGGCGTATGCCAAGCTGGCGTCCAAAGATGCCTTGGAGGAGAAGATCAGGCCGCCGTTTGCGGTGAAGGCGTTGATGATACCCTCAAGCCATGTGCCCCACGCCCTTATCTGCGCTTTGTCCGGCCCATATGGGTCAGAGGTCGGGCCGTCTGCCCAGATGGTCGTGGCGAGTTCTACCATTTGTGATTTCCCATACGAAAACGCCCCGGCGCTAGGCCGAGGCGATTGAAAAGACTGCGTTTTGGATGAGGCTTAAGTAACCGTGAACGAATCCGTCGCGACGGCCGTGCCCTCGATGCCGGAATGGTTGATCGACACTATCCAGCCGAAATAAGTGCCAGCAACGAACGACCTTGCTGTCGAATCCGCACTTGACGACGCGCCGTATTCCGGCGGCCCAGCGTAGCTGGCCGTGGCGAAGTTATTGACTGTGTTCCAGTAGATCTTGGCGCCTGCATAATTGCCGCTATTCGGCGCAGTCCAGTTAAACGTTGCCGTGCCTACGCCACCGGTCGCCGATGCTCCGGTAACCGCGCCAGGCGGCGTTGGGTCAGCCGTCGATGTCACTTCTTCCGTGACGGACCAGTTTGAGTACTTCCCGTTGGAGGCTTTGAACGCAACCTGCACCTCAAGCTCTTGATCAACAGGAACAGTGTTTGTGTTCAGGTTGATGTAGCCGCCGGAAGGTGCCGCATCTGGAAAGCTCTGCTCAATCCACGCTCCCGGAGTTCCCGCGCCGATATCAGCAACGCGGTAGCGAACTACCGGGATAAAGCTGTCCTCCTCCGGATCAATGACAACCACTCGGATATAAACCGAGTTGTTGCTTGCCTTGGCCTGAATGAGGTTAATGACTGGCGTCGGTATGTTCGACGCGTTAACCGCTGGTGGAACTGGAGGCTGCTGCCCCTCTTCCGTGGACGGCGTCCAGTTGTCAATGCCGTCTGGATGCTCAACGAAATCCATCGAGAACCCGCCCTTGGTAAGGGCCAACACGGAACGACGATTCTCAATCAGCTTTCCGTCCAATCGCGGGAGGCGGTTTGGCGTTTCCAGCCTGACCCACCGTGCGTAAACCGCATTGATGCCGGAAAGGCGAACATCAAGGCTGCCTTTAACCTTCTGGCGCAACCGAAGCCAATCTCGTTTGCCGAGTCGTCTTGCTTGCCGCCACTGGTGGCACCACTCGTAACTGCCTTCCTGCGTTAGAACTCGTCCCGCGCTTAATTGCGCGGCCGTGTCCTCGAAAAAGTCGGTGTCGCAGCTTGTGTAGTTTGTGGCCGGATAGGTGAATTTCGGCACAAGCCGATTGCACTCATCCTCGAACAGCACGTCGTATTGAACCTGATGGCCGACGATGTCAGCATCAGAGAGCGTGGCCGTGCGGCTCTCGCGGAACTTGCCGACCGTTAGGGTGCGAGCTCCATCGCCGCGTGCGACCAAGTGACCGTCGCAGGTCGACAGGATTGCGTTCAGGCCCGACTTCGGCCCGTTCTCGGTCGTGTCCCAGCCGTTGCACTCATATCGCTTCTCAGTGCCGCCACCATTGAGCGGCACGAGCTCGTCGCAGATGTCTGCTTCCTCTTTCCATAAGTCTATGACCGGAAGCAGCGCCTTAGTGTAATCAAGGCCAAAGCCGAATTCGTTGAAGCAGAGATGCCAAGCGCAAATGATCGCAGAGTTGCGAGTCCACGTCCAAGTGTTCTGGTTCGTTGGGCTCTGCGCTGGGTCGCGGAAATCCCAGCAAACTGCCCCATCAATCTCTACTGATGGCGACGGTGCGCCGTATGGAAACGCTGTCTGCTGGTCCTGCGCGTCCGCGTTGTGCGCCCGCATGGCAAGCGATGCTTGCCCGTCTCCTCGATGGTTGTTGGTCCAGATGCCATCTGCGCCCAACGCCGAGACGAGCTCGGCGTACGGCGTTTCCGGATTGACGCCGAGGCGAGTGTACAGCCGCACATTGGCCGAGCCTGCGCCGTACCTGCCGCCTGTTGTAAGCGCCTGCACGACGTTATCAACGACCGTAACCTCGTCATCGTTGAGGTAAAAACGATTGAATGACTTGATCTTGTGGCCCGCAATGGCCTGCACGGAATAGAGATTAGATCCTACCGCTTCACACATCATGCGCGCGCCGGCCAGACGTGTGCGGCCGACTGCGTAGGTGCGGAAAGGGATTGCCTGATTGAGTGGCGACCTGCCGTCTTCGGGCTTTGGTGGCTTCGGCGTTTGCGCCAGGAGCGCCTGCAGTCCGATCGACAATGCAGTCGTTGCGATGGCCGACGCGATGGATGCATAAGTGATCGTTGTCGCGCCTATGGCGAAGCCGCCAGATCCGAGCACTGCGGTAAAGATCGGCGTGAAAATGGGGTCGAATAGAACCGTACTGTAAAGCGACGTCGTGTTGCCGAGGCCGTAGCGCTGCAGCATCATGCGGTGATGGAAACTCATTCTTTGCGATCTCCACCAGGCGCGCGCCACGCAGCAATATGGTCCAGTTTCTTGGCGACAACGCCAGACGGCGCAAGCAGTGCCCAAAGCGGTCCAAAACGAATTGCGCAGATTTCCTTGGTCTCGCCATCCAACCCTGCAGGCGCTTTCACAACGCCCACGTCGCCGTGTTGCGGGTGCTGGACGCGCTTGAAGCCTTGCGGCTCCAATGCTGCTGCGGCGAACGCAACAACCCCCCCGGCGCGCTCAAGAATGTCGTGCGCGCCCTTAGCCGTGCCGTATGTGCCGCGGTATTCCTCTGCCGGGTCTATCCCGATGCTCTCTTGCAGCCATGTTCCGCAGAATGTCGTGCAGTCATCGCCACCCATCCCGCCCCACCTAAACCGGTGCGGCAGGGCCAGAAATTCGTGCAATGTCATGAAACCCTCAGCTCTCCGCCGTGCCGTAGCAGATTAGAAGTTTGGCCAGACCGGCTGTACGCCCCTTGCTAACCGGCTAACGCCGTCGCAGAACTTGTCCGTCGGCGAGATCGCCTTTTGATGCGGGGTTGACCAAACAGAACGCGCTCCGCGCGAACGCGTCGCCTCCCCGGCGACTACCGCCAACGACAAGGCCAGCGTTACCGTTTGTCCGCTTGGTGTGGCAGGCGACGATTCCGACACATGCGACGCAGTACCAGTCCAGATCGGAATGACGTTGCTCATCGGCTGGTAATATTGGTCCAGCGTCGTAATGCCCATCTGCACAAGCGCGCCGCGGACGGCAGGAAGGCTGTCAATCATCTTCGCTGCAGTTGTTGGATCAATGCCCGAAAGCGTGAACTCGACGCTGTCGGCCGTGCCGTTTACCAGCACCTCGAGCGTCGGCACACCGACCAGCTTGCCGCCGCCGAGATAAACCGTTCCGCTGGGATCTATGCTGTCGAAATTCACCGGGATATCGTTGATGCCGAACCACATATGCAGCGACGGAGTGGTGCCGATGCGAAGGAATATCCCGAGCTGATGGCTGCCGCGAAGTTCCTCAATGACGTTATCGGGAACCCAGCCCATCAGAACTCCTCGAACAAAATGGAAGCCCGAGAAATCGAGCCATGTTAGTGAAGTGATTGCGCGCCGGGTGGCGGCAATCAGAAAAGATGACGAGAAGCGGAGTGGTGATGAACGAGTACAAGCCGATGCATTTTACTGTAATGGGCCTCGAGATTCCCGACGATGGAGACGAGGCGGCCATTCTTGGAATGGACATCGAAAATAACCTGTTGGCGATCACGGTAGACTTCGCCAGCGCGCTGAATTTGCTAGAGAACTCATCCAAGGCGATTGAAGTACTGAGTGTCCGTCAGCGCGGCAATCTCGCCCACATCCCAGTGAAGGCCGACGTCAGCCATGATCCAGAGGCACCGGAGAAAATTACTCTCGCTCTTCGTTTCGGGACGATAGGGATTTTGAACTGCGTGGTGACAAGTAAACAGGCTGAAGAGCTCGCCCGAGATATCGAACGCACCCTCTCAGCCGCAAGGTAGTGGTATCTGGAGTGTCCGCAGGCTTTCTCTCTTGATCCATCAGAACGCCTCGACAAACTGGATAGATTGCTGGGTGACGAAGAACGCCTCAACGACCGACGGCAACGTGAATTCAGACTTGAACTTCGCGACAAAGCGCGGGCGCGCAAATTCTACGCGCGTCCCGCCCGTTACCGCTTCGCGCAATGGCGGCGCGATCGCCAGCGTGTAGACAGGATTTTCTTCCGAGGTCTTGCTGATCACCTGCCAGTAACGGTAAGCGCGCCAGCCTTTCGTGGTGTGATAAATCGAAAACCAATCGGACCAGCGAAGCGGCCTATTAAGGCCGTAGACGCGCATCTTGATGATGCCTGCGTTCAGTGCTGCCGCCTCGGTAATCTCGCCGTAGACCGTTGCCTGGCTGTAGCCTGCGCCGTCGGAGAAATAAGACCCATCCGAGTGTGTGATGCCGCTGACGATGGGTGCCGGCAGCCGGTTGACCGTCGGAAAAGGCCCAAACCAATCGGTAATGATCGGCACATTGATGAAGCGGAACCCGCCATTGAGGCGGGCTCCAAGCCAATTCACGTACTCGTAATGCTCAGGGTTCTTGATCTTGCAGTCTTCGTATACTGCGGTGACGATGCCGCCACCGCTCATCTCTATCGTCTGCCCTTCTCCAACCCCGTTGCGGCCGCCATCGATTGAGGATCCGGTGACGTCATAAATAGTCTTCACCGGAGCCAGAAAGTTCGCCTCCAGTGTCGGCTGGTTTGTATAGACCGCCATCGATCAGCCCTTCTGGCTAGTGTACCTGCTCTGCATGGTGCCGAAGCCGCCACGGCGCTGGTTTTCGTTGTATTGGCTCAGCCCTTCGCCAACACCCTGCTTGACCAGCGTGCGGATGTGCTCGTCGCCGCTTGCGCCGCTGATTTGCACCTGCAGAATGCCAGGCTGTGCGTTGTTGTTTGCCGCCAGGCCGCGACCATTCAGACGAGGTGCGCGAGGTGCGGCAACCAGGCCGCCGTTCGCGTATCCGCGAAGTCGCTCGAGCGTAGGCACACCGATGCGGCTGACCGCAGTAGCGTCGAAAACGTACTCGCCCTTGTGCACAATGCCGGCAGGTGTGTACTTGCCGCCTGTGCCGGTGTAGCCGCCCTTATCGAACAGCCCTATCCCCCCACTTGCGGCTAGTTGTGCTGAGCCAGCGAATGGTGAGCCCGCAAGCATCGATAGCCATGACAGACCACCGCCGCCGCCAGAGTTTGCTAAGACGCTGCCGAACTGGCCAAGTCCCTGCGTTGCCTGTTGCGCCGACCCGCCGACCTTTGCGAGAGCGGCCGATGCCTCAGTGGCTCGACGCGCCTGTAACTCAACTGCATTGACCCACGTCTTGCTGACGCTGTTGCCGGAGTTGCCTGACAGCATCTCAAGCTGCAGGCCACCGTTCGCAACCCTAGACGCGCCCGTGGCAAAGCCAACGTGACCGCCGGTCTGCCCCGCGCCAAGACCGCGCGATTGCAGCAGAACGTCGCCACGCATAACCTGCGATGGGTCTATTTTCGTTCCCCAATTCTGGAATGAATTGGCGACAAGAGACCCGGACCCTTTCACGCCGATCTGCTCGAGCGATGAATTGACGAACGCTGCGCACCAAGCAGTCTGAGCGGCATTTATGTCGACGCCGCCCTGCTTCAGGAAACTGTTGATCGAGCTACCGTTGGTTCGTTCATTGGCTCCTAACAAGCCCATGGCTTTATCGACTGAACCACCGATGGCAGGCAAAGCCGAACGCGTCACGGCGCCCACAGGAGCCGCAAATGTCGATGCAGCAGAAGATGCGACGGCCGCAACGCCGCCAGTCTTACCGCCGCCACCAAGAAGGGCCGAAGCAAGCGCATTGCCAATCTGCTCAAACAGACTGTACAGCGACTTCTGCATGGCTGCGGCTGCGGCATTCTTGACCGCATCAGCGAATGCCTCGCCGATGCTCTTACCGCCAGTGAGGATGCCGCTGCTGAATTCAGAGAGGAACGACTTGGTAAGGTCGGACAACTCCTCCTGCTGGAATCTGTTGCGGATCATCGCCGCGTTGTTGCCGCCAAGGTCTTCATCAAGGCCGTAAGAGCGCAGCCTTAACTTAACTGCCTGCTCTTGCTTTGACATGCCGGCGAAGACTGAGTCGTCCAGCAAGTCTTGTTGCAGCTTGGCTTGGGCCAGCGCCTGCGAAAACTTGCTGTATAGTTCAACCTTCTTCTCAATCTCGGCTCGCTGCACGGCACTGAGCGATCGGCCCTTATCTTCCGCCTGCTGCAGCAGTTCCAGTCGGAATCGTGCGGCATCAGTCTGGATGCCGTATTGGCCCGTTAGTTCCGTTTCAAGTTGCAACTGCGCGATGCGATCGTCTGCGCTCTTAATGAGGTCGCGATAGGCGTTCGCGGCGCGCTGCGCGGCCGTTTCTTCTTTTTTGGTGTCTTCCGGTTCGTCGCCAAGCTGAATCGGCTTTGTGCCAGGTATCGGAACAGCTACGCGCCTGCCGTCTGGGTTGATGACGGTCGGGTTTTCGTTCGCCTTACGACGCTGTTCGTCAAGATAGTCGAAATACGCGTCTTGCTCAGGGCTATTGATGCGGAAGCCGCGCGAGGCGCTGGCCGCCTGCGCCGCCTCTTGGCGGTACTTCCCCGCCTCGGCTGACGCCCTGCTAATCGCCGGAATAAGAGCTTCAAAGACTTTTAGATACTTTTCAAGCTCGGGCGTCGCGTAGTCCCCGATGACCGCGGCGAGCTCCCGCTGCACTTTCTCGGCCATCTCCGCGGTCGCGTTGCCGTTATCAATGCCGGCAGTTAGTTCGTTGAATGCGCTCTGAAGGCTGGTGATTCTGTCAGTATCTTGCCCCAGTTGGCTGAGGCGAATGACGATGTCGCCAATCTGCGTATCGACATCGCCAAGCTGCTTTCGCAGTTCAGTCCACTGCTCGTCGGCGGCAATCTCTGCTGCCGCTTGCCGGTCTTTATTGTCCGCAAGCCGTTGTCGCTCGTCGTTATAAGCTTTGAGCGCCGGCAGCGCGTCACCCCATTTGGCGACAACCGCCTGAACGAGCTCGGCTTCTCGCTTCAGAGTCTCCTCTGACTTAACGCCGCCCCAGTCCATGGCGCTGAAATATTGAATCGCAGCAGCGCCGCCGGCTACAAGGCCGATCGTCACGAGTGAAACCGGGCTGATAAGTGACGTAAATGCCGCCGCTAGGCCGGTAATGACCTGCCGCCCGTTGCCCATTGTGCTGAGCACAGACGAAAGCTGCGTGCCCTGCTGCAAAGCGATCTGGAGCGGATTCATGCCCATCGCAGAAGTTACGGCGATGTCCTGAAACTGTGCCGCGATGTTGGCAGTTTCGAAACCGTTGTTACCTGCGCGGCTAATGGCGCGTGAAGGCGAAGCCGCCAGAGCCGCATTACGCCCCTTAATGGCAGCCGTGCTCGCCAGTGCAGCCTGGCGCTCGCGCTGGATGGCCGAGGTCATCTCATTAGCGGAGATGGCGCCGAGGGCGTGAGCCCGCTTAATGTCGGCAACGGCCGACTTGTAATTGTTGATCGTTGCGAACAGCGGCGAGTAGCGAGCGCGAAGACGCTCAAGTTCCTTGCCCTGGTCGACCAGAGCGCCGCTCCACTCCTTGGCGCCTCGCGTGCCGATCCCGACCATGCCGTCGATGCGCTTTTGCAGCGCAGACGACATGGAATTGTCGATACCGCGACCAAGATCATTGAACTGCTTTTCGACCTTGCCTGTGGTCGAAGATATGTCTGCCTCAAGGCGCTTCAGGCTCCTTTTGACCGTAGCAAGGTCAGTGCTGATGGAAATTACAAGATCATCTGTCTTTTCAACCATCAGGCGAATATCCTAGAAATAGAAAAGCCCGCGTGGTGACGGGCTGAGGGGGATGAGATGGCTTATTGCAAAGAGTGCGGAGCGGCGAAGCCGGACCACCAAGTGCAACTTGGCGTCTGCGATGAATGCTTCAATTACTCGAGTAGGAAACAGTCCACGGCGAGTGCGGCGAGTCCGCCGACCGCCGCCTCCAACCATAACATCATCCTGACGACGTCCATCGACGTTCCTAACCGATCAATCGAACGCGTGGTCTCGATCGTCGCGGCGGAGGCTGCGCTCGGAATGAACGTGTTTCGGGACATCGCAAACAACTGGCGCGACTTCGTAGGAGGAAGGTCTAACTCTGCTCAGGAGTCACTGAAGGAGGCGCGTACAGCATGCCTCAACGAGCTCAAACGAGAAGCCTCGGCGCTTGGCGCTGACGCGGTCATCGCCGTAGATCTCGATTACAATGAGCTTTCCACAGGTGGTGCCGGCATTTTGTTCGTCGCTGCTAGCGGAACTGCTGTAAAGCTGGCGCCGGTGCGACCGGCGCCCTAGCCATACTTCGCCAGCAGAGCATCCATCTCGCCCTTCGACGGCGGCTTCGGTCCCTCGTCGACGCCATTGGCCTCGTTACGTCCGTGGATTGCTTCGAAGAACTCGGTTAGCGTGGCGCCCCAGAAATCAACGGGACGCCAGCCAAGACCACCAAGCGCTATGCGCATCCACTCACGCCAGGGGAACGGATCGCCCTGCTCTAGTTGGCCGTCTCGTCGACGGCTTCGGCGTTTCCCTCGTCACCATCGAAGTGATGCGCAAGAGCAGTGTTGAACGCCGCAGCACAGTCCTTGAAGTGCTTCAATTTCAGCTTCTGGATCGCGGCGAGTCGATCGCCTTTGATCGTCAGAAGCTCAATGCCGGCAAGAACGGCAGCCGCTTCAACGCCAGAGAGGCGCATGAAAAGCTCTTGGAACGACTTGCACTCCAGCCGCGTAGATACCGCGGCTAAGCCAGACATCGTTGCAGCAATGACGAGCTCGACGTCGTCAATTTTGAGCGAAGCTTCGCCGCGGGCGCCATTTACCGACATGATTTTCTCCTCTTTATGCATAGATTACACTTCGGCCGTGAACGTCAGTTCGTCGGCAGCAACGAAGGTCGCGCTGAACTCCATGTTCGGCTCGACGTCGCCGCTGAATTCGAAGTCCGTCACCATCCAAGAGCCTTCGTAAGTTCCGTCGCCGGGAACGATCACCTGCGCGTTGAAAGCAGTGGAGCCGCGGACGTAGCCCATGAACGCACTCATGGCTGCGCCGGCGACGAATGCGCCGGAGCCGCTGAACGTGCGGTTGGAAATGCCGGGGCGGCTGGTTTTCTGCACCGGGCCGCCAGGATTCGTGCAGCTCGGGATGGTCGTGTCGACTTCGTTTGCCGACATATTGAAACTGCGCGTCTTCAGACCGCAGAGATTGCTGAAGACTTCCGGCGTGTTGCCATCACCGATCTTAATCAAAAGAGAGCGGCCGAGCTGCTGTCCAGTTGCCATGTGTTAGGTTCCTTCATATGAAAAACCCGGCACATGGCCGGGATGGTGGTGTGATGTTTGCTTCCCGCAGCGACGCTTCGTATCTGCCGCTAGGGCTTCTCGACGTTGGCCACGAAGTCGATGACGGCGTGGCTAGTCAGCCCGTCTGGGTCGCGAAAAACTCGCGTCTGACGGTGCATGATTGAGATTAGGCGATTTGTTGCGAGCGTGAACGGCGCCAGATGCAGGCTTTCCGCGACTGCGTCGGCTATTTGCTTTGCTACGGGGTATCCAACTTTGCGCGACCAGGCGTGAAGCGTCAGGTAAACTTCGCCGCCGCTAATGCATGTCGCGTCGTCGCGTAGAAACTGCGCCTCGCCGATCGTGACATACGATTCCTTTGGCGTGCCGAATGCCGCATCGGGTGGTTGATCGTAAACACCGTTGATCAGCGCCATCAAGCCGGCGTCAGCCTTTAGGCGCGCAATTATAGCGCTCTGCAGCTCCAATTCTGGACTGGCCATCAGCGCTTACCCTGTGCTTCCCGCACGCCCTTGTTGACGGCTGCCAACAGCTTGCGTCGCGCCGCCTTGCGATAGGCTCGCCACGTATGAAAGACGTGCGGTTGCGCCGCTGTGCCGGGATGCATGTGTGCTTCGCCGCTAAAACTGATGTTGCCGCCACCCGGCGCGACATTGTGCGGAGCAGTCCCGAACTCCAAAAAACGCCAAATGAACTTGGCAAAGATGCCGGCAGCGTCCTTGTCTTTCGTCTGTGTCACGCCGACCTGCCGCTTGTCTGGGTTGTCGGATAGCCGCGCTCCTTGAATACTGGCAGCATAGTCGCCAGTTGCGCCGCGTGGCGCCTTAGCGGCAATCCGCGTGGCGGCTTCCTTCGCGATCTCGAGCTTTGCCTCCGCTGCGTACTTCTCGACAGCGGGCGCCAACTCGTTCAACCTGCGCGTAAGGGCCTCGCGGCCCAGGACCTTCGCCTTCAGCGCCATTATGTGGCCACCCCATCGTCGACAAGCAGATCGAGCCAGGCATTCTTCTGATCTGGGTTGGTAACGGTCCTGATATTCATGACGCGCGACGCGTTGCGAGCATCTACGATGCGCCATGATGGGGTCACCTCACGCGCAGCAACACAACTGCGAATTCGAACCGTGTACGGCTGCACGCCAACCAGCCTGGCCGCCTGCACAGGTTCACCACCTCGCAGCGGGATCAGTTCGGCGGCCGTGGTGAAGACAGTTTCAAACGGCCCCGCGACCTCATTGCCGTAAGAATCATCAACGATTTCTCGTTTTTGAAAGTGCAGCTTCTCGCGCATGCGGCCGATGCTAGGCTTCTTGGCCATCTGCCTTCTCCCGCTTGGGCTTCGGCAACTTCACCGCAACGCCCTTGGCCTGCGCCTCGTCGGCGCAAGCCCTCGTAACATTGAGCGTCATTCCAGCTTTGTAGGCTATGGTGAAGCCAGGCTGGACCCAGTTGAAATCCCGCTTGAACTCCACCCAGCTCATTAGAGCGTTACACCCGGATCCTGAATATCGACGGCGAGAACGGTCGTGCTTTTCGCAATGCCGATCTGGATCGCGTCCATGCCGGTCGTGACGTCGGCGCGGGGGCAGATGCCGCCTGCGGTCGCGCTGAGCCAATAGTCGGTGCCAGCCACAAGTGTTGCGCCGATGGTAATGTCACCAGACTTCAGCATCGAAACAGGCTGGTCAAGCGAGGCGCCGTTCAGCGCGAGGCCGTGGACCGTACGCGTTCCAGTCCCGTTGTTGTCCGACTTCATCCACTTGTTCGTGGTGGAGTTAAGAAAGATAGCCTGACCAGCGGTGATCGTCTCGCCGGCGGTGCCGGTGTCGCGTGTGGAATTGGTGCCGCCCACTACGAGGGCGGAATTTATACTCAAATCGGCCATGTTGTGTCCTTTTCAGTCAGGCCACCCGGCCGACTCTGTAGCGTTCAAGAATTGATGCGACGCCCAGCGGCAAATCTGACAAGCCGCCGTCCGCCACCGCTTCCCGGTTCTCATAGAAGTGGCCAACAAGGAGCAGCAGCGCCCATCGGAGATCCTGCGGCAACGTTTGGTGACCGCATTCAAATGTGACCTTCACCGCCCCCGGTTCGCACGCGACTGACGGCCACGATGTGTCTCGCGCAGGCCAAATCCGCAGCGGCTGCTGGTCTAGGTCGTAACGCAAACCCGACACAGACTGGTCGACGCCAGCACCGTCACGGTACGTGACTGACGTGACGCCGGTTACCGGGCCAAGCGGAACGACGATCTCACATGGAAAGTGGTCAAGCGACAGTCGCCAGGTCTGCGAAAGCAGGGCGATACCGATGCCGTTAGGGCCTTCGATGGTCGCCTCCGCGGCGGCGACCATAGACGTAATGTCAGCGTCGTCATCGTCGTGGAAGACGCGCAGATGGCGCTTCGCCTCTGCAAGGGTCACGGCCGGTCCTGCCGGCGCAACCGTCCTTACCAGCCGTGTCCATTCGTTCATTTGCGTCGCCTTTTAGTGGCTGTCTCGAGTGGCGGCCGCACAACGGCAGCTTCTGTGGCGGGCGCAGCGGCAGCTGCCTCTTCAACGGGCTCGCACTTGCGCTCCCATCCAGCGCCAACCTTCGCGGCAAAAACGTCTGCGTCGACGACCTGCCCCCAGCCAAAGGTGAAGCCATCCCCGGCCAGGCTTGATGTAACTCGTACGTTCATGAGGTGGTCGGGCGGCGCTTGGCCGCCCGCTCCCTATTAGGATGCAGCGTGCTGTAGAACTTTGACTGCGCCGGCATCGAGCAGCTCGCCGTCGAGGCGAGTGAAGCCGATGAAACCGGTCTGGTCGTAATTAGCATAGCGCTCGACGAGGCGGCGGATCGCGAACTCACGAACCATACGGACGACGTAGCGATTGAACGCGCCAAACGCGACGGACTTGTTGGATGCGCCGATTGCAGCCATCGCCTGGTTGATTGAATATGGCTTGTCGAGAATGGTCGCCGGGGCGCCAGTCCTCACATCGGCCGGCTGCCAGATATAATTTCCGGTGACCGTATCTTTGATCTTCCGAAGCGATTTAAGTGTGCCGTCGTTGAACATGAAGCGAACCGACGGGTCGTCGCGGTACGCCGGATCGACTGCGTGGAACAGTTCGATCATGTCGTCGAAGGTGAGCGCAGCGGCAGCAGCAACGCCGGTCACAGCGGTGGCTGCCGTGACGATGCCGTTCGGCTTCGCGGAACCGTCGCCCACAGTCAGGTGGCGGTTGCCGATGCGCCCGATGCGCTCCGCCATTGCGGAACGTACGGTCCCTTCGACGTCGATAGCCGAATCCTGCAGAAGCTCTGCCGAGACCAGCACGACACCAGAGGTGTACTTGTAGGCCTCGAGCGTCTTCGTGCCGAATGCCACTTCCGTCTCGCTGACCTGCGTGTTTTCGCCGATAAGCGCGCCCTCGTTAGAGGTGTCGTCCATCGTCGGCCACGGAATTGAATTGCCGGCAGTGGTCGTGAGCACACGCGTAACGCCTGGATCCAGCATGGGACCCCAAGCCTTGAGCGACTTGACCAGTTCGGCCATGAAGCCTTCCGGCACAAGGTAGCCGCCCTTGGAATCAGTACCAACAGCCTGAGCGCGCATCTCGCGAACGACCTTCCGCTCCTCAGCGGGCATGTCTTCGAGGCCATGACGGAGATAGCTCCGGAAGGCCGCAGCGCGGGCTTCGTCTACATTCTCCTGCCGGCCACCCTGAACCGATCGATTTTCACCCGTCGGGCGGCGATCGTCAGCGGCGTTCAAGTCGCGCTCGCGCGCTTCCAGAGCCTCTTCGCGCTTGATGCGCGCTTCAAGGCGGTCGTACTCGGCCATAGCGGTGTCGTGCTGAGATTCGAGCTCAGAAACGCGAGCCTCCGGAGTATCGTCCTTGATGTCGGCAAGGAGGGCGCGAGCGTCAGCAACGAGTTTCTGCTGCTTTTCGCGCAGTTCAGTAATCTTGGACATAGAGTCTCCATACGAAAAGAGCCCGCGCAGGCGAGCTCAGTGGGATCAGTTTTGGTGGGTGACAGCGCTTGGTCAGCGCGTGCTGCGGACCCTGAGATCAAGGCCCATTTTCAGGCGGGCTCTGTGGGCCGCCCTGCTTACCGGCGCTGCCGCCGGATCTGTGTTTTCTTCGTTAGCAGAACGAGCGTCCCGCCACTCTTGCAGCGAACGCTTTCCGAGCTCGGTATCGTCGTAGGCTGGCCACGCGACCGCCGACACCTCGTAGAGTTCGACCTTGTGAATGGTGCGGATTGGCATCTCGCCAGTTTCATCCCACTCATCATGCTTCACGGCAAAGCCGAAGCTCATCCCCGAAATATCGCCCCGCTCGACAAGTTCCCAAAGATCGTTGCCATCGGTCGTGTTCGGAACATCGACCTCGACGGCGAGCCCACGCGAATCCTCCGACAAGCGAAGGGTACCGCTCTTCGTGCGCCCAATGACGCGGCCGGCATCGTGGTCGACTAGCGCTCTGACGTCGCCTGCGATCGCTTCGGCAAAGGCACCAGGCGCGATGCGCTCCGTCCACCAGCCACCGATATCGGCGTCCGAATTAAAGATTGCTGCGTACCCGACCAGCGTGCGCTTTTCATCGGCGGCACGCGTTTCAACTCCAAGCGTGCCGCCACGCTTCTCAATCTTGGTCATGCGGCGTTGGCCTCGTCGTCTGGATTGTTATCGTTGGCTGGCGGCGCTGCTGCCGTGCTTTGCATGCCGAGAGGGACTGTAGCGCCTTGGATGTGAAGCTTTTCAGCCTCTCCGCCATGCGCTGGCCAGTTCTCCATACCGCGCACCTCATCGGGTGTGTTGATGGCATTCTGGATGGCCGTAGCGTAGCCTTCCATGCGCGTTTTGAAGTCGCCGCGCAGGAGGCCGTCGATATTGAACGATACGAATTTGGTACGGTTCCGCGCCGTGAACAGCTTCAGATTTAACTCCTGCTCCCACGCCTTAACCCACTGTGAGATAAGGTGTTTCACAAGATTCAGATCCTGTTGTTCCGTATTGCTGAACGTGCCGTGGGTAAGATCCTGCAGGAACACTGGCGGGATGCCGTAAATGCGGGCGATCTCTTCGATCTGCATCCGCCTGGCCTCGACCATCTGCGATTTCTGCGGATCGACGCCTACAGCTTTCAATTCATGCCCTGTCGGCATGATCATGACGTTTCGACGCTCGGCGTTGGCGTCTCGAACGGCCTTCTCGACGTCCTGCGATGCTCTCGTTGCGGCTGCGGGTGAAGGCATCGGGCCATAGAGTGCCAGCGGAGGAACCCCGCCGTTCGCGAAGAATTTGCGAGCATACTCGTCGAGTGCAAGCGAAAGTCCGACAGCACCTCTCAACTTCGTCACCGGATCGACGTGCGAGACGCCGTCTGGTTTCAGCATGAAAGTCAGGTCGAGGACTTCGTTGGCTGCATAGGTGACTTTCCGCCCGCCGTCATCGTAGTGGTAAAGCTTGCGGCCGCTCTTGCGCTCAATCGTCAACTTGTCGGTGTCGAGGGGCCAGATGTTCATCACCCTGCCGGCCTTATTTCGCTCGATGAACGAAACACCGCGACCACGCAGCAGGACGTTGATCATCATGCCCTTGCGCCACATGAACGAAGTAAGCTCGTCGTTAGGAGCATCATGCAGGATGCCGTAGAGCGGGTCAGACTCGACGGTGTCGCGCCCCTCTCCGCTCTTTCTAAACACCTGCAGCGGAAGACTGGCGATCGTGTTGGCAATGAAATTCACCGCACACCACACTGCCGGCACCTCAAGCGCCGTTTCGTGCGTCACGACAACTCCAGCCACACCGTGCCACTCGCCCATCAGCGTGCGCCAGGCATTGACGTCGGAGAGCGGCACGCTCGGATTTTCCAGGCTCGCTCGCGTTTCCGCGGCGGCCTGCCTGTTATTGAATGGCCACATTAAACCACCGCTATTTTGAAGTTAGGATCTTCCCATGGGGAAGTGGCAACTACAGGCGCAGCGACGCTGTCGGTCGCCAGACCGATTGCGATTGCAAGTGCCACCGCGGCATCGATACGAACGGTTGCCTTCGATTTCACGAACCAACGATTATCCTGTGGGTCGTGATCGAAGGTGGCGCCCATTAACGCCGTGATCAGGACGGGACTGCGACGAAGTCGGATGCGACCGTCGATGATCATATTTTCGAGCTCGGAAACCGAGCCAGGCATCCACAACCCCTGAGGTGGCGGCAGCCCCGCGGCCTTCGCCGCATCGACTTTGGCCGGTTCTGGCCGCGCCCTCACCTTCCCGCCTTGCGGATGAGCGATGTGCTCAACCACCACGCCTAGAGCGTCGACTTCCTCGCGGAACTTGTCATACGCGTAGCGGTCGTACGCTATGCCCTTGATGTCGAATATCTGATGCAGTTGCTGGACACGTGCCGCAACGAAGTCGAAGCGAATACGCGGTCCCGGCGGAGCATTTAGCCAGCCTTGGTCGACCCAAAGATCGTAAGGCGCTTTGTCGGCCGCCGCCCTAACCTTCAGCGTGTCACCCGGCGTCCACGCCTCCACCCATGCATCGAAAGTTGGCAGGCTCACCAAAGTGCCGTCTTCCCGCTCCATCTCCTTAAAGCCGGTGGGCACCACACAAGCCAAAACTGTGATGTCCTTGCTGCCCGACAAGTCGGCGCCGCAGAACAGTTCCTTTCCGGCATGTTCTGCCTCTGGGTCGAAGTCATCCATGACGCTTTCGACAGTTGAGCGAGTCATCCAGGCCTTGTCGGCATCTGTCCACCTGCAGAAATGCAGCCGCAAAATGCCGTTGAGCTTGCCCGGCATCTGCTTCGCCTGCGCTACAACACCGGCCAGATACTCCTCGGTCAGAATGGTGCCGAGGAGAGGATTCGCCTTCCTCCAACACGACGGATTCTCGAGCGGATCGTCATCCTGATCGAGCGCGCAAACATAGGCGAAAGTAGTGTCGTCGATGACTTCGCCGACGTACGTAAAATCATCGTCGGGCTCGCGTGTGCCGGCCGCCACGCGCACCGCGTGCTCGTGTTCCTCCCAACAAACCGAATTCCGATCGCTGCCAGAGTTCGTGATCATCAGCAGCAGCGGTTGCTGCCGAAACTTGAAGCCGCGCTCGAGCATTTCCATCGTGCCGCGGTCTGGGTGTTCGTGCACCTCGTCGCAGAGCGCGAAATGCGGGCGCAACCCAGAGCCAGTCTTGCCAGCCTCTTTTGAGAGAGGGCGAAAGAACGATTGGCTGCGTAAATGCGCGATGTTGTATTCCTTGCCAGGCCCACCGCTTGTCGTTGTACGACTCAAAAGATCGGGAGACTGACCTCTCATCTTGACCGCATCTCGGAATAGAATCTGGGCTTGATCCTTTGTGGCTGCGGCCGCGAAGCACTGCGCACCGGGCTCCTTGTCGGCAGTTAGCCCATAAAGACCGATGCCACCCGCGAATGGGCTCTTGCCATTGCCTTTGCCTTCCTCGATGTAGACGCGACGAAAGCGGCGGTATCCGCTCGGCCCCATCCATCCGAATATCGAGCCAATCTTGAAGGCTTGCGACGGGTGGAGAAGGAACGGCCGGCCTTCGAACTGGCCTTCGCTTAGCTTCAGCTTCTCCTCAAAGAAGCGCATGGCGCGCTGTGCCGCTGCGTCATTCCACTCGAGACCGCGTTCTGCGCCAGTGCGCAAATCATCAAAGTGACGACGGCAAGCGTTCCGAACGTGCGGACCTGCGACTTCAACTCCATCAACAACAGACTGCGCGTATGCGCTAACCCGGTTAAGTGCCGGCGTCTCAGTCGTCGAAGATATCGTCCTTCTCTTCGTCGCCATCGGGCACCGTGATCTTTGAAGCATCGGACGGCGTGGCGCCCATCTGGCCCAGCATTTGCCGAAGGAGATTCATGGATTGAATCCCGACCTCCTGGCCGGCCATGATCCGCCCTTGGATGTTGGCAGCCATACCAACAAGGATGCGGTGCGATTCCGTCAACCAAGGAATTTCGCGCTGAAACAGCGCCCAGGCCGATTTAGCTTTGTTCGTGTCACTGTCGGTCACCCACTTCGGCGGATCACCCAAAGGCCCATTTGCCTTCGGCTCCTTGCGATGTTTGAAACGTCCAGCGTTGATTTTGTCTCGCCCCTCGGTTTTGGCTTTGCCGAGGGGATTTCTCGGCCTCGCCATATGCGGAAATCCTATTCAGTGGTCATATTTTGAAATGCAGATGCGTGCGTTGTGGTGGGGCACAGGTAGGGCGTTCGGAACAGTCGGAGCGATCCGACCCGCCCCTCCCGTCAAACGGGCCAGCCGTCAGCCGAAAACCGGATGACATCCTTGCCGAGCTCCATGCGCCGCTTGTGGGTGTCGTGGCAGCTCTTGCAGAGCGATTGAAGGTTTGATGGTTCGAAGAACAGTTCGACGCTGCCCTTGTGGGCCTTTACGTGGTCCACCGTGTCCGCCGCTGTGACTTCTTCGACTTCGAGACAGAACCGGCATAGGGGCTCAGCCGTCAGTTGCCCTTCACGCAGTCTCTTCCATTTGGCAGTGTCGTAAAGGTGGTGCCATGCGGCGCGTGCGTTTCGCGTTTTCATTGAGCCTTCAACGAAACCCTTGCGCGAATCCAGAACAACCACCAACTATGGCGGCAGCGCTCCGCGCATGCTTTACACGAGGGATTAAAATGGCAACGGTGGAAGAGTACAAAGCTGCAATGAACGAGCTCGCGGAGGCGACACAGGCATTTAGGCCGGTGGCTCAGTTCCTGAAGAGCCTCAATGAGGCGACGAATTACGCGCTCAATAGTTTTCTAGAAGCCACCTTCGGTATGGCCAACCAATCCGGCCGGAGAATGGGATCGCACGACAGCAAGTATCGGATAGATATGGCGAAATGGCCGTCTAGCGAGGAGGTCAGTGCAGCGGGTACTAGGTTGGCCAAAGCGTTCAATGATGCTCACAAGATCTACAATGAGCTTTCGCAAGAAGACCGGGAATATCTGAAGTCGCCGCCTTATCAGCCCGAGCTTCGGTAAAGCTTTGGCAAAAGCGGTCGGCTCACTATCGAGGATCCGGCCGCTTGAATGCTCGTCCACATACGGAAGAGAGGCGACAGGGTTACTCCATGCGCTTCTTGAAGTGAC
Organism: Sinorhizobium numidicum; assembly: GCF_029892045.1. Taxonomy (NCBI): domain Bacteria; kingdom Pseudomonadati; phylum Pseudomonadota; class Alphaproteobacteria; order Hyphomicrobiales; family Rhizobiaceae; genus Sinorhizobium; species Sinorhizobium numidicum. The sequence goes on from NZ_CP120368.1 coordinate 3,115,471, forward strand.
CAGAAACGATAGACAGCAGAGCGCCCGCTGTGAGGATAGTCTGGATGGTCCAAAGGTCCTTATCGTCTAGCCAGCGATAGGGCTGGGGAGACACCAGATGCCACATCCAAACTGCCGCCATCAGAGACAACGCGAAAGCTGCAATCCAAACGGCGCCTATGGCGATGCACTCAAAGTGCTGACGGAAACGTTCCGTCCGCCCGTCTTCGGCTTCCTGGCGTAATTGCTCACGGGTTTTCCCTTGCTGCAGAGACGCGACTTCTAGAGCCGCCATGTCTACAGGGGCGGTCTCTGCCGCGCGCTGCTCTGACTCGGACAGTGCGACCTTGCCTGGACTCACGCAGTGGCACTCGCCTTCCGCCTGTAGTGCTCTTCGATAAGGTCATCCGAAATTCGACGACCGAAGGCACCAGGTTCGTAAGTCATGTGCCAGGGGCTGCCTGGGGCATGCGTCATGTTGGAGAGCTGCGGGCCTGTGAATTTGCCGTAGACATCATAGACTTGCTTAACGATATCTTTTTCGTCAGCGTCTAGCTGATCTGGCCGCCACCGCGGAATCTTCGACGTTATCGCTCCGCCGCGATACCGCTTTATTTCGTCGTACAGCCGAGGGATAACCGGCCCATACTGCCACGCCTCTACGGGGTCGCAAATGAGCGGTCGACCTTCGATACCGTAGAACCATCCATGGGCTATGTACGTCAGCTTCAAGAGCTGCATCGGGGTGACGGAATCACCGCGATCATGGGCCAACTGAAGGATGTAGTTGGCGACGTCACGAGAATCCTTCATGGAATCGCCTCCTTTGTTCCAGCTTCGTTCAAAGCCATACATGGTGCAAAGTTGCATGATCCGCAACAAGAAAGCGTAAATCCTTCGGATAAAAGAAAACAAGAAGCGGCCAGCTCAACCAGTTAAGGGAGCCGGCCGCATGATCGCCCGTCGCCAGAGGAGGAGAGCGCCAGGCAATGGGGACCAACGCGTGCAGAGCAGAGGCGCTGGGCTATGAGCAACCAGACGGGGTGCGCTATTGCTAAGCGTGTCTGGTCTTGTAGGTAGCAGGCGGCGCCCATGCGGTGTGCCTTTGGGTATCCGCACGGCATAGCCTCGCGGTCCTGCCTGACGACAAGCGGGTTCCTAGCGGGTGTACAAAGTGCGCATCGTCCAGCGCCTGTCATCAATCGAGGTTGGCAGCCACCGCAGGACCGAAGCCGGTCGACGAGGCGATGTCGCGGGTCAGACCCCAGAACTGCCAATAGTTAGCCCCGGCTCATCGCTGGCCGAGGCTCCGTCGCAACTATCTGTGCGCCCGGAAGGATGGGGATGGATCTGGACTCCATCCCTTCACCTCCATAGGGTTTTCAACTGCGAGAAACTTCCCGCTTCTCTGGTTCGGCGCCGTATTCCGCCAATTCCATGGCTTTGAGGAAGTTGTCGTTGGCCGCGCGTAGAAGGCGCCGACCAGCGTCAATTGCATGCCGTCCCTTGTAACCTCGCGTCTCTCCGAGCTCGGCTAGGCTCTTGGCGCTCATCGCCTCGGTGAGCACTCGAACGTGAGAGTCTTGCATTGCGTCGAGGCCTCGTTGGAATCGATCACGCTCCTGTTTTTCGCTGTAGATATCCTGCCAAGCTTGTGAGCCGCTTTCGCCGTTTTTGCCCTTCCGTCCTCCGATGAACAACTGCCGCAGGTTCGTAGGGCTCGCCGGGAAGCTGTCTGGGCACTTCATGATCGACGGCAGAATCGGCGTGTTGGCGTAAGCGTCTGCGAGCATCTGCCGATCCTGGGTTTTAGTTGTCACCTCGCGCTCTTGCTTTCGAGGGCGGAGTTTTGGCGGATTGGCCGTGCGGGCGGCGTCGACCATCCAGCGGTAATGGGCATTGCTGCCCGAGCTGTCCTCCGCCGCGCCTTTGTCCCTCGTAGACTTCTCACGGCAGCCAAGCATTGCGCCAACTGGCATTCCTATTTGCGCTTCGACGACTTTCTCCAGGACCAGCTTGTGACCGCGCTCCGTCTGCGTTCCGTCACTGAAACGCAGCTTACCCATGCGGGTAATAACCTTGTGCTGGTTACCGTCCTCGTCGACGTGTGTGCCGTATGCGAAGTCACCACCAACCGGAATGGCATGGATCTCCCTGCTCGCCCGCTGCGCCTCATGCCGACCACCGGCGAGCATCATCGGCTCCTGGCGATACCTCAGCGTGACTTTGGAGAACGAATTTTCGAGCTCCTGTTCCGAGGGGATAATCTCCACGGCGCGCTCATTCCCAAAGCCGTCCTCGGGCTGCTGTTTGTTGTCGTTCGCCGGTGTCAGGCGCCAGTTGCTCGATATCTGCGGAGGTGGCTCAGCCGGCACACCTTCTGCGACACCTGCCGGCCTACTGCGCATTGCAAGAAGCGCTGACAGTTCGGATAGGTCTCGATGGCGCGGCTTCTCGGCCTTCGGCTTCCTGCCAAATATCTTATGGTCGTGCTTCGGTGCTGTGGCGCGCCAAGCTTCAACAGCTGCACGGTGTTCGGCGGTCGTGCGTTCGGTCATGGTTTTCCCCTCTCGCTCCATTGCTTGATAGCCGCTTCACCCTTGGCGCTGAGGCCGCGGTAGTAGGTGCCGTCGGCTCTCCGCCTCCAGGAGAGCATCCGGCGGGCTTCAAGGATGATCTCGGTTCGATCCTGAACTCGTTGATGGACGCTACTTTGACCGGAAAGCAGATAGGCGGCCTGCACTCTCGTGAGCCTAAGATCGCGACGAGACCAGTTCATTCGGCCACCCGAATTTCTGGCTCCGGCAATTCCACCTCATCGATGTCGACCGTGATCTGGTTGGGCTGGCCGGGTAAATCCTCGAACTTCGAAACGATCTTCTGCCGAACGATCTCGCCGTGCCGCCGCATCTCCTCGAGCGCTGCTTCTCGAGGAATTGTGGTTTCGCGCAGCGGCAAGACAACGTTCTCGTGGGAGGCCTCGAAGCCTCGACGAAAGGCGTCGTCGGCGATGAAGCGAATGGCGTCCTCGGCGGCTTCTAGCGCTTCATCGATGTCGCATACACCGTCTGCATCGTTGTCGAGGCGCGCGATCATTGCGGCGAAGGCGCGGAGATAGCGATCGGCGTCGCGCTCCTCTTTGACCAGATGCGGGATATTCGCGAGGTGATGTTCGTAGGTGCTCACGAGTTGATCACCTCGTCGAGCAGCGGCGACAGATGGTAGGCGACGCTCGCTCGGTACTTCGGCGGCCACGTTTCGGGCATCTCTGCCAGCACCATCGAGACGCCCATTCCTCCCCATAGATCAGCCTGACGTGCAAGAGCAGCGCGAACCGAGTCACCATTGTGCAGTTGGATGTAATGATGGCCAGGTCGGTCAATCTTCTCGACGGCGCTGTAGAAATTCCGAAGTTGACGGTTGATTCGAGCGACGTCGGCCGGGACGGCGCAGAGGTTGTGTTCTTCTGCGAATGTTTCTGTTGGCGTCATGCTGTCCTCCTGTTGCTGCTCAATTCCCCACACCCATCGGGGGAATGTTCTTGGAAACCATTCCCCCTTTAGGGGGTAGAAAGTGGAAACCCGGAAATCTGAATGTTTTCAATGGCTTGGAGCGTTTCCATTTTTGTTGGAAACGCCGGAAAGGTAACATTAAGCAATTGAAAATAAACGTCTTTCCATTTCCGCATTTCCGGAAATCTCCGGAATTCCGACATTAGTGGAAACGCATATTCGGTTATCGTGCGGCTCCCTTCCTGAACTCACCGAGACCAATGGCGAACTGGCCACCCGGCACATCGAGCCACTTCGCAGTGGTGCCGGTGGCAAGGCAAAGCTGGATTCTGCCGCTTTCGATCGCCGTCGCAGCGAGCCCCTCCAGGCGGTGTCGCGATACGTCACGGAGCTCGGTGGGGAGGCGATCGCGCATGGCGTACAGCCCGGTTGCCCCGGTCCTGGTGAAGGGGTGACCCGACGCCGCGGCCGCCTCAACGGCAACGATCAAAGCGCCGAGGAGGTCATCTTGTGCCGGCGCCGCGGCACCGATGCCCGAAGTCCTGTCGATTAGCAGGCCGAACTCGTTCCGCACTAAGGTGCTGACCATTCGCTTGGCGGGACCGTTGGCTTTTACGACGCCACCGAGAACGACTTTGTTGGCCACGTATTCTTGACCCAGTGATTTGCAGACCCTCTTCGCCCTCGCCTCGTCAGCAGGCCACATCGCGTATGCCAAGCGGAGTCCATCAACGAGTGCGGTACTGCCGCGAATCGCGTCACGCGCGTCGCCGAGATTTTCGATTGGTTTTTGCGTCTTACGCATGTGGTGCGCGACGAGAACCGTCGCGCCCGTTTCCGTTGCCAAGCGACTGAGCGACGTGCAGACGAACTGGCCAGCCGCCGGGTCTTCGTTCAGCGCGAGATGGGCAAAGCTCGCTAACGGGTCGAAAGTCACCAGCCGGAGATCATTGATGGTGCGTAACTGGTCGCAAATGCGGAGGAAGTCGTCTGTCTCGATGAGACCCTTCTTCTTATCGTCGCGCCAGAACGCCCTCGCGCCACCGGCAGAAGGGAGCGGGACGACGATCATCTTTTGTCCCGCGGGGCCGAACCGTTCCGCTTTCGCGTCAAGCGCTGAAATGCGCCGATGCACTTCGCCGGCGTCGTCCTCGCTGGTAATCATCACTGACGTGCCTATAGCCGTAACCTTGCCGCCGAAGACGTCGGGAGCGAAGGTGCCCTGCCCGAAGGCGACGCGCCGATGAAGCTCGAGAAGAGCGAACGACTTCCCAGTATCCCCCATGGCGGACACCATGCCGGGAACGCCAAGCGGGATTACTCCATCGACAAGATAATCAACCGCTGGCGGTTCGCCGACGAAGCGGCTAACCGGCCATTCGAAAATCGACAGCGGTGCAGCAGGAAGCGGATCATTGTCGTTAGCGGCAATGGGCGGGGCTGACGAACAAATGCTCTCCAACTCCTCGACGGTGTGTCCGGCATCTAGCCAGTCACTCACGTCGCCTTTCGGCGGCAAGCCAGGAAGGTCGATGCGCGCGACAACGGCGATGCCTTGTAGGTTTTGGAGTGCCGTCTTCGCCTTCTTGTCACCGGCAGCGTCATTGTCCGCCAGCACGTAAACCTTGCGACCGCTTAGGGCTGTCAGGTCCTCTGGCCACGAACCGTTTGGCACCGTCGTCGCCAAATATCCAAGCGAGGCCAGGCGATCGGCGTCCTTTTCGCCCTCCACGGCGAAGACGGGATCATCGGTGTTGGTTGCAAGTTCGTGCAGGCGATAGAGAAGCGGCTCGCCTCGCCCAGAGAGATAGCCGCCATCTCCGTCTGGTCGACGTTGCAAGAAGGATTTTGGCTGGGTTGGATGCTCGTACCGAAGAACCTCAAACAGTACCTCGCCGTCAGCGCTCGTGTAGTCGTAAGTGGCAACGTGGCTAAACCCGCGAGAAGTCAGGTGCCAATCAGAGAACGCCTTCGGTGGCTCGGCTTTCTTGACCAAGCGTAGGTGCGCCGTCGGCTGCGGTTTTGCGGCGTGCTCCGGCTCCCAGTCGGGCAAACCGGCCCTGGTGCGCACGTAGTCTCGCATCTCGATCGGATCCTCACCTGCAAGCGGATGAACGATGAAGCCCTCGGGGGCAGTAGGGTCGAGAAGGACGCGGAGCGAGCGATCGCGCTTTGAATGGCCTGGCGCGGGGGCGGAGATCTGGTTGCCGCGGGCTGTGCCGCCAAGCGCGGCGGCAATCGCTCGGGGGTCAAGCTGAACGGCGGGTCTGGTCTGCATCGGCGGTGTCGCGCTCCGTGTAGGATTGAAGGGCTGCTGCGGTGATTGCCTCCGCAAGCGAACGGGAGAATGTAGCGGACCTTCTGCCGCCCAAGGCCGTGGGGGCGTAGGTGACATGCCGACCATCTGGTGTGCGGCAAAGGCGCATACCGTAGAATGCAACGTCGTCAGTCAGTTGCAGGTCAAAGCTTGCAATGAGCCTCACCTGCCCGCCGCCCGGATTGGCGGCAGGTTTGATGTCGAGGATTCGCATGGATCAACCTATCGCCAGACCGAGCCGACCGAAGTCGGCTGCCGCTCGCCCACGATTTCGCGTAGCGAAGTACCTGCCCTCTATCTCGCGAGTGTCCTCTACGCGTTCGCGGATGCCGCAGGCACAAAAGAACGCGTCCAAGCGCGCAGACCGCCGGGTACCCCTCTCGTCAACGAGGAACTCATAAGTCACCGGGTCGGGGCGATATCCGGCACCAACAGGCTCGGCATAGACTTTTAGACGAACGAGCTCATCAGCATCGTTCTCGACATCAACTGTCACGACACGCCATCCCACCCATCCGCGGACAGACGCCATGCGGTTTGCGGCCGCGCGTTCGACTCGGGCGACATCCTCCGCTGATTCGATGATCGTGAATGCGAGAACTTCGGCCAGGGATGGCCCCTTTGTTGCGGTAGAAATACGCAAAAATCCTCCTCGCCGGCGCGCGGCCGGTCGTGCTGTTCATCAACGTTGCATGGTTCACATCATTAACCGGCGAAGGTCGCCGAGCGTCAAGGGTTAGGCGGCTCGGTCGACCGACCGACGACAGCATTTAAATAAGATGTAAACCACAAATTTTCCAACTAGTTTATTCGCGATACCTGAAGATAAACTACTTGACGCGTTTGGTTACAGTAGATGTTTACAGCAACGACTGTCGCTTTTTGCTTGGTTACGGCGAACTATTGACATCGTTGGCATGTTTACACTTAGATGCATACCGAACAGCAAGAAGGAGGATGAATGACCGCGCAACTGGCAATTACCAGCAACCCGAATACCCACGCGCGAGAGGCCTTTCTGGCTTTCGTCAGAGCCTTGGCCGTAAGGCAGGCGCGGCTCGACGCCATGATGTCATCAGCAGCCAACGACAATCGCCCATCATGAGGCGCGCTGTTATATACGCACGGTACTCCACGGACCTACAGAACGATCAATCCGTCGAGGACCAAATCAGATTGTGCAAGGCTCATGCCGAAAGACTGGGCCTTCAAGTCGTTCAGGAATACTTCGATCGTGCCAAGTCAGGAGCGTCGATGTTTGGCCGTCCTGGCTTGTCGACCCTTATGCAGGCTGCCGAGCTAGGGTCATTCGAGGTGCTGGTATCGGAGGCGCCTGACCGCATCTCACGCGACATTGCCGACCTCGCGCATATTCATAAGAGCCTGTCGTTCCGCGGTGTCGAAATGAACTGCGTCAACGGCGGCAAGATGGATACCGTCCAGATCGGCATGTATGGCGTAATCGGCCAAATGCAGCGCGAGGAAGGCGCCAAGAAGGTCAAGCGCGGCATGGTGGGCGTCGTGCGCTCCGGTCGAAACGCTGGCGGCAAGGCATATGGTTATCGCCCCGTTCTTGGCAAGAAAGGTGAGCTCGAAATCGTCGAGGAGGAAGCCGCGACGGTGCGGAGAATATTTGAGCTCTACGCCACCGGCATCGCCCCGCGCACGATTGCCGCGACATTGAACGCCGACGGCGTCCCGGCGCCGCGTGGGCTGCGCTGGAACGGCTCGACTATCAACGGCAATGGCCAACGCGGCAACGGTATCCTGCGAAACCCCATCTACGCCGGTAAGCTGATTTGGAACCGCGTTCACATGGTGAAAGATCCATCCACCGGCCGCCGCATATCGCGCATTAATCCAGAGAGTGAATATGAGGAGATCGACGCGCCTCACCTTCGTATTGTCGACCAGTCGCTTTTTGATGCTGTGCAGGCACGGAAAGAGGCGACAGGAGGCGCACGCGCGCGCGACGTTCCGAAGTCCAAGCGGTTGCTTTCCGGTCTGTTGCGTTGTGGCTGCTGTGGCGGCGGTATGGCGCTTATGGGGGTGGACCGCAGCGGCCCGCGCATCCAGTGCAGCACCTATCGGGAATCCAGAAGTTGCACCAACGGCGCCCGCTACTACATCGAAAAAATCGAGCGTCAGGTTCTCGACAGCCTGCGCATCCAGTTTGCCGACACGGCCATCATTGACGAGTACGTGAAAGCCTATCGCGAAGAACGCCGCCGAATTGAAGCCGAGGCACGTAGAAACCGAAGCACTTCCGAGAAAGCGCTTGTCGATGCCAAGGCCGGCATTACGCGAATCGTCGAGCGAATCGCAAAGGGTCTGATCGAAGACGACGAGGCTTCAGCGCTGCTGCTGCCACTGCGGCAGGAACGCGATCGACTGGAGCGAGAGCTCGCCGCAAGCGAGGCGCCGTCGAACGTCATTGAACTCCATCCGCAGGCCGTGAGGCGCTTCCGCGAGAATGTGGAGCAACTCTCCGACATCGTCGCAACAAAGACCGGCACGGTTGACGTTGGCGCGGCAAGCGCCTTCCGCCAGTTGGTGGCGGCCGTTATCGTTCATCCAAGGGAGAAAGGAGAGCCGTACACGATCCAAATCAAAGGATACTTGTCGAGCCTGATTGATTCCACACGGTCGGCTAAATCGTTGGTAGCGGAGGAGGGATTCGAACCCCCGACACAAGGATTATGATTCCTCTGCTCTAACCTACTGAGCTACTCCGCCGCCGGGTGCCGAGCCATGGATTCCGCGAGGAGCGGGTCGGCTGGACGGGCGGCTTATAAGGTGCTGTTCCGCCAGGTGTCAAGCAATGTCTGCAGGAAAGTGTGAACTTTTCCCATTGCTCCCGACCGCGGCTTCTCAAGCCGCCGCCGGCGCCTGCAAAAGCGCCTTCAGAGCCGCTTCGGCGCCGGGCTCGCGCTCGGACTTGCGGATGAATCCGCCGCCGTAGACACGGGCGTCCTCGCCAGTGCCGGAATAGAGAGCGCAGGCCTGGCCCGGCGCGATGCCGGCCTCCCCTTCCGCAAGCTCGACATAGAGGCCGTCAGCGTCGCTCTTCAACACGGCCGGCGCCGGCTGGCGTGTGGAGCGCACCTTGGCAAAGCAAGCAAAGCCCTCTGCCGCCGCCTCTTCGAGCTCGCCATCGCCCAGCCAGTTGACGTCGCGCAAATAGACGCGGCGGGTCTCGAGCGCTTCCCTGGGGCCAACGATGACGCGGCGCGAGCGGGCGTCGAGATAGACGACATAGAGCGGCTCGCCGGTCGCAACACCGATGCCGCGCCGCTGGCCGATCGTGTAGTGCAGAATGCCTTCGTGCGTGCCGAGCACACGGCCATCGAGATGGACGATTTCGCCCGCGAGCGCGGCATTGGGCTTCAGCTTCGAGACGATGTCGCTGTATTTGCCCTGAGGCACGAAGCAGATGTCCTGACTGTCGGCCTTTTTGGCGACAACGAGGCCCATGTCTTCGGCGAGCGCTCGCGTCTCAGTCTTGGAAAGACCGCCGAGGGGAAAGCGCAGATAGTCGATCTGCTCCTGTGTGGTCGCAAACAGGAAATAGCTCTGGTCACGCTCGGCATCGGTCGGCCGGTAAAGCGCGCGCTGGCCGGCATAGCGTGGCTTCGGGCTCGGCCGCGAGCGGATGTAGTGGCCGGTGGCGAGCGCATCTGCACCAAGCTCCTTGGCGGTCGCCAGCAGATCCGCGAATTTGACCGTCTGGTTGCAGGCGACACAGGGAATCGGCGTTTCGCCCGCGATATAGCTTTCGGCGAAGGGATTGATCACCGTCTCGCGAAAGCGCGCCTCGTAATCGAGCACGTAATGGGGGATGCCGAGCGTCTCGCAGACGCGACGCGCATCGTCGATATCCTGGCCCGCGCAGCAGGAGCCGGCGCGATGCACGGCCGCGCCATGGTCGTAAAGCTGCAGCGTGATGCCGAGAACGTCGTAGCCTTCGCGTTTGAGCAGGCCTGCCACGACGGAAGAATCGACGCCGCCGGACATGGCGACGACGACACGCGTATCTTCGGGCTTGCGGTCAAAATCGAGACTATTCACGGGATCCAATCCGGCATCCGGGCGCGGCCTGAGCCTCGAACGCCCTGTTTCACGCTGAAACCGCAGGACCTCGTAACGGCGGCGCCGGCGGCATTTCCTTCGGCTTTCTGTGCCGCGACATATAGAAACTTGTCCGGCGCGCGGCAAGAGCGGAAGCTTTCGCTTCGGCTGGACCGCGTTTGAGACAAGGCAATCTTCAGATCAATTTCATCCGCATGGCGCGGGCAATCGCCTGCATCCGGTTGACGGCATCGAGCTTTCGGGTCGCGCTCTTGAAATAGCTGCTCACCGTATAGGTCGAGAGGCCGAGAATGATCGCGATTTCATCGCTGCTCTTGCCGGCCGCGGCCCAGCGCAGGCACTCGATCTCGCGACCCGACAGTTTTTCGCGCGCCACATTGCCCGTATCGAAGGTGCGCTCGAGACATTCGAGAAGTTGCACCAGGGTGAAATAGAGCATCGCCCTTTCCGTCCCGATCGGCTCGTCCCGTTTCCCGGAGAGCATGACGACGAACGGCTCGCCATAGGTCGTGTGCAAAAGCACGGCGAAGTGGCGCGCCATATCGGGAGGAGGCTCGATGCGGCGGGCGGGTACCCGGTCCGCAGCTCTACGCGCAGCCTCCAGAAGCTCCGCGCCGCCGGTGACCGGCAGCTTCGTCTGGCGCAGTTGCTCGACAAGTGCGCTGGTCTGGAAAATCTCACCGGCATCGTACTGACGCACCAGCTCGGAAGGCCAGTTGCTCAGCACCAGACGTTCGGAAAAGCGCTGCTGCTCGGCCAGCGGCAGGCGCGCGATCATGAAATGGGAGAAGCCGTAGAGGGCAATCAACCGCCGCATCAGACGAAGGAGTTCGTATTCCGTGCGCACCGATGCCGGATCGATCTCAAAAACCATCTCTGCGTTGGCATCGCGCCGCAAGGCCGGTTCATTCGATTCCTTCATATCTGGTCACCATATTACGGGCGCGCTAACGCCTGGTCAGAAGAGAACTGGCTTCCGCGCACAGAGACCCAGTTTCACGTCGCCGTTGAAATACGGCTGCCGCTGGCCGCTTGCGGAAGCAGCGCGGCCGGTCACTCAAACATGTGATGCCCTAGGGTGAAATCCGGGAGCGTGCACACGGACGCTCATTCTTATGAGGCGCCCCAGTACCAAGAATTCCAGTCGAAGTGAAATGTGGTAATTGCATGGCTCCCCTGCCGAAACCGCGCAAATCTCGGGTTTTCCCGTCACTGCCTGGCGACAGGACGATGCGGCTGTCGCTCTTTTCGCCCGTCACCTCGTCGCCTGGAAGTGTCTCAAATTATGAGCAAATCGTTACTAACGGCTTAGGCAAATGTTAAATGTGGCAAGCTAAGGTCGCACCCATATGGTCTTGAGTTTGTGTAGAGAGTCCCATGACCGAAATGATGCGACCACGGGTAAAATATGTCATCGGCCCCGATGGCAGTCCTCTGACGATCGCGGATCTGCCGCCGGCCAATACTCGGCGCTGGGTGATCCGCAGGAAGGCGGAGGTGGTCGCCGCGGTGCGCGGCGGCCTTCTGAGCCTCGAAGAGGCATGCGAACGGTACACTCTGACCGTTGAGGAATTTCTTTCCTGGCAATCGTCCATCAACGACCACGGCCTGGCAGGCCTGCGCACCACGCGCATTCAGCAGTATCGCCACTGATCACCCGCAACAGGCCATAGTTCGAACCGGCGGCTCGGGAGTATCCCGCAGCCGCCGGTGTCGTTTCGTCGTCCGGAATCCCGGCCGGCCCCGCACAAGCGCGGCGTTGCGGTCCTTCAAGCTGCATGGAGCGCTGCGTCTTTTCAGATGCGTGGAGATCGCTGTAGCATCGGCGCAAGCAGCGACAGGATGAAAGCGAAGGAAGATTGATGGAGATCGCCCACGAGGAGACGAAGACGAAAGGCCGCTACACGGCAACGATCGAGGGGTGCACGGGCGAGATGACCTATTCCAGGTCGTCGCCGCGCCTTATCATCGTCGATCACACAATGGTACCGGACGAACTGCGCGGTAAGGGCGTGGGCCAGGCGCTTGCCAAGCATGCCATAGACGAGGCCCGAAAAGGCGGCTGGAAAATCATTCCGCTCTGCCCTTTCATGCGCGCGCAGGCCATGCGCCATCCGGATTGGCAGGACGTAATCCAGGCCTGAATCTCTGCCGAAACGAAAGACCCGCCCCGCCGGAACGGCCAGAGCGGCATGAGAAAATGTGTGCGGCTTTTCGCCCGCATCCCGCCTAAACGATCAGAATGGATCGATGATTTTGGGTCGATTCGACCCAAAATCATCGTGATCTAGGCGGGTTCGTTCGTAAAGGCGCCTACAGAGGCGCGCCTTGTCACGCGCGCAACCGGGCGGTCGTGTCCCGTTCTTCGAGCGCCGCCGCTTTCGCATATTCGGCCTGGACCTCCTCAAGCGCCAGTTCGGCCGCATCCTGTTGCGCCTTCAGCTCGCGAATCGACACCTGAAGATTATCGGCTCGCTGGCGGGCGGCCTTGGCGAAGGTCGGATAGGCAAAGTGCGACGGATCGGAAATCCCCGATTTTTTCTCTTCGAAAACAATCTGATTTTCCAGATCCTTGGTCATTCGCTCGAACTCAGACATCATCATCTGAAGCTGGGTCAACTGACGCTGCTTCTCCCGAACCTGAAATTCCTTCAGGCGGACAAGGCTCTCACGTGCTTTCATACGCAATACTCCCGTGGATACCGAGACCCCGGTTACTGATCCTACAGCGGCCGAGCGTCTTTCCAGACGCACGAAGGTCGCTGTAGCACTTGGAATTCCTGCATGTTTTATCCTTAAATCGGCTCCGATCTAAGGAAACATGCGCCCGTCATGCCGGCCCCGCGCGGGCCGGAAACAAAAAATCGACAGCACCTTAACAAATGCCTACCGCTGGTAACCTTTCGTTTACGGGCATCGTTAATCATAGGTGCGATGATTTAAGGCTCCGTAAATGCTGAAGCATGAAATATGGCACTTCACCCATTTACGAGTCGGAAGAGTCAGATAACGGCGCTTCCTCATGTATCGCGTGAAGAACGCCATTTTCAGATTCGCGTTTGGAATCAGGAGACTGCTAAAAATATTTAACATTCTCGATACACCTTGCCAGAGTGAATCAGAATTTGTTAACCATTTCGTGGCAGCCTCCAAATCAGGCAACGACTGGATCCGTATCGCGTAAGGGTGCCACGACGACCTTGGGCGGCGGAAAAGGGGAAGAATATGCGGGTTCTATTAATCGAAGACGACAGCGCGACAGCTCAAAGTATTGAGCTCATGCTTAAGTCCGAGAGTTTCAACGTCTACACCACCGATCTCGGAGAGGAAGGCGTCGACCTCGGCAAGCTTTATGACTACGACATCATTCTTCTCGACCTGAACCTGCCGGACATGTCCGGTTACGAGGTGTTGAGAACGCTGCGTCTGTCGAAGGTGAAGACCCCGATCCTGATTCTCTCGGGTATGGCCGGGATCGAAGACAAGGTCCGCGGTCTCGGCTTCGGTGCTGACGACTACATGACCAAGCCCTTCCACAAGGACGAGTTGGTGGCACGCATTCATGCGATCGTGCGCCGCTCCAAGGGCCACGCTCAGTCGATCATCTCCACCGGCGAACTGATCGTCAATCTCGACGCCAAGACTGTTGAAGTCGGCGGCCAACGCGTGCATCTGACCGGCAAGGAATACCAGATGCTCGAGCTCCTGTCGTTGCGCAAGGGCACGACGCTGACGAAGGAAATGTTCCTCAACCACCTCTATGGCGGCATGGACGAGCCGGAATTGAAGATCATCGACGTCTTCATCTGCAAGCTGCGCAAGAAGCTCGCGAACGCCGCGGGCGGAGCCAATTATATCGAAACGGTCTGGGGCCGCGGTTACGTGCTGCGCGAACCCGAGGGCAACGACTACCTGGAAACGGCCTGATCTTCCGCCGACTCGCGAGACGTCCAACCCGCCCTCAATCTGGGCGGGTTTTTTGTTTGAATGGACGTTCCGTCGTGGTGGGCCAGCCTCGGCCTACTGCATGTTTCCTTAAATCGGAGCCGATTTAAGGACAAAAACATGCAGCAATTCAAAGTGCTACAGCGACCTTTGTGCGTCTGAAAAGACGCACGACGCTGTAGGCGCCGCGGGCATTTTTTCAGCGAAGTCCTCTCGAGAGAGATGGCAACGAAAAAGCCGCAGCAATTTGCCGCGGCTGTTCTTCCATACATACTGCTTCGGTTCGGTCAGGCGGCCATCGATTGGCTGGCGAAGACGCTCGTCAGGATCTTGCGGTCGAAAGGCTTCAGCAGGAAATCATCGGCACCGGCGCGTTTGCCCGCCATCATCTTCTTCAGGTCCGCTTCGACGACGCAATAGTAGATGCGCACCGAGGTGCCCTCGGGCAGGCGGCGAATGTTTGCGATCAGATCGAGAGCCCCATCGAGCCCGGCGTCAACGATCAGGATGTTCGGCAGTTCTGCTTCGCAGCGCAGCAACGCTTCAAGGCTGCTCGGCGCTTCGAGAACCAGGAAACCCATGCCCGAAAGGATGCGTTTTCCGACCTTTCTCACGACGTCCGAGCCGTCAGCAATCATCAAGCGCCGCATGTTCCCTCCTTCACGCCTCGGACCACGACGACGTTGGGCTAAATCCACCAAAGTCATAAACGTGATCGGTTTCAACAGGTCAGAGCGGAAAGCGGGCGGAAAACCGCTGATACGTTCTCATCCAGCTCTGCGCATGCGAACCACAACCATGAAACAACCCTATACAGATTTGGCGAAGAAACCGTTACCAGCGCTGCTTAACGCTTCCTTTTCCTTCGATGCCAAGCTCGTGAATCCGTTAACGTTTCCAAATAGCCGAGAAGAAAAAACCAGCTTTCGTCCGGCGCGAAACGAAAAGTCCTCCGGCAGGCGCACCCGCGGAGGACCTTGTTCGTACCATTTCAGCGGGCGACGCGCTTAGCTCAGGCTTCGACCCGTGCCGTGAAGATGATTTCTTCGCCGGTCGAAGCCACCTCGATCGCCATGCCTGCCTCTTCGCCCAAAAGAACGGTGTAATAGGGCTGGATCGAATGTGCATCGACCGCCTCCTCCGGAGTACCGGAAAGCAGTTCCACCAGCTTCGGCGGCACGCGCATCATCCGGCCCTTGGCGACGAGGGTGAAGGTCGCGTCGAGTTCCGGGTTTTCCAGCGTGATATCGATCGATCCGCCGCGCGGGATCGCACCATAGGCGATCAAGAACAGGTTCAGGAGCAACTTGACGCGATTCTTGGCGATGATCGCACGTGGGCCATTCCAGGTGATCTCGGTTTTCTTATCGGCGGCTGCGAAATCCTTGGCGGCCTTTTCGGCTTCACCGGTGTCGATTGACGCACCGACCGAACCCGATGCACCGAAGGCAAGGCGGGCGAATTTTAGCCGAACAGAGGCGTTGAGCGCACTCGTGCGGATCAGGTCCATCGCATCGGCATCTGCGCCGCCTTCGTCCAGAAGCTCAAGACCGTTGTTGATGGCGCCGACCGGCGAGATGATGTCGTGGCAAACGCGGCTGCAGAGCAGCGCGGCCAAATCGGGCCCCGTCAATGTCAGGTTCGGATTCTTTGCCATCGTTCTTCCTTGTTCGATTCCCAGCCGGGCCAGCGGCTCCAGAGTGTGCCCGATAAGAGCTCCCACGCGACCATGAACCGCGCAGGCAACAGCCGCCTGTCAGAAGGCCATAATGACATCACATTTGGTAAACCGATTGTTAAGATGATCGGTTCAAATTGGTGACGCACCCTGGTTTCGGTCGGATTTACTGGAAGCAGATGAGGTGCGCTAGTTCCAATTGGCGGAGCGTCCCATGCGTGCTCACTTGAAGCGTGGGCCTCTCGAAACGCCCAGACCCGCGCGGGCCGCGCAGTCCGGTCATGATGGCCGGCGCGCGAGCCGCTTTCGCGCCTGACGGAGGAAACGATGCAGCCGATCATGAAGGCAACCTCAATGGCTGTCCGCGCTATCCTGACCACGATGCTGCTGATAGCAGGCGCTCTGATGACTGGCGCCCTGTCCGCCGCTCACGCCCAGTCTCCGAACAGCCAGTATACGATGCAGGAGATCGTCGATGCCGGCCACGGCTTCTTCGGCGAAACGTCGGGCGGGCTGGCCAAGGTCGTCGAGCGCGCTTTCGAACGCTATGGTCTGCCGAACGGTTATATCCTCGGCCAGGAAGGTTCCGGCGCCTTCATCGCCGGCCTCACCTACGGCGAGGGCGAGCTTTACACGAAGAACGCCGGGCAGCACAGCGTCTTCTGGCAGGGGCCTTCGCTCGGTCTTGACTGGGGCGGCCAGGGCAGTCGCGCCATGATGCTCGTCTACAATCTCTCGAGCGTCCCGGCTCTTTACAAGCGTTTCGGCGGCGTTTCCGGCTCCGCCTATGTCGTCGCAGGTGTCGGCATGACCGTGCTCACGGACGACCAGGTGGTGGTCGTGCCCATCCGCACCGGCATCGGCGCGAGGCTCGGCGTCAATGTCGGCTATCTCAAGCTGACCCAGCAGCCGACCTGGAATCCCTTCTGAGATGTCTTGAAGCAGGCCACGGCGATATTCCTGGATCTGAAAAGCTATGCCGTCTTGCAGTAATGCTTGCAGCTTTGCAGGCGTCATGTTTACTGCGGGAAAAGGAAATGACTGCCCGACGGGTGGGATGTCCGGATCCGGTCGAGTTTGAAATGGCCAGCACGTGATTGAATATGCGCTTCTCTTTGCCCTCGGTTTCCTGACGGCAGTTGTGATCGGCCTTCTGGTCGCGCCCGCCATTCAACGACGGATCGTCCGCTTTGCCGAGGACCGGCTGAAGGCGACGATGCCTTTGAGCCCCCAAGAAGTGCGGGCTCAGAAGGACGCTGCGCGGGCGACCTACGCCGCCGAAAGTGCCAAGACGCTGCAGGCGCTCCGCCGCGAGCGCGACAAGAGCGTCACGCTGATGCTGCAGAACGAAAGGACCCTCCAGGAGGCTCGCAGGCTCACCGGCGAGAATGCCGATCTGCATGCCCAACTCGCGGACATGAACGTCGAAGCCGCCGACATGCGCTCCGTCATCCGGCAGCTTGAGCAACGTCTCGAACGCATGAAGGCGACAAGTGAAACCACCGAGCGCGATCGCGGGATCAAAGACAAGGCGATCCGCGCCTTGAACGGCAAGCTCGACAAGCACGCGGCCGATCTCGACAATCATCGGATAGACCAGGCTGCACGCGAGACCGAAATCGAGCATCTGAAGAGCCGGCTGGCCGTGCTGCGCGACGAGCGTGAGGCGCTGCGCGCCGATTTGAAGGCCGAAAGTGCGCGCGCACGGGAAATGGAGCTGCGTCTCGGCAAAGACGAGAACCTTATTCGTCAGCTCGAGAGCAGGCTTGCCCGCGAAACGGCGGCCAATGCCGACCGGGAGAGCGCGCTTGAACGACGGGGCGAAGAGATCGAAAGATTGAAGACGAAGCTGAAGGACGTGACCCAGGAGGTGCGGGAGGCGACAAAGGCGCTTCGCGCAGCCGGCGTGGCTTTGCCGAGACGATTGGAACAGAAAGACGCCGCCACGGACGCCGTGAACAGTGAACCGAAAAGGCCGGCGCGGGATCTCGATACCGACGGGCTTTCGGAGGACCTGAGGAACCGCGCGACCGCGCTTTCCGAACGTCTCGCCAACTCGAAATCCGGCGCCCATGACGACGCGCTCCGCGAGGAAGTCGCCGAGATTGCCGCCGGCATGGTCGCCCTCACCGCTATGCGCGAGGGCAAGCCCTCCCCGATCCACGGCCTTCTCGCGGCCGAAAAGGCCAGAAAGCAGGGCACCCGGAAGAGCCTGGCAAGTCGGGCAAAAGAAATTCTGTCTCCCAAATGAGAATGGCGGCGGCCGAGCGACGAGCCATCAATGGCGAGCCGCCGTCCAAGCTCAAATTCGGCCGTTGACGCTTGCAACCTGATACAGCGCTATGCCCGCGGCCATGGCCACGTTCAGGCTGTCCAAGCCCGGCCGCTGGCGTATTCGCGCCGTATGGACCGACGACAGAATAGCCTCCGGCAGTCCCTCGCCTTCTGTGCCGACAAGCAATGCCGTGCGCGGTGCCGGCGGTATCCCGGCAATATCGGTTTCGCCGCTCGGCGACAGACCCCAGATCTCGAAGCCCGCGGCTCGCAGCCGCTCGATGAGCGATGCCGCGGTACCCTCCCGGGCGAAGGGCAATGTCAGCACCGATCCGACCGAGACGCGGATCGCCTTGCGATACATCGGATCGCAGCTTGATGCGTCCATCAGCAAGGCGTCGACGCCGAAGGCAGCAGCATTGCGAAACAGCGTTCCCATATTGTCGTGGTTCGATATGCCGCAGGCGGCAAGAACGAGGCTCGACGCGGGAAGACCGGCGATGAGCGTGTCCATGCCGGGCATCGCGTCGCGTCGCCCGAGCGCCAGCACGCCGCGATGCATGTTGAAACCCGCGATCGCGTCGAAGACTCTGGCTTCCGCCGCAAAGACCGGGACGTCGGCCGGAAATTCGGCAAGCACGTCTGCAAGGCCGGCGATCCGATTCTCAAGAAGCAGGATAGCCTCGGCGGCGACGCCGCGCCCGGCGCGATGCGCGGCCGCCAACATGCGCAACACCACGGTACCTTCGGCGATGAACCGGCCCTGTCGCCCGGTGAGGTCACGCTCCCTGATCGAAACGAACCCGGCAATGCGCGGATCCGACGGATCCTCGATGCGGACAGGATGCCTTGGGGGCCCGGGCATGGCGTCAATTGGTCCTGACTGTGATGTCCGCGATAATGCGCCCGGCCTTCATGTCGAAGACGATCGCGCGCGGTTCGGCACCCGGCAGACTGCCATAGAAGAGCAGTTGCGAGCCGGAAAGCGCGATATCGCTCACGGAGAAGCCGGCCGGCAGCGCCGCAATGGCGCTGACAGGAGCATCGCCCGGCACGGTCGCCATGGTCTCGGCCGGATCAGCGCCGCCTTCCGTCCGCGTCAGCTTGTAGACAATCGTCCCGAGGACGGCCATAAGCATGACCAGCATCACGCCCGCCGAGACGAGTTGCAGGCGCACCATCTTGCGGCGGACGTTCTCCATCGCCGGATCAAGCGGCTTGTCTTCCTGGTCATCGGGGTCGATTGCAGTCATGGCTGGCTTTCTATCGGAATTGAGTGGAATGAACGATCCCTTTAAACAAGCCACCGGCAATAGGAAAGTCCTGAGGGCGGACGAGCACGCCGCCGGACGTCTGGACGCCTTCCTCACAGACGCACTTTCCGGCGAATTTTCCCGCAATCGCATCAAGAGCCTGATCGAGCAAGGCGCCGTTTCGCTCAATGGTGCAACGATTGTCGAACCGAAGAGAAAGGTTCGCCCGGGTGACGCCTTGGAGATCCACTTGCCGGAACCCGAGGATCCTGAACCGAAGGGCGAGGATATCCCGCTCGACGTGCTTTACGAGGACGACGACCTGATCGTACTCGTCAAGCCGCCTGGCCTGGTGGTGCATCCGGGCGCCGGCAATTGGACCGGGACACTCGTCAACGCTCTCATTCATCATTGCGGCGATAGTCTTTCTGGGATCGGCGGCGTCAAAAGGCCGGGCATCGTTCATCGATTGGACAAGGAAACAAGCGGCGTCATGGTCGTGGCGAAGAATGACGCCGCCCATCGCCACCTTTCCGACCAGTTCGCCGATCACGGTCGCACGGGGCCGCTCGAACGCGCCTATTGGGCGGTGGTCTGGGGACGGCCGCGCCAGTTGAAAGGTACGATCAACGCCCCGCTCGGTCGGGCCGGAGATCGGACGAAGCGTGCCGTCAAGCGCGAGGAAAGCGACGACGCGCGCGAGGCCATCACACACTACGAGGTTGTCGAGCGCTATCTCGAAAAGCCGGACGGAACCAGCCTCGCCTCGACCGTCGAATGCCACCTCGAGACCGGCCGCACCCACCAGATTCGCGTCCACATGGCCCATATCGGCCATCCGCTGATCGGCGATCCCGACTATGGTTCCGCGTTCCGAACCAAGGCCAATCTCCTGCCGGAATCGGCGAAAGCCGTCGTCAACGGCTTTCGCCGTCAAGCGTTGCACGCCTTCATGCTTCAGTTCGAGCACCCTTCGACAGGCGAAACGATGCATTTCGAGGCTCCGATGCCGGCGGATATGGAAGCATTGATCGCCGCTTTGCGCGCAGAAGAGCGATCAAGCCCTTGAATTCGCGAGACAGGATTCCAATCTTATAGAAGCTTCAATGCGCGACACGCCCTTCCTCTGGTCTCACGACAGCGTGAAACCGGAGTCCTTGAATCATGCTTTCGCCGTACTTATCTTCTAGGATCGTGGGGTCTTGACGAAGACCCACATGCCCGGCCTGCCGTCTTGGAGGCTGGAGATGCACAAAGGGGGTGCTTCATGGCCCGCAATACTTTGCCGACCATTGCCGCTGGAGAGGGCGGCCTTAACCGCTATCTCGATGAAATCCGTAAATTTCCGATGCTCGAGCCGCAGGAAGAGTACATGCTCGCCAAGCGGTATCAGGAGCATGACGACCGCAACGCCGCACACAAGCTGGTGACAAGCCACCTTCGTCTCGTCGCCAAGATCGCGATGGGTTATCGCGGTTACGGTTTGCCGATCGGCGAAGTCGTGTCCGAAGGCAATGTCGGCCTGATGCAGGCAGTCAAGAAATTCGAGCCCGATCGCGGCTTCCGTCTGGCGACCTATGCGATGTGGTGGATCAAGGCCGCGATCCAGGAATATATCCTGCGTTCATGGTCGCTCGTCAAAATGGGCACGACTGCCAATCAGAAGCGGCTGTTCTTCAACCTGCGACGGCTGAAGGGCCGCATCCAGGCGCTGGATGAGGGCGATCTCAAGCCCGAACAGGTGAAGGAAATTGCCACGACGCTGAAGGTCAGCGAGGACGAAGTCGTTTCGATGAACCGTCGCCTGTCCGGCGATGCTTCGCTCAACGCGCCGATCAAGGCAAGTGAGGGCGACTCCGGACAATGGCAGGACTGGCTTGTGGACGATCACGACAATCAGGAAGAGATCCTGATTGAACAGGACGAGCTCGAGAGCCGCCGCGCCTTGCTCGCCAACGCCATGAAGGTGCTGAACGACCGCGAACGCCGCATCTTCGAGGCTCGTCGCCTGACCGAAGAGCCGGTAACCTTGGAGGAGCTTTCCACCGAGTTCGATATCAGCCGCGAACGCGTCCGGCAGATCGAAGTCCGTGCCTTCGAAAAGGTGCAGGAAGCGGTCCGCAAGGCCGCGCTGGAACGTGCCAGTGCTCTGCGCGTCGTCGAAGGCGCATAACAACAAAGTTACTGGTTTTACGGCAGCAAACAAAATCCCGGCTGGGTGAACCTCCAGCCGGGATTTTTCGTATTCTTATTCCAGTTCTGCTACACCTCGCGTCTGTTCGGACGCGCGGCGGAATAGCAGCAACTACTGTCCGCTGGTCGCGGTGCTGCCGAGAGCGCCCCAGGCCTGCATGGCCTTGGTGAAGGCCTCCGTGCCGCTGGCCCCCTTCTCCAGGGTCAACAAGGCGCGACGCCCATTCCTGTAGGTGATCGGAATATCGATCCAGCTGCGGCTGCGCAGGAGCTCGGTATTGTTGCCGACCGCCTCGGCGAAATCATTGAGCGCGATCATGTGAAAATCGTCGGTGATTTTCGCCGGAACCGCGATCAGCGGATCGCCGCGATCCTGCTCGGTGCGCTTCATCGAGACGCGCTGGACGCCGTCGATGCTGCCGCCTTCGAAGTTTTCCGGCAGCGAGAACACGAACTCGATTACGTGGCTCGCCGGCAATGACGGATCGGCGTTGCGCTTGATCGTCATCAATGCGGTAAGTCCGCGATCGGGAACGGTAATCTGGGCCTGGATCGCTGGCTCAGGCTTCGTATCGCCACCCGGCGATTCCTCCTTGATCGACCAGGCAACGGTGCCGGGAATCGCCGTCGGCGAGGATTGGCCGAGCCTCTCCTCATAGAGGAACATTTTCTCGCCGTCCGCGACGGAGATCTCCGGCTGCGCGGCCGGGCCGGCGTTCTGGTCCGTTGCCGGTGCGGAAGCCTGACCGGCTGCTGCCTGTTGTGCGCCTGGGCCAGCATTCTGGACCTGTCCGGTCTCCGTTTGCGGCGCTACGGACTTGCCTTCCTGCGAGGCTGCAGTGCCGTTCATGCCCGCGGCGCCTTCGTCCCGTTCGGATCCGTCGGCAAGCAGTCGTTGCGTAAACTTGGTCGAACCGGCCTCCGGCGGAGCGGTATCGTCTTGCGTGCCGGACTGCTCGGTAGAGCGGTCCGCCGGATCGGTCTGGCCGGCAGGTGTCTCGGGCGTATCGGGTCCTGCTGGCATGATTTTGGCAATCATAGCCGACAGCCAGGCGTTACCCGCCTCCCTGTTCTGCCAATAGGCATAGCCGCCGCCGCCGAGAAGAAGCGCGATCACCAGACCGATGACCAAGCGCTTGATGTTGAACCGGGCGGGCTTGGGCGTGGCGCGATAGGATGTGGGCCGCACCGGCGCAGAAGCTGGCGGCTCGCCGATGCTGCTTTCGTCTTCCTTGGCGGATCCCGCCGCGCCATTTGCAGTGCGCCCCCCGTTATCAAAGCCCAGCAAATCATCGATGTGGTCCCAGGTGCCGGCGCGCTCGTCGTGACTGGCGGCTGCAGGCGCCTTTTCCACCGGCCATGACCACTCGGAGATGTCGGCCTCGGCAGCCTTGTCCTTCTTGCTCTTCGGTGCGGTTGCAAAGGGATCGCTATCGTCGAAGGACCAGGAGCGCGCAGTCTCCGCTTCGGCTGGGCGTTGCTCGGATTCCGTCTCCTCGTGCTCGACCGGGTGCATCCCCAGCCGCTCCGGCGCGCCGGCAGGTTCTTCGTGCTCAGGTGCCTCGGCTGCACCTTCAGGTGCATCTGTCTTTGCAACAGGCGCCGTCTCTTCCCATTCGGGCAGCTCCCATTCAGACGGTGCCTCTTTCGGCGGTGCGGCTTCGAGCGGGGGCTCCGAGGGGGGCGGCTCTATGGCGTCGGCCTGCGTCTCGCCATGCTCCCGATGGAAATCTTCCTCAGCCGGCTCGGCAGCCATCTGCTCTTGGCTGGCGTCGACCTCGCGCTCGATCGGCGGTTCCTCGGCAGGCGAGACCCACCGCGGCACCTCATCAGCCTCGTCGATCGGTCGTTCGCCCTGCACCGAGGGCTCCTGCTCCGGTTCCGTCGCGGGCGCATCGGCGGCAAACGTGTCTTCCTCCGCCATCCCGTGTGCCGCATCCTCCTCGGATGAAGCGGCTTCGGTGATCTCGGCATCGTCTGCGCGGGGGGCGGAAAGCGCCGGCTCGTTAATACCCGCCGTTTCCTCGGTGGGCTCGTCGACGGGTGTCTCGGGCGCAACCTCTTCAGCTTCAGCCTCAGCCTCGGCAGCCGCTGCGGGCTCCGCGTCCTGATCAGCCGGCGCAGGTTGCTCCTGCTGGGCAGGCGTTTCGATCACGCTCGGTTCGACCGCCTCAGTCTCCTCGACTGCTGGCAGAGCCTCGGCGTGCTCGCTTTCGACCTCATTGATTGCCTGTTCCAGCTTGTTGAGCTGGCGGTTGATCATGTCGTCCGATGGCCGCGGGTTCATGTTCTCGAGCTGACGGCGCACGGCACTGCGCGCCTTCTCGTACACCCGGTCTCGCATCTCGGGTGTGTTTTCCGACAGGCCGTCAACCGTCCTGCGAATAACTGCAACAAAATCCGCCATCAGAACTTTCTCATACTCTCAGGCAATGCATATGCAATGTAATGCGACTGTCATTTGCGCCGACACTAGTCCTCAAAAGGGTCCGTCACAAGTATCGTGTCGTCGCGTTCGGGGCTGGTGGAAAGAAGCGCAACGGGTGCGCCGATCAGCTCCTCGACCTGGCGAACATACTTGATCGCCTGCGCCGGAAGATCGGCCCAACTGCGGGCGCCGACGGTCGATTCTTTCCAGCCTTCGAGCGTAATATAGACCGGCTTCACCGAAGCTTGCTGCGCCTGGCTTGCAGGAAGATGGTCGATCTGTTGTCCATCCAGGGTATAGCCGACGCAAATCTTCAGCTCATCGAGACCATCCAGCACATCGAGCTTCGTGAGCGCGATGCCGGTTATCCCGTTGGCGGCAACTGACTGGCGCACGAGTGCGGCGTCGAACCAGCCGCAACGGCGTTTGCGCCCGGTGACCGTCCCGAATTCATGGCCGCGTTCGCCGAGAAACTGGCCGATGTCGTCGTTGAGCTCGGTTGGAAACGGCCCTTCGCCGACGCGCGTCGTATAAGCCTTGGTGATGCCGAGAATATAGCCGAGCGACCCCGGCCCCATGCCGGAGCCGGCGGCCGCCTGACCGGCGACCGTATTGGATGAGGTGACGAAGGGGTAAGTACCGTGATCGATATCGAGCAGCGTGCCCTGCGCCCCCTCGAACAGAATGCGCGCGCCCTTGCGGCGCTCTTTGTCGAGCAGCAGCCAGACCGTATCCATGAACGGCAGCACCCGTGCCGCGACGGAGGACAGTTCGTCCATGATCGCATGGTGGCTGATTTCCACCTCGCCCAATCCGCGCCGCAGCGCATTGTGATGCGTCAGCAGGCGATCGACCTTCGCCGGCAGGGTGTCCAGGTCGGCGAGGTCCATGACGCGAATGGCGCGACGGCCGACCTTGTCCTCATAGGCCGGACCGATGCCGCGGCGGGTCGTGCCGATCTTTGTCCCGCTGTTCGAGGCCGCGTCCTCGCGGAAGCCGTCGAGCTCACGATGCAGCGACAGAATGAGCGTGGCGTTGTCGGCTATGCGCAGGTTGTCAGGGGTGACCTTGACGCCCTGATTGGCAAGCTTGTCCATTTCCGCAATCAGCGCATGCGGATCGACCACGACGCCGTTGCCGATGACCGCAAGCTTCCCGGGCCGGACGACGCCTGACGGCAGCAGCGACAGCTTGTAGCTGACGCCGTCGATCACCAGGGTGTGGCCGGCGTTGTGACCGCCCTGGAAGCGCACGACGATGTCGGCGCGCTCCGAAAGCCAGTCCACAATCTTGCCTTTGCCTTCGTCCCCCCACTGGGATCCGACCACCACGACATTCGTCATAATTCTCTTCCTGTTCACGCGCACAAGGAATTGTGCTGTTCTCAAACCCGCGCATCTATACTGTGTTGTCTTGCGGAAAGCGACCCCGTTGTGACCCGCAGCCAGGCCTTTTTGCATGACAAGCTATGGCTTTACCGCCTATACCTGCAAACTCTTCCGCCTCCCCCGGCACCCTCCACTTTCCCGCATGGATCGCTCGTGAACTCCAGGGCCTATCTCTATCTCTCTGTCACAGCACTCTTTTGGGGCGGCAATTCAGTTGCGGGCAAAATGGCTGTCGGGCATGTGAGTCCGATGATGCTGACCTCGTTGCGCTGGCTGATCGCGCTCGCCGTCATCCTGGCACTGATGACGCCGCAGATCCGCCGCGACTGGGATAAGATCCGCCTGCACTGGCTGCAATTGCTGGCCTATGGCGCCGTCGGCTTCACCCTGTTCAACGCGTTTTTATATTCGGCGGTGAAGTATACGAGCGCTATCAATGCCGTGATCATGCAGGCCGGCATTCCGATGCTGATCTTTCTCTTCAACTTCGCGCTTTTCCGCACGAAAGCCTCGATTGCACAAGTTATCGGCTTCACGGTGACGCTGATTGGAGTGCTGACCACGGCCGCGCACGGCGATCTTGCCAGCCTCCTGCAGTTGCGGTTGAATTTCGGCGATGCGCTGATGATCCTCGCTTGCATCGTCTACGCTGCCTATACGGTCGCGCTACGATGGAAGCCCGCGATGCACTGGCAAAGCTTCATCGCCGCTCCGGCATGCGGTGCGCTCCTCAGCGCCATTCCGCTGCTCATCTGGGAGTTCGGGAAGGGCAATGCAATCGTTCCGGACGCAACCGGCTGGGCGATCGTCGTCTACGCAGCGATCTTCCCGTCACTGATGTCGCAGGTCCTCTACGTGCGCGGCGTCGACATGATCGGCGCCAATCGCGCCGGCCTGTTCATCAACGCCATACCTGTATTCGGAACGCTTCTCTCCGTACTCCTCGTCGGAGAAGCCTTCCGTCCGTTTCACCTGGTGGCGTTGCTGCTCGTCCTCGGCGGCATCGCCATCGCCGAGCGCGGCCGGCCGAAACCGCCGCGGTGACAACGCCAAATTCGCAGGCTTTCCATCATGTAAAAAAGAACGCGCCGGAAATCCGGCGCGTTCTGAACAGTCCACGAAGCCGGGCGAGCGCTTATTCGATGTTGAACACCAGCGGCTTCGCCTGGCGGACCGCCGGGTTCGCACGCAGCTTGTCGAGCACGATTTCAGAAACCGGACCGTCGACGTAAAGCAATGCGATCGCATCGCCGCCTGCCTTGTCGCGACCGAGCTGGAAGTTGGCGATGTTGACGTTGGCATCACCAAGGGTCGTGCCGATGAAACCGATCATGCCGGGAACGTCGGTGTTGGTGATATAGACCATGTGGGTTCCGACATCGGCATCGAGATTGATGCCCTTGATCTGGATGAAACGCGGCTTGCCGTCGGAGAAGACCGTACCGGCAACCGACCGGGTCTGGTTCGCCGTCCTTACGGTCAGCTTGATGTAGCCGTCGAAGACACCCGTCTTGTCGCGCTTGACCTCGGAAAGGATGATGCCCTTCTCTTTGATCATGATCGGCGCCGAGACCATGTTGACGTCCGCTACCTGCGGGCGGATGAGACCGGCGAGCACCGCGCTCGTCAGTGCCTTGGTGTTCATCGCCGCCGTAGAGCCGTCATAGAGGATCTCGATTTCCTTGATCGCGCTTTCGGTCACCTGCCCGACAAAGGCGCCGAGGACGTCGGCGAGCCGGATGAAAGGCTTGAGGATCGGCGCCTCCTCGGCCGTGATCGATGGCATGTTGATGGCGTTGCTGACCGCACCCTTGACGAGATAGTCCGACATCTGCTCGGCGACCTGCAACGCCACGTTCTCCTGCGCCTCGGTGGTGGAAGCGCCGAGATGCGGGGTGCAGACGACGTTTGGCAGCCCGAAGAGCGGGCTCTCGGTGGCGGGTTCCACCTCGAAGACGTCGAAGCCGGCCCCGGCGACGTGACCTGACTTCAGCGCCTCGGCAAGCGCCTTTTCATCGACGAGCCCGCCGCGGGCGCAATTGATGATGCGGACGCCGGGCTTGGTCTTCGCAATCGCTTCCGCGTTCAGGATGTTGCGCGTCCTGTCCGTGAGCGGCACGTGCAGGGTGATGAAGTCCGCCTGTGCGAGCAGTTCGTCGAGCTCGACCTTGACGACGCCCATTTCCTCGGCCCGCTCTTTCGAGAGGAACGGATCGTAAGCGACCACATGCATCTTGAGGCCGATGGCGCGCGCGCAGACGATCGATCCGATATTGCCGGCGCCAATGACGCCGAGCACCTTGCCGGTGATCTCGACCCCCATGAATTTCGACTTTTCCCACTTGCCGGCCTGGGTGGACCCATCAGCGGCGGGAAGCTGA
Source organism: Sinorhizobium numidicum (assembly GCF_029892045.1). Lineage (NCBI taxonomy): Bacteria > Pseudomonadati > Pseudomonadota > Alphaproteobacteria > Hyphomicrobiales > Rhizobiaceae > Sinorhizobium > Sinorhizobium numidicum. The sequence goes on from NZ_CP120368.1 coordinate 3,142,908, forward strand.
CGCGCGACGGCGAACATCAGCGCAATGGCGTGCTCGGCCGTGGTGATCGAATTGCCGAAGGGCGTGTTCATCACAATGATGCCGCGGCGCGAGGCTGCCGGAATATCGACATTGTCGACGCCGATGCCGGCGCGGCCGACCACCTTGAGATTGGTGGCGGCGGCAATCAGCTTCTCCGTCACCTTGGTGGCGGAGCGGATGGCGAGCCCATCATAATTGCCGATGATCTCGGCGAGGTTTTCCTTGTCCTTGCCAAGCTTCGGCTGGAAATCCACTTCGACGCCGCGGTCGCGAAAGATCTGGACGGCGGTTTCCGACAGTTCGTCGGATACGAGAACGCGAGGTGCCATGAAGGCCTCCTTGAGGATCAGGTCTGAACGGAACAATGGGTTGGCTTCGCCCCCTAAGAAGAGCGAAGCGCATCGCACGGGATCAGGCGGCGGCCTGCGAAAGCGAGGCCTTCTGAGTTTCGAAGGCCCAGGTCAGCCACGGCATCAGCGCTTCCATGTCGGAAGTCTCGATCGTGGCGCCGGCCCAGATACGAAGGCCCGACGGCGCGTCGCGATAGTGGCCGACGTCGAAGGCGACGCCTTCCTTTTCGAGGAGCGTGACCACGCCCTTGGCAAAGGCGGCCTGAGCATCCGCGTCGAGTGCCGCCACCTCGCGATCGGCGATCTTCAGGCAGACGGAGGTATTGGAGCGGGTTTCCGGCTTGACTGCCAGGTTAGCGATCCAATCATTGGCGGCGACGAAACGATGGATGACGTCGGCGTTTGCGTCCGCGCGCGCCATGAGGCCCTTGAGTCCGCCCACCGACTTGGCCCAGAAAAGCGCGTCGATATAATCCTCGACGCAGAGCATGGAGGGCGTATTGATCGTCTCGCCGGTGAAGATGCCTTCGATCAGCTTGCCGCCCTTGGTCATGCGGAAGATCTTCGGCAGCGGCCAAGCCGGGACGTAGGTCTCCAGCCGCTCCACCGCGCGAGGGCTGAGGATCAACACGCCATGGGCACCCTCGCCGCCCAGAACCTTCTGCCAGGAGAAGGTGACGACGTCGAGCTTGGCGAAGTCGAGAGCCTGCGCGAAAGCAGCCGAGGTTGCATCGCAGATCGTCAATCCCTTGCGGTCCGCAGGGATGAAATCGGCATTCGGAACGCGAACGCCGGATGTGGTGCCGTTCCAGGTAAAAACGACATCGCGGTCGAAGTCGACTTTGGCGAGATCCGGCAATTCGCCGTAGGGAGCTTCGAACTTGCGGGCATCGGCGAGCTTCAGTTGCTTGACGACATCGGTGACCCAGCCGGCGCCGAAGCTTTCCCAAGCCAGCACGTCGACGCCGCGCGCGCCGAGAAGCGACCAGAGCGCCATTTCGACGGCACCGGTGTCGGAAGCGGGCACGATGCCGATGCGGTAGTCCGCCGGCACTTCGAGAATTTCACGGGTAAGATCGATGGCCTGCTTCAGCTTCGCCTTGCCGACCTTGGCGCGGTGCGAACGACCGAGCGGTGCATCGGAGAGAGCGTCGAGCGTCCAGCCGGGGCGCTTCGAGCAGGGGCCAGAAGAAAAATGAGTATTTGCCGGGCGCAGGGCCGGCTTGGCAGGCTTCGTCATAATGCTATCCTCTCAGATAGAAGCCCCTCGTTGGGGAGGGGTGTCCCGCCGCTGGGAATATTGTGGGCCGGAGAGGAAGTCAAGCGGCTCGCGTCGCTTTTAAAAAAATTTATGGCGCTGCGGGTACATCTGCCGAAGCCATAAGAGCGGGGCGGACCGATCTTTACCAGAGAGCGAAACGCAGACCGGCGCGAATTTCATGACGGGAAAGGCCGTCATCGTGCCCCTTGGCGCCGCTCGCGCCCGCCAGCGCCTCCGCCCCGAAACCGAACATGTCGCCGCCCGCAATGTGCGAGTAGCGGTAGCTGAGATCGAGTTTCAGCCGATCCGTCACGTCATAGGACACGCCGGCCATCAGCGCGTAGGTAAAGCGCCAGCTGTCCCGCCCTTCATAGGACGTTGCACCCGCCGCGCCAGAGCAGGCGCCGCCGCCCGCCACGCAGACTGAAGTTTCGCGAACCGTGTTCCAATTGATATTGGTCGCACCGATGCCGGCGCCGAGATAGGGCGTAAAGCCGGCAAGCGTCGCCAGATCGACATAACCGTTCGCCATCAGCCCAAGCGCCGAAAAATTAGCGCTGTGGGAAGAAGCGCAGGATGTTCCGGCCCCTTCGCCCGCACATGGAACCGCTGACAGCGACGAACCGTCGAAGCGGCCCTCGAAATATTCGGCCGTCAGATCGGCGCGAAAAACATCGGTAAATTGATGGCCGATGCCGATAGTCCCGGAAACGGGCTTGTCGAATCGGGCGCTATCGAAGGGAACGTTGCTGTAGTTGCCGGTTCCGCCGTCAAAAGTGCGATAGAAGGGATCGCCCTCGTCCCGCCAGCCCGCATAACCGATGTCGCCACGCAGATAGAGTTGGCCGCTGTCATTTGCCTCAGGCGAAATGGTTATCTCCGGCGCGTCGAGCAGATTTTCGTCATCAGCGGCCTGGGCGAGGCAGGGCAAGAACAGGCCGGCGCCCAGGACGATGCCGCAAATCCCGTTTCGCCAATTCATGTCCCGCGCCCTCGCCAGTCGTCAACGCCATCCGAAAGTCATGGTGGCAAGCTCGCGTTAACTATTGGCAGGGACAAGTTAACCGTCGGTTAAGCATATTGATTGGGAAAAATTTAATGAATCCGGCACGGGGTGCTGAACCGCCGTTCGCCGAGAATGACTTTTCGGAGGGTCTAGCAAGCCAGGCATGACCTCTCGGCCCATCATCGGCCACCGCCCGACATACGAGCATCCATATCCTTCGCGTAGGCATGAATGTCTGTGCGGCGAGACAGCGCTCGCACGAGCAGACCATTTTGGCCGACGATCGCCCTTGCCTCGGCGTACTTGCGTCCAGTGATTGCCTCAACCTCAGAGAAGGTCATTCCGATGTCAACATCGCTGCCAGGAAGGAATTTTTGGGCCGGAGCGTCGTCCGCGTCTGGCAAGGAAATCCTCGATGCCGGGGCAGTATGGGCGAGGGTGACGAATGAATAAATTATGCAGAAAGCGAGCTTTGCGCGTCTGACAAGACGCGCAAAGCTGTATGGCGGCCTCACGAAGCGTACAGCTCGTAGCCTTTACTTATAGACGATCTGCTCCGGCGGCGGCGCATAGGGCGCTTCGCAGACGTTGCCGAAGGAATAGCGTAGGCCGGCCCGTGCCTCGTGCACATAGATGTCCTTGTCATAGGCCGGACCACCGCCGAGATTATAGCCGAACATGTTGCCGCCGTTGATATGGCGGAAGCGGTATCCGACGTCAGCCTTGAGATTGCAGGTCAGGTCCACGGCGGTACCGGCCATCAGCGCATAGGTGAAGCGCCACTCGCTTCTACCGCGATGCTCGACCGTCGGATCGCAGTTCGTGGGATCGGTGACGTCGCAGCTCGTATTGCGCAGCGTGCCCCATTTCACGCGCGTGCCGCCGATACCGGCACCGACATAGGGTGTGAAGGCGCCGTAAGTGCCGATATCTACGTAGGCGTTGGCGAGCAGGCTCCAGGCTGACATCGACGCAACGTCGTTCGAGACGCAATTGACGGCGACACCGCAGCCGCCGCTGGTCGAGCCGTTGAAATCGGCCTTGCCGAGATAGTCGAGCGTGACGTCGGTGCGCAGGTAGTTGGTGATCTGGTAGCCGACACCGCCGCCGAGGACATAGGAGTCGTCCACATCGGCCCTGTCGAAGTCAACCAGGTTGCTGTTGGAGCCCTGGAAATAGTGCGCGCCGCGCAGGTCATTCCAGGCGTATCCGACATCGCCCCGCAAATACCAGCCGCTGGTCTGGACAACCTCCACCGGCTGCTCGACGAACGGCGCCTCGGCGGGCGCCTGATAGACATCCGCTGCGTAAACTGACGTGCCGCTGAGCAGAATTGCAGCCACGCCACCTAAAATCTTCTTCATGCCCCACCCCAATACATTAGAATATCCTTGCTCGGCTGACTCGCATACGGAGCGGTCAGACCAGATGCTTGGAGTGCACAATGCAGGGGAAAGGTTAAGCCGCGATTAACTACAAAAATTTACTCTGAATGTTAATACTTCTGAGTATTCGCCCATGGGCAGACTTGAGGGGGCGCGGAAGAGTATGAAGCGCGCGCCAGCCGGTTCAATAGATTGAGGCGCGGAGTGCGGGCGGAAGCCGCACATGTCGCGCCTCATCGGTTCTCTATTGGAGTAACAACTTTGATCAGGCGGCGCTGCGCACGCTGCCGATCACATTGACCAGTTGGTCGACGATGCGCTCGACTTGACGGCGGTCGTCGCCTTCCGCCATCACCCGGATCAATGGCTCGGTGCCGGAAGGACGGATCAGGAGACGGCCGCTCTTGGCAAGCTCCGCCTCGGCGTCGGCGATCGCCTGCTGCACGGTCGGATGCTCGAGGGGTTTGCCCGCCGAAATGCGTACATTCTTCAAGACTTGCGGCACCGCCTCGAAGCGATGGCAAACCTCGCTAACCGTTTTGCCCTGCCGCTTGACCACGGCAAGGATCTGCAATGCCGCCACCAGGCCGTCGCCCGTCGTGCCGAAGTCGGAGAGCACGATATGGCCCGACTGCTCGCCGCCGACGTTCAAACCATCCTGGCGCATCTGTTCGACGACATAGCGGTCGCCGACCTTGGTGCGGTGCAGCCCGATCCCGCGCTGCTGCAGGTAGCGCTCGAGGCCGAGATTCGACATCACGGTTGCCGCGATGCCGCCCCCCTTCAGCATGCCGTCGGCCGCCCAGCTATCGGCGATCACCGCCATGAGCTGATCTCCGTCGACCACCGTGCCGTTTTCATCGACGATCAGAACCCGATCGGCGTCCCCGTCGAGCGCGATGCCGATATCCGCCCTCACCTCGTGAACCTTCTTCTGCAAGGCGGCCGGGTGTGTCGAGCCGCATTCGAGGTTGATGTTGACGCCGTTCGGTTCGGTGCCGACGGTTACCACCTCGGCGCCGAGTTCCCAAAGGGCAGACGGGGCGACCTTGTAGGCGGCACCGTTGGCGCAATCGATGGCGATCCTCAGCCCCTTCAGCGTGACATCGCGCGGAAGCGTCCGCTTCGCCTGTTCGATATAGCGGTAGATGTCGCCGTCGACGCGCTTGGCACGGCCGATATCCTCGGGTTTGGCGAGCTGCCCAGACATGTCCTGATCGATGAGCCCCTCGATCTTCTCCTCGATGTCGTCGGAGAGCTTGTAGCCATCAGGGCCGAACAGCTTGATGCCGTTGTCACGGAAAGGATTGTGCGAGGCGGAGATCATCACGCCGATATCCGCACGCAGCGACCGCGTCAGCATGGCAACGCCCGGCGTCGGGATGGGGCCAAGCAGGAAAACATCGAGGCCGGCGGCCGTGAAGCCCGCAACCATGGCGTTCTCGAGCATATAGCCCGAAAGGCGCGTGTCCTTGCCGATCACCACGCGGTGGCGATGCGCGCCATTCCTGAAAATCGTTCCGACAGCAATGCCGACCCGCATGGCGAGGTCCGGCGTCATGGGAAAAATATTGGACTGCCCGCGAATGCCGTCGGTGCCGAAATATTTACGCTTCATAAGAACTCCATCGTCCTGCTTCGGCAGGATCTCTTTTGCCGGACGCATATGTCTGCGCGTTGCGCGACTGGTTTTCATGTTTCCGGGACCTCGCCTGCCGGCATAGCTCCAGAGCGGAATGAGGAAAAGTGTGAAGCGGTTTCCGCCCGCATTCCGCCCCAGGTTTATTAAAATATCCGCCCCAATCGAATCGAGAAATCGAGCGTGTTTTGCGCCATCTTTGGCACAAAGCGCAACAATCATATCATCAGAAATCATTACAGCGCGTTACCAAGCACGCAAGAATAGCTGATAACCGAAGCAAACAAAAAAGCCGCCGCTCTCAGGAGCGGCGGCTTCGATATTTGCAACTTGTTGCAAGCTATTGCGGCTGCGGCTCGAAGCCTCCTTCGGGCTCTTCGCCCTTGCTGCCGACGTCCTTCTTGGTCCCGGCGGAAGGAACGGCCGATCCGCGGTGCGGCGGCGTGTCGTCGCCGAGATCGCGCGCGGGCTTCTCGCCGCGAATGAGCGCCTTGATCTCGTCGCCGGTCAGCGTCTCGTATTCGAGCAGGCCTTCGGCAAGCGCCACGAATTCGTGGTTCTTTTCCGTCAGGATCCGGCGCGCCGTCTCGTAGGCGTCGTCGATCAGCCGGCGGATCTCGTTGTCGATCTTCTGAGCCGTCGCTTCCGAGACGTTCTTCTGCTGGGCAACGGAGTGACCCAGGAAGACCTCCTGCTGGTTTTCGCCATAGGAGACCTGTCCGAGCTGATCGGAGAAGCCCCACTGCGTCACCATCGCCCGGGCGAGCTTCGTCGCCTGCTCGATGTCAGATGAGGCGCCTGAAGTGATGTTCTCCTTGCCGAAGGTCAGCTCCTCGGCAACGCGTCCGCCCATCATGATGGCAAGGCGCGAGATCATCCACTTGTAGCTCATCGAATAGCGGTCGCCCTCGGGCAACTGCATGACCATGCCGAGCGCGCGGCCGCGGGGAATGATCGTCGCCTTGTGCAGCGGATCGGCGGAAGGAACATTGAGCGCGAGGATCGCGTGGCCCGCTTCATGATAGGCGGTCAGCTTCTTCTCTGCTTCCGTCATGGCGGACGAGCGGCGCTCCGCGCCCATCATGATCTTGTCCTTGGCGTCCTCGAATTCCTGCATGGTGACGAGACGCTTGTTGCGTCGCGCCGCCATCAGCGCGGCCTCGTTGACGAGGTTCATGAGATCGGCGCCGGAGAAGCCCGGCGTGCCGCGCGCCAGCACCTTGAGATCGACATTCGGCGCCAGCGGCACGTTGCGGACATGCACCTTCAGGATGCGTTCGCGGCCGTTGATGTCCGGGTTGGGCACGACGACCTGGCGGTCGAAGCGGCCCGGACGCAGGAGCGCCGGATCGAGCACGTCGGGGCGGTTCGTCGCGGCAATCAGGATGATGCCCTCATTGGCTTCGAAGCCGTCCATTTCGACGAGCAACTGGTTCAGCGTCTGTTCGCGCTCGTCATTGCCGCCGCCAAGGCCGGCGCCCCGGTGACGACCGACGGCGTCGATCTCATCGATGAAGATGATGCACGGCGCATTCTTCTTCGCCTGCTCGAACATGTCGCGTACACGCGACGCGCCGACGCCGACGAACATTTCGACGAAGTCGGAACCGGAAATGGTGAAGAAGGGTACGTTCGCCTCGCCCGCGACCGAGCGGGCCAGCAACGTCTTACCGGTGCCGGGCGGGCCGACGAGCAGCACGCCGCGCGGAATGCGTCCGCCGAGGCGCTGAAACTTCTGCGGATCGCGCAGGAATTCGACGATTTCCTCGAGGTCCTGCTTGGCCTCGTCGACGCCGGCGACGTCATCAAAGGTCACGCGGCCGTGGGCTTCTGTCAGAAGCTTGGCCTTGGACTTGCCAAAGCCCATCGCGCCGCGGGAGCCGCCTTGCATCTGCCGCATGAAGAACAGCCAGACGCCGAGGATCAGCAGCATCGGCAACAGCGTTCCAATATAGCTCAGGAAGCCCGAAGAACCATCGGTTTCGGGACGGACGGTAACCGTCACATCCTTGGCTTCCAGCCGCTCGGTCAAGGCCGTATCGACGGAAGGCGCATAGGTCTGGAAGGTCGCGCCGCTTTCGGAGTAGCTGCCGATCACCTTCGAACCGGTAATCACCACTTCCTTGACACGGCTGGCATCAACGTCCTTCAGGAACTGCGAGAAGGGAATTTCGCGCGAACCGGTGCGCTCGGTCGGCTGCTGAAACATGCTGAACAGCGCGATCAGGAGAAGCGCTATGATTGCCCAAAGGGCAAAATTACGAAAATTAGGGTTCATCGAACTCCCCGGAACCTGTGGCAGCCCGCGCGTTCGTCGGGCTACAGTCTTGTTCCTTAACATAGGGTTCCGCCGCCGCCTTGCCAAGGCAAACCGCCGGCTACCCCTCCATTTCTGTCAAAACATCGTGAACCGGCGGAGCAGGATATCGATCACGCCCGAACAACGCGGCGACCGCATCAGCCATGATCCTGTCGAAACCCGGCAAAAAGGTGTCGTAAAGGGCGATGCGGCACTCGACTTTCGCCGGAATGCTGTCTGGGCCAATGCTGTGTGGGCCGAGGCTCTCCGCTGGCCTGACACGCGGTGCCACTTGCGAGGCCCGTTTGGCAACCCCTTTCGGTACGCCTGCGTCAATAAGTCTCTGCTCACATAGCGCGCCCCTCATCTCCGGCGTAACGGTCAATGCGGGGCCCTCGCTTGTTACATTGAAGCGCCCGTCCCAGAGTGCGTGCCCGCCTCGAGCAATGGCGAGGACCGGTAGGTCACGCGGCTCTCGGTAGAGATAAAGGCCACTCCTGCGCCGGTCGAACACCACGCGTGCCGCCGTCATGCGGCCCGGCTCACCCGTTTTCAGAAAGGCCGAAAGGCGCTCGATCGTTGCGCGCGCCGGCAGGTGCTCGCGCCCGCCGAGCACGGCGGCGACCGACAGGAGCGCGCGGCGCCAGTCCCTATCGTCCATCTTGCCGGCCTGCGTGGCGGCGACCTCCGCCACCAAGGCTCGGTGCACCTGTATATGCCTGCCGATCAGCGCGGCTGCCCGCGCTGAGGAGGCGGCCCGCTGCAATCCGCTACCTGGAAGCACCGGGGCTTGGTCGGATACTGCCAGCCGCGCACGCACGCGGACGCGTTCGAACTGCGGATTGGCATTGCTCGGATCGTCGAGCCAGCCGACGCCGCGCGCCTGAAGAAAGCTTCGTATTTCCGCGCGGCTCAGATGGAGGAATGGTCTCAAGACCCAGATCCGGCGCTCAAAAAGCACCATGTCCGCCATGCCTGCCGCGCCCTGCCCCTCGCCGGTATCGCGTGTGCCCCGCATGGCGATCGTCTCGCGCTGATCATCGCGTGTATGTCCGGTGGCGATGCAATCGGCGCCCAATTCTGCGGCGGCTTCGGCCAGCAGTTCGTAGCGCTTCTCGCGCGCAGCCGCCTGAATACCGGTCAGGGGTTTGTCGCCGTGCCAACGGCGAATGCTGTGGGCAATGCCAAGCTGTGCGCAGAACGCCGCGACATCTTCGGCCTCCTTGGCAGAGTCCGGTCTCAGCGCGTGATCGACGGTGCAGGCGGCGAGCGAAAATCCGCTCTGACCTTCGCTCTCGATCACCGAATGCAGAGCGAGCAGCAGCCCCTTGGAATCGCTTCCGCCGGAGACGGCGACAAGAATCCGGCAAGGTTTGACGAAGAATTTGAGAAAACGTTTGGCCGTTTCGATGACGGCGTCAGGCATGTGGGCGGGCCTCAGCAGCCAAAACGGCTCTGCTCGCTCGTAACCTTCGCCTTCACGGCGGGCGATGCCTTGGGATAGCGTTTGTTCACCTCGCGCAATGTCGCGCAGGCAGTTTCCTTGTTGTCGAGGGCACCGAGCGACATACCGAGCTTCAACAGCATTTCCGGTGCTTTCGGCGACTTGCCGTGAGCCTGATGCGCGTTCAGAAAAGTCTTTGCGGCATCGCTGTATTTGCCTTGCGAATACTGTGCCTCACCCATCCAGAAGCTCGCGTCAGCCGCCTTATCGCCATTCGGGAAAGCTTCGAGATAGCCGCGGAACTCCTGCTCGGCCGTGCCGTAGTCGCCCGAGAGCACGTGTCCGTAGCCCGACTGGTAAAGATCGCCGGGATTGTCGAGAGAAGCCGTTTGCTGCTCGCTTCCCGGATTGCCATTGAGCCCGTCGCCCTGATTCACCGCGCCTGTATCCACGCCCGGCAGCGTGGCATTGACCCCCGGCGCCTCCGCTGTCGCCGAGACGGGGTTCCCGCTTTCGTCGAAAATGATCTGGCCGAGCGTCGTCGGCGGCGCGGCGCCTGTCGAATCTGGATTGGCGGGGGCCATGTCGCTGTCAGCGTCCGGAGCGGACATGGTCTGGCTATCCGTCACCTCTGGGGTGACGGACGCCTGATCGCTGGATTTCGGCGTTTCAAGTGCGCCGCTCTTCTTTGAGGAGGACTTGCCGCTTTCGAGATCCTGAAAACGGAATTCGTTGTCCTCCTGAAACTTCCTGATCTGTTCCTGCATCTGCAGCAGTTGGAAGCTCATTTCCTCGATACGCCCGTTGAGCGAGCGGATCTGTTCCTCGAGTTGGCCGACCCGTGCAATATCGGGTGATTGCACATTCACCACCGGCAGGTCACGTTTGCTGGCGGCATCGGTATGAGCCGCGCGGGCAAAGAGCCCGGAAAGTGGCATGGCATTCGCCGTTGAGCCGAGGGCCGAAAAGGCCACCAGGCTAACCAGTCCTGCCACGACAAATTGTTTCATTTCATTTGTCCTGTTCGAATACCGATTTCCCATCCCTACAATCGCGGTCCGCAATACATTCGCCGATTCCATGGGTGAGAGCCGCACAGTTTTCCAATTGCCGTGAAAAAGCAACGGAGTTCGGCCAAAGTGTGGTGAAAAAGAAAAGGCGGCCCGTGGCCGCCCCTTCAAATTCATTTTCAGCGACCGAATGATCAGCTTCCGGCGCCGCCAAGAACGGTGACGGCACGGCGGTTCTGCGACCAGCAGGAGATATCGTCGCAGACGGCGACCGGCTTTTCCTTGCCGTAGGAGATCGTGCGCATGCGGTTTGCGGGAACGCCGCGGCTGACGAGATAGTCGCGGGTCGCCGCAGCGCGGCGGGCACCGAGCGCCAGATTGTACTCGCGCGTACCGCGCTCGTCGGCATGGCCTTCGACCGTGATCGCATAATTCGGGTATCTCGCCAGCCATTGGGCCTGACGGTCGAGCGTTGCCTGGGCGTCGGCGCGAATGGAGGTCGAGTCCGTGTCGAAGAAGATGCGGTCGCCGACATTTACGGTGAAGTCCTGCTGCGAGCCCGGCGTTGCTGCACCTGCGCCCAGGCCGAGCCCGGCGGCATCGTTCGGCAGGTTCTTCTTCGAGGCGCAGCCAGCAAGGGCAAGCGTCATGAAGAGAGCGATCATGACCGGATTGCGGGCGATGGTCTGCATGCGGCTTGCTGCCGGGGTGTCAATTCGGCTCATGGGCCGGGTCTCCTTGAGAAGTGTCTGAATTCACGGTTGCCAGACTGTAACCGGAAGCGGTTAATTGCTTTTCAACAGATATGGTTAACAAATCGACAATCTGCGTACGGCGCCTGCTACACCAGCACTTTGCGGCGAGAAAGCGGCACATTCGCCACATTCCTCGGCGCAAAAGCTTTCGCCACTACTCCATCAGTGGCGACCAGGCGGGATCGGATGCAAAGCCTTGCGTCTGGATCAGTTGCTCGTTGTAGCCCGTCAGGTCGATGGAATAGAGCTGCGGACCGCCGGCGCCGGCGTTCTGGCGGAAGAACATCAGCACGCGGCCGTTCGGCGCCCAGGTGGGACCCTCATTGTGGAAGCCGGTGGTGAGGATGCGCTCGCCCGAACCGTCCGTTTTCATGACCCCGATCGAGAACTTGCCGCCCGACTGCTTGGTGAAAGCGATGAGATCGCCGCGCGGAGACCAGACCGGCGTCGAATAGGAGCCATCGCCGAAGGAAATGCGCGTCTGGCCGGAACCGTCGGCGCCCATGACATAGAGCTGCTGCTTGCCGCCGCGGTCGCTTTCGAAGACGATTCGGCTGCCGTCGGGCGAATAGGACGGCGACGTATCGATGGCCGCCGTGTTGGTCAGCCGTGTCGTGGTCCGCGAGCGCAGATCCATCGTGTAGATATTGGCGTTGCCTTCCTGCTGCAGGCTCATGATCACCCGCTGGCCGTCCGGCGAAAAGCGCGGCGCAAATGTCATGCCCGGAAAGTTGCCGACCACCTCGCGCTGCCCGGTTTCGAGCTGCAGCAGATAAACGCGCGGCTGCTCGTTCTCGAAGGACATATAGGTGATTTCTTGCCGGTTCGGAGAGAAGCGCGGCGTCAGCACCAGGTTGTTGTTGTTCGTGAGGGCGCGCGCATTGGCGCCGTCCTGATCCATGATCGCGAGCTGACGTTTGCGCGCATTCTTCGGGCCGCTTTCGGCAACATAGACGATGCGGGTGTCGAAATAGCCCTTTTCGCCGGTAATTCTCTCGTAGATCGCATCGGCGATGATGTGCGCCACGCGGCGCCAGTTTTCCGGCTGCGTGTAGAACTGCTGGCCCAGCATCTGCTGGCCGGCGAAGGTATCCCACAGGCGGAATTCCGCCTTCAGTCTGCCGTCGCCTTCCTGGGTGACGCGACCGGTGACCAGCGCCTGGGCGTTGATCACCTTCCAGTCTTCAAATCGCGGTGGCGCATCCGGGTTGGCAATCTTCTCGATGAAGGCCCCCTTGCCGATCGGGGCGAAGAGGCCGGAGCGCTTGAGATCCGCGGCGACGACATCGGAGATCTTCTGCCCGAGTTCGCCTTGCAGGAAATCGGTCACAGCGATCGGCAGCGGCTCGACGTTACCCTTGTTGATGTTGATCTCGACGAGCGCGTTCGCCGGCGAGGCAATGAGCCCGCAGCCTGCGAACAGCACCATCAGGAGGCGGAAAAAATTGCGTCTCAGCATTTCCATAAAGCCTTTCAGCCTTTCAGTTTCTCAGAGCATCGAGCTCGGGTCGAAATTGACGACCACCTCGCTCCACGAATCGTATTTTTCTGCCGGCAATCCCTTGAAGGGCGCGGATTTGAGGATCGCGCGGCGTGCACCGCCGGCAAGCGCGCGGCGCGCCGCATCGGAACCGCCAGTCGCTTCGACTTCGGGCTCGCCAACCAGCTCGCCGTTCGGATCAAGCCGCATCGTCACCTTGATGCGCACGTCCGTTGCATCCGCCATGCCCGGAATGATCGACCAGTTGTTCTGGATCTGGCCGCGCAGAGCGTCCATTTCGCTCTGCGAAAGCGTATTGCCCGTAGTCGTCTTCTTGCCGCCGAGCGCGGCTTCTTCGGTCGAGCGCTTGGCGCCGCCGCCCGATGATTCCTGCTTGTTGAGCAGCGCCGCGATCTCGTCGGCGTTGAAGTCGCTCTCCTTGGCGGAGGAAGCCTTCTTCTGCTCCTTCTTCGTCTCTTCCTTCTTGCGTTCCGGCGTCTTCGCCGTCTGCGCGGGCTTTTCGACCTTGGGCTTCGCCATTGGCGTCGGCACCTTGTCCGGCAGTGCTTCGGCCTCGGGATTTTCTGCCGGCTGTTCCTCGGCGGGCGCCGGTTCCGGCTTGGCGTCGGGTTTCACGTCCTGCTTCGGCTCAGGCAGTGCGGCCACTTCCGTTGCGGGCTCGGAGGCCGGCTTTTCCTCTTCGACCTTCTCGATTTCGTCCTTTACCGGATCGGGAGTCGGCAGTGCCTTCTCGGTCTTTTCCGGCGCCGCGGCCGATTCATTCTTGACCGGCTTCACGTTGGGTGTCGGGGGCGTCTTGAGGTCGATATCGTTATCGCCGACGTTTTCGGCATCTTCCACAGGGGTCGGCTTTTTGGTCGGAACGGGCGAGGCCTTTTCCTTGGCCGGCGCCTTCTTGTCGCCCTGCTGGATCTGTGTGATCGATTCGATCGGCACGATATCGACCGGCAACGCCTCGACATCCGCGACCTCGAAATCGGCCGGGCTGCCAAGCGACACCAGCGCCCAGGTCAGAACCAGGGCGTGGAGGACAGCAGATGTAGCGAGACTGCCCTTCATTCCGAGGATCACTTTTCCTGTTCTTGAAGGGTTACGAGGCCGAGATTCTTGAAGCCTGCCGCTGAAATCCGCGCCATGACCTTCATCACGGTGCCGTAATCGGCATTGGTGTCGCCGCGAACATAGATGCGCTCGTTATAGCCGGTGGTAGCGATCGCTTCGAGCTTCGGAACGACTTCATCGATCGCGATCGGCGTTTCCTGAAGGAAGATCTCGCCGGCCGGATTGACCGAGACGGTGATCGGCTGGGTATCGGAATTGAGCGCCTTGGCCTGCGTTTCCGGCAGGTCGATCGGCACGCCCACCGTCATCATCGGCGCCGCCACCATGAAGATGATCAAGAGCACCAGCATCACGTCCACGAAGGGCGTGACGTTGATTTCGCTCATGATCGCCTTCTTGCCGTTGCGGCGACGACGTCCGCCGCCCGAACCCTTGGCTCCGCCAACTGCAATACCCATCAGCGTGGTCTCCGTGAAGGTCGTTATTGCGCGGCCTGGCGCGAAGGCTGCAGCTTTTCGTCGATCTGCCGCGACAGGATAGCGGAGAACTCGTCGGCGAAGGCTTCCATGCGTGCAGTCAGCTTGCCGGCGTCGGCGGAAAACTTGTTATAGGCGATAACCGCCGGAATAGCGGCGAGCAGACCGATAGCGGTCGCGAGAAGCGCCTCGGCAATGCCGGGAGCGACGACGGCGAGGTTGGTCGACTTCGAACCGGCGATCGCCTGGAACGAGGTCATGATGCCGACGACGGTGCCGAAAAGGCCGATGAAGGGGGCTGCCGAGCCGATGGTCGCGAGCGAGCCGAGCCTTGCTTCGAGTGCTTCGGATTCCCGCGCGAGCGTTACGTCCATCGCGCGATCGATGCGCATCTGCAGCCCGATCGGCGAGCGGGCGCCGCGTTCGAAGCTCTTCTTCCATTCGCGCATTGCCGAAACGAAGATCGCACCCATGCCGGCCGTCTGCCGATCTGAAAGCGTTCGATAGAGCTCCTCGAGCGACTGGCCGGACCAGAACACCTGCTCGAAGCTATCGAGCTGGCGACGAACGCGCCCGTAGTTCAAGATCTTGTCGACGACGATGCCCCAGGTCCAGACCGAAGCCCCGATGAGTCCCAGCATAACCAGCTTCACGACGAAGCCCGCTTCCATGAAGAGCGACCAGAGGGTCACATCGCTCGTCGCGGCCAATCCAACCTGTTCCATCGATTTCAGTCCCCGAATCCAAACACCCGGCAAGAGCGGCTCACGCTCATGACCGGGTCGCCCAAACGTCCTGTTGCAAAGAATGCCCCGGCACCACCAGATCGCGGCATTGCGATCTATTTGCTTCAGCCTGCCTTCTTGCCGTCAATTTTGGTCAAAGGATGACGTGCACTGCACAAATCCTATTACACGGATTAAGACACCATTATGGTTAAGGGAGTGTTACCGGACGGGCACGCCGCTCATCGGCGTTCTCCGGAACTTCACCCAAGCCTTGGACGTTTCCGCTGCATGAGTGTCCAGACGCCCAAGCAAATCGACAGGGATTCAAGGCCTTTCGACCGTCGCGACCGGCTGATCCTCGCGCTTTATGCGCAACTGAAGGCTGAGCGGGAGACTCGCGCGGCGTTTGAAGAGGCCATCGCAAACGGCGTGCTTTCGCGCGAGGTGCTGCAGGCGCTCGTCTCGGACCCGATCCCCGTAATCACCGGCGAAGATATCGTCATGATCGAGCAGCTCCTCGCCCGCGACAAGCATCAAAACGGCGAGCAAACCAAGCCCCGCCGCAAAGCCACTTCTTGATTCAAGAGGTGCGGGATGCCCACTCCTCACGACCCGCTATCGGAATACAATCGGCGCCGTGATTTCACCAAGACGAGCGAGCCGAAGGGAAAGGCCGCGGCGGCGCGCAAGGGCCGAAAGCTCTTCCTTGTTCAGAAGCATGACGCGACGCGACTTCATTATGATTTCCGCCTAGAATGGAAACGCGTCCTCAAGAGTTGGGCCGTGACCCGCGGGCCGAGCCTCAATCCGCGAGACAAGCGGCTCGCGGTGCGAACGGAAGATCACCCCATGGCCTATGGCGACTTCGAGGGCACGATTCCGGAAAACCAGTACGGCGGCGGCACGGTCATGCTTTGGGACACCGGCTGGTGGGAGCCGGAAGGAGACCCCGATGAAGGATTGAAGAAGGGCAAGCTCACGTTCCAGTTGCATGGCAGCCGAATGCATGGCGGCTGGGCGCTGGTCCGCATGCGACCGCGCCATGGCGAGAAACGCGAAAACTGGCTGCTGGTCAAGGAAACGGACGAGGCTGCCTCCGAGGACGGCGAGAGCCTGATAAACGAGAACATCACCAGCGTCCGCACCGGCCGCACCATGGAGGAAATCGCCGAGGGCAAGGGCGAAAGAGCGGCGCGTGTCTGGCATTCGAACAAGAGCGCGGCCGCGAACGTCAAGGCAGGCGCAGTTGCACGCGGTCGTCACACCGGTAAGCAGCCGCGCCGAATATCGTCGGCCAAACTGCCCGCCTTCCGCGAACCGCAGCTCGCGACGCTCGTAAAGGAGGCCCCGAGTGGAGACGACTGGCTGTACGAAGTGAAGTTCGACGGCTATCGGCTGATGGCAGCGATCGGCGGCGGCACCGTGCGCTGTTATACCCGCAAGGGCCTCGACTGGACCGCCAAATTTCCGGCGATCGCATCAACGCTCGCGGAACTTCATTGCGAGTCCGCGCTGATCGACGGCGAGGCCGTGGCGACATCCGGTGAAGGCTCGAAGTTTTCAGCGCTTCAGAAAGCCTGGCGGACCGGCGCCGGAACCCGCTTCTATGTCTTCGATCTTATCGAGCTCGACGGCAAGGACTTGAGCGGCAAGCCGCTCGTCGAGCGCAAGAGACGGCTGAAAACGCTGATCGAGAGCGGTGGACCTACGAACCCCGTGCAATATAGCGCACATGTGCGCGGCAATGGGGAGCAGATCCTGGCTGCCATGTGCAAGGCCGGGCAGGAAGGCATCATCGCCAAGGAGGCAAGTGCCTCATATCGCAGCCATCGCACCGGAAGCTGGCTGAAGATCAAGTGCACGAAACGCCAGGAATTCGTCATCGGCGGCTACTCCCCTTCCTCGAAGCCGAGACGCGCGTTCGCCTCGCTTCTCGTCGGTACCTTCGAGTACGGCAAACTGGTCTATCGGGGGCGTGTGGGAACCGGCTTCGACGAGGAGACCATGCAAGTACTCGCCGCGGCATTTGCCAGGCGCAAACGCGAGACGCCGCCGTTCGAGGCGGTACCGCCGCGCATAAGACGCCAAGCCGTTTGGCTGCAGCCGGATCTTGTCGCGGAGGTGGACTTCACGGAATTCACCGATGATGGGCATATTCGTCACGGTGCGTTCGAGGGACTGCGCGAGGACAAGGAGGCCAAGGCCGTGAAACTGGAGACGCCGAAATCAGCAGACGCAAATGCCGGCAGCGGCAAGAGCAAACCCACTTCTAAAGGCCGCGCCGCATCGAGATCGCACGGAGACAAAGATATTCTCGGCGTTCGGATATCGCATCCCGACCGCATCCTCTTCGAAGGCCAGGGGATCACCAAGATCGATCTCGCCCACTACTATGCCGTCGTAGCGGACAGAATGCTTCGCTTCGCGGCCGATCATCCCGTGTCACTCGTGCGCTGCCCGCAGGGTCGACAACGGCAATGTTTCTACCAGAAACATGCGAGCGACGGCTTCCCGGGCGAGATCAGGGAAGTGCCGATCGAGGAATCGTCCGGTGGCACCGAGAACTACATGTATGTTCATGATGCGAAGGGTCTCGTCGCCGCCGTCCAGATGGGCACAATGGAGTTTCACATCTGGGGTGCCAGAATCAACAGGCTGGAGACGCCCGACCGACTTGTGTTCGACCTCGATCCCGATCCAAGCGTCGACTTTGCCACCGTGAAGCGAGCCGCCGTCGCGCTGCGCGACGAGCTCGCCGACATAGGCCTCAAGACCTTTCCCATGGTGACCGGCGGCAAGGGCGTCCACGTCATCGCGCCTCTTGTCCCACGCGCCTCCTGGGACGAGGCCAAGCCTTTCGCCAAGAAGATCGCGCAGTCCTTCGCCAATCGCGATCCCGACCATTTCATCGCGACAATGTCCAAGGCAAAGCGAAAGGGACGCATCTTCATCGACTGGCTGAGAAACGAGCGTGGCGCCACCGCTATTTGCCCCTATTCCAGCCGAGCCCGCGAAGGTGGACCGATCGCCACGCCGGTCGGCTGGGATGAACTCGAGCATCTGGGCGCCGCCAACACCTTCCATATTGCCGATATCCTCGAGCGCACCGAGGCTGGCGCTGATCCCTGGCCGGAATTCGCCAAGACCAAACAATCGCTTACGAAGAAAATACTAAACTCGATTGCTGAGTGAACCGCGGCCCGAGCCCAAAATCGCTCAGGCCGGGAGTTTCTGTCTTGCCAGGAACTTCGTTGCGAGCGCTTCCGGCAAGCGCCTTGGCCGGCCCTGGCCGTTGATGACGGCGATGATGACCTTGGCGGCAATCAGCAGTGTGCCCGCGCGGCGAATTTCCTGCTGCAGCACCATCTTGGCGCCGCCGGCCTTTTCGGTCGTTGTTTCGATGGTCAGGATGTCGTCCATGCGCGCAGGCGATTTGAAGTCGATCTCCATCCGGTGCACGACGAACATCAGGCCCTCCGTGTCGCCCTCGATAGCAAGCGACGCCTGTTCGACACCGAGCAGGCGCAGATAGTCTGTCCTCGCCCGCTCCATGAAATGCAAGTAACGCGCATGGTAGACCACGCCGGAGAAATCAGTGTCCTCGTAATAGACCCGCTGCACCAGCCGATGGCCGTTTTCGGTCAGCTCGCCTGCGAGCGAAATTACTGGCATTGTCTCATTCTCCGGGAGGATTTCTCTTTTTCTGTGCAGGAACAAAAAGACATTTGCAAGCATTGCAGCTTTGTCACAATCCTATCCTATCAGGTCCTGTCTCTTCTTCCCGATCAGGAGAACCGTGCATGAAGATTGCAATCCTCGGCGGTGATGGTTTCGTCGGCTGGCCCACCGCTCTGCATTTATCCGATGCGGGCCACGACATCCACATTCTCGACAATCTCTCCCGCCGATGGATCGACACCGAGCTCGGTGTCCAGTCGCTGACCCCGATGGACTCCATCCAGGAGCGCACCCGCATCTGGCACGCGGAAACCGGTCGGCGCATCCACTTCAACCTGATCGATCTCGCCCGCGACTACGAGCTTCTGAAGAACTGGCTCGCCGAACATCGACCCGATGCAATCGTCCATTTCGCCGAGCAGCGTGCCGCTCCCTATTCGATGAAGAGCGACCGGCACAAGAACTATACGGTCAACAACAACGTCAACGCGACGCACAACCTGTTGAATGCACTGGTTGAACTAGGCCTCGACGCCCATCTCGTGCACCTCGGAACGATGGGCGTCTACGGGTATTCGACCATCGGTGCGGCAATCCCCGAAGGCTATCTGCCGGTCGGCATCGAAACGATGGGCGGCGAGACCGTCAGCCAGGAAATTCTCTACCCGTCCAATCCTGGCTCGATCTATCACATGACCAAGTGTCTCGATCAGTTGCTCTTTCAGTTCTACGCCAGGAACGACGGCCTCAGGATTACCGACCTGCACCAGGGCATTGTCTGGGGGACGCACACGGAGCAGACGCGCCGGCACGCGCAACTGATCAACCGCTTCGATTACGACGGCGACTACGGCACCGTCCTGAACCGCTTCCTGATTCAGGCGGCGATCGGCTATCCGCTGACGGTTCACGGGACAGGCGGCCAGACGCGCGCCTTCATCCATATTCAGGATTCCGTCCGCTGCATCGAGCTCGCCCTGAAAAGCCCTCCGGGACACGGCAGCCGTGTCGAGATCTTCAACCAGATGACCGAGACGCATCGCGTTCGCGACCTCGCCGAAATGATCGCCGGCATCACGGGTTCGAAAATTGCGTGGCTTCCCAACCCGCGCAAGGAAGCGGCCGAAAACGAGTTGGTCGTTCGGAACGAAAAGTTCCTGTCGCTGGGCCTCGATCCGATCCGTCTTGAGGATGGATTGCTTTCGGAAATCGTCGACGTCGCGAAGAAATTCGCCTACCGCGTCGACCGCTCGCGGGTGCCGGCCGTCTCGGCCTGGACGAAGGAGATCGCGCCGCTGATCAATCACGACCCCGAAGGCAAGCGTCTGAAATCCGTTTCATGAGCCTCTCGATCACCGATCCGGAGGGGCTCAGCCCCTCCTCGCCACCCGGTAGCCGCCACGCCTTCGCGACGCTCGTCACCAATGCCGACTACGCGCTCGGCGCGCGGGCACTCGCTCGCTCCATCCGCCTCTCGGGAACCATGGCGGATATCGTCGTGCTTCATACCGGCGGGGTGGAGGCCGCTGCCCTCGAGCCGCTCGATGAATTCGGCTGCCGCCTCGTCGAAACGGAGCTCCTGCCTCTGTCGGACGAATTCAATGCCCGACATGCGCGCCGCAATGTTCATGAGAAGGCGCCCTTCACCAAGGGCCGCAAACCCGACTTCCACTCGCCGCTCGACAATTTCTGCAAGCTCAGGCTCTGGCAGCTCGTAGAGTACGAGCGCTGCGTCTTCATCGATGCCGACGCGATCGTTCTGCGCAACATCGACAAGCTCTTCCGGTATCCGGAGTTTTCCGCCGCGCCGAATGTCTATGAAAGCCTCGCCGATTTTCACCGGCTGAACTCCGGTGTCTTCGTCGCGGAACCGTCGCTTGCAACATTTGAAAGAATGCTGGCGGCGCTCGATCGGCCGGGGGCCTTCTGGCCGCGCACCGACCAGACCTTCCTGCAGGCTTTCTTTCCCGACTGGCACGGTCTGCCTGTGACGATGAACATGCTGCAATATGTCTGGTTCAACCTGCCGGGCCTCTGGGATTGGCGTTCGATCGGCGTGCTTCACTACCAGTACGAAAAACCGTGGGAAAAGGATCATCCGCGCGCGGATGTTCTCTCGCCGCTGATCGAGCTCTGGCATGCCTATCTGACCGGCGAAAATATCCCCGACCTCGCCTCCCTTAAGAATCCGGTGCAAGCCGGCGTTGTATCGCCATGACTCGCGTCCTGGTTTCCGGCGGCACGGGCTTCGTGGGCCGTTTTATCGTCGAGCATCTGCTGGCAAACGGCTACAAGGTTACGGTCGGCGCCCGCACACGGCCGGGAGACAGCTTCTTTTCGCAGCCGGTTTCCTACTTGCCGCTTCGCCTTGATCCGGAAGCCGACCAGATCGCCGCCTTCGATAACATCTACTATTTCGTTCATGCCGCCTTCGAGCATGTCGAGGGCAAGTATCGGGGCGGCGAAGGCAATGACCCCGCAAGCTTCCGCCGCGTCAATATCGACGGCTCGATCCGCCTCTTCGAAGAGGCGCGCGCCGCCGGCGTGCGCCGCTGTATCTTTCTGTCGAGCCGTGCCGTCTATGGCGAAACGCCCGCGCTTGCTGTCGATGAAACGTCTCCCGTCGAGCCGGACACGCTCTATGGTGTGGTGAAGCTTGCGGCCGAAGACGCCTTGAAGTCGATGGCTGGCCACGACTTCGTCACCGCGAGCCTTCGCCTTACCGGCGTCTATGGACCAGCCGGCCCCGGTCGGAAGCATAAATGGAGCGGTCTTTTCCACGACTATCTCGCCGGCAGGCCCATTCCATCGCGTGCCGGTACGGAAGTTCACGGCGATGATGTAGCCCAGGCGGTATTGCTGATGCTGAAGGCAGAGGCCGGCAAGGTTTCCGGCCAGACCTTCAACGTCTCGGACGTGCTAACCGGCAACCGCGAGATCCTCGCCGTGCTTCAATCCGCAAGCGGCTGTCCTCATCCCCTGCCGCCGACGGCGGATGCGACCGCATTCAGGGTGATGTCGACCGACAAACTGCGCGCGCTCGGCTGGACGCCCGGCGGCGCTGAGAGGCTGGCGGCGACGATCCGGGAAATGGCGCCGGACGTCTAAGATCATGAGGGAGTTCTGCGTTACTGCGCTCGGCGCCGGCGCGAGTCCCTTCTCCCAATCAAAATGGAGAGAAGGTGGCCGACAGGCCGGATGAGAGGCGAATCCGGGGCGACGACCGGCACTACAGCACCGTGCGTCTTTTCAGACGCACAAAGGTCGCTGTAGCACTTTGAATTGCTGCATGTTTTATCCTTAAATCGGCTCCGATTTAAGGAAACATGCAGTAGGCTACCCCAGGTCGATGACGACGATTTCGGGCGGAACGCCGAAACGGATCGGCGCGATCGAACAACCGAGCCCTCCCGAAACGATCAGATTGCGATCGTCCTCGACGATGTGCCCATAGGCATAACGATCACCGAAGCGGGAGGGCACGACGGGCGAACGGCCGATGAGCCGAACCTGGCCCCCATGCGTGTGGCCGCAGAGCGTCAGCGACACCCGCTGCGGCACTTTCGCAAAGATATCGGGCTCGTGTGCAAGCAGGATGACCGGTGCCTCGTCGCTCACCTGCGTCAGCGTGCCGTCGAGATCGTCGAGGCCCTGCATCGAGCCGCGGTTCCATTTCTTCCCCGGCAGCAGCGCGAGCTGGTCCTCAAGCCCGGCCAGCCAAAAGCCAAACCCGTCCTTTTCCAGGCGGATGGCGCGATTGGCATGGACCGGTATGCCAACTTCCGCCAGCGCCCGGTGCCCGAAGGTCCCGCCGCCGCCGTTCTGTTGGGCGGTCCTGTCTTCCCACCAGTCGTGATTGCCCATGATCGCGTGCACGCCGAGCGGCGCTCTCAAGGTGGCAAGAGCCTTGGACCACTCGCTGGAATGCACGTAACGCGTCACCAGGTTCATCCCCGATGTATAATCCCCGAGAAGAACGGTGATGTCGCCGCCGAGGTCGTTGGCGCGGGCACATATGGAGGCGATGCGGTTCGCAGACATCCACGGCTCGCAGGCATGGAGATCGGCAAGCGCTACCACCCGAAGTTTGAGGCCGGGCGTCCAGCCGGGAGGTGTCAGTTCGTAACGCGTCACCTTGAGGCGCGCGAGCGGTTCGACGGCAAAGGCATATCCACCTAACGCCATGGCGCTGGCGAAACCGCCGCCGAGAACCTGCATGAAACCGCGCCGAGTGATCATTCAGTCGTCCTCGAGCGTCAGCCGGAACTGTGACGCTTCGACGTCCTTCGGCGGATTGAGACCAAGATGTTTCCAGGCGTTCGCCGTCAGCACCCGGCCGCGCGGCGTGCGCTGGATGAAGCCCTGCTGGATCAGATAGGGCTCGATAATGTCCTCGATCGCGTCGCGCGGTTCGGAAAGCCCGGCGGCGATCGTCTCGATGCCGACGGGCCCGCCGCCGAAATTGTGGGCGATCATCGTCAGATAGCGACGATCGAGCTGGTCGAGACCCATACTGTCGACCAATAACCGCGTCAGCGCCTCGTCGGCGATCTGCCGCGTCACGGCCTCGGCGCGCGCCACTTCCGCAAAGTCGCGGACCCGCCGCAGGAGACGGCCGGCGATGCGCGGCGTGCCGCGGGCCCGGCGGGCGATTTCGCGCGCGCCTTCGTCGGTCATACCAAGCCCCATCAGCCGCGCGCCGCGCCGGACGATCAGTTCCAGCTCCTCGACCGTGTAAAAATTGAGCCGCACCGGAATGCCGAAACGGTCGCGCAAGGGCGTCGTCAACAGGCCAAGGCGGGTGGTCGCGGCGACCAGCGTGAACTTCGAGAGGTCGATCTTCACGGAGCGCGCTGCCGGCCCCTCGCCGATGATGAGATCAAGCTGAAAATCCTCCATCGCCGGATAGAGGATCTCCTCGACCGCCGGGTTCAAGCGATGGATCTCGTCGATGAACAGCACATCGCGCTCTTCGAGATTGGTGAGGAGCGCTGCGAGATCGCCGGCCTTGGCGATGACTGGCCCGGAGGTCGAGCGGAAATTGACGCCGAGTTCCTTGGCCATGATCTGCGCTAGCGTCGTCTTGCCGAGACCGGGCGGACCAACGAAGAGGACGTGATCGAGCGCCTCGCCGCGATTGCGTGCCGCTTCGATGAAGATCTTGAGATTGGCGCGCGCCTCGGCCTGACCGGTAAACTCATCCAGCGACTGCGGACGCAGCGTCGCGTCGAGGTCCTCGCCTCGCTTTTCCGGCGCAATCAAGCGTGCGGCTTCACTCATCCTAAAAACTTCCATTTCGGGCTGCATCGCGCCCTTGCGCGATATGCTGATCGTAGACACTCATCGTGCCGCTTCCCCGGCGCCAACATAGTGTCATCGCATCGTCCGATCCAGCGCGTATCGCTTCGCAGGATCGCTTCATTCCAATGCTTTGTGGCCGCAGAATGGCTTGCCCCTCACCGCGCCAGTTCCTTCAGTCCGAGACGGATCAGCTTGGCGCTGTCTGCTCCGTCCCCGCCATTCTTCAACGCAGCGGCAACCGCATTGGCCGCCTGGTCACGCGAATAGCCTAGATTGGTCAAGGCCGAAACCGCATCCGCAACCGGCGCGGAGGCGACGCCCTCGCCCAGCTCCTGCTTGAGGCTGATCGCGGCCGACATCTCGCCGGCGAAAGCCGGAGCCTTGTTCTTGAGTTCAGTGACGATGCGCACCGCTACCTTTGGGCCGACACCGGGAGCGCGCGCCACGGACGTCTTGTCCTGCAGCGCAATGGCATTGGCGAGTTCTCCGGGCGTCAGCGTCGAGAGCAGCGCCAGCGCCACCTTGGAGCCGACTCCCTGGACGCTCTGAAGCAGGCGGAACCACTCGCGCTCGAGCGCGGTCAGGAAACCGAAGAGTTTTAGCTGATCCTCCCGCACATAGGTCTCGATGAAGAGTACGGCCGCCTCTCCTGCCGATCCGAGCTTGGCAAGCGTGCGCGCCGAGCAATGAGCGACGTATCCGACGCCATGCACGTCGAGAACCACGTGATCCTCGCCGATCTCGTCTATGGTGCCCTTGAGTTTGCCGATCATCTGGCTTCGTCTTTCTGGATGCTCTTTTACCTTGAGGTTGAAGGAAATTCTGAAGGCCGGCTAGCCGGCAAGCGCCGCAAGACGGCTGGTGATCGCCTGCCTGTTGTGCGCATGGCAAATGGCAATGGCAAGCGCGTCGGCGGCATCATTGCCTTTGAACTGCACCTTCGGCATCAGCACCTTCAGCATCATGTGGATCTGCTGCTTCTCGCCATGGCCGACGCCGATGACGGCTTTCTTGACCGCATTCGGCGCATATTCGGCAACCCTGAGACCCGCGCGCGCCGGAACCAACATGGCGATGCCGCGCGCCTGACCGAGCTTCAGCGTCGCGGTTGCGTCCTTGTTGACGAAGGTCTGCTCCACGGCGGCCTCATCGGGCCGATAGCCATGCACGACCTCGGCAAGGCCGTCGTGCAACTGGCAAAGGCGCGACGCGAGATCCATCTCGCCATCGGAAGTCACCGTGCCGGAGGCGACGAACCGCAGCGAATTGCCGAGGGTCTCGATAATGCCCCAACCCGTGCGCCTCAATCCCGGATCGATGCCGATGATGCGAATCGTATTCTGCATGGCTCACCCTATGTCGACCGGCAGAACGCTGCCAGCAAAAAGTGAACAAAACAAAAACATTGTACAGAAACAGCCTCGCTCCGCAGAAAACCTCCGGCATGCTCTTGGCCTCAGGAATCTTGAACCTACATTGCGATCGATCAAATTCTCTTAATTGAAGGCGTTGCCATGATCCCTTTCTCCATTCTCGACCTTTCGCCTATCACCGACGGCGGCAGCGTCGCCCAGTCGCTTGAAAACTCGCGCCGGTTCGCGATCGCGGCGGAGGAGAACGCTTACAAACGGTTCTGGCTGGCCGAGCACCACGGCATGAAAGGCATCGCCAGCGCCGCGACGTCGCTCGTCATCTCTCATGTGGCTTCGGCAACGAAAAATATTCGCGTCGGTTCGGGCGGCATCATGCTGCCCAACCATTCGCCGCTCGTCATTGCCGAGCAGTTCGGCACGCTGGCGGCGCTTTATCCCGGCCGCATCGATCTCGGCCTCGGCCGCGCGCCTGGTACCGACATGAGGACGGCGCAGGCACTTCGACGCAACATGGAGGCGAGCGCCAACAATTTTCCGAATGATGTCGTGGAACTGCAGGCTCTTCTCGGTCCGGCCAGCGAAGAGCAAAAAATCATCGCCGTACCGGGCGCCGATTCGAACGTGCCGATCTGGCTGCTCGGTTCCAGTCATTTCAGCGCCCACCTGGCCGGCATGCTCGGGCTTCCTTTCGCCTTCGCCTCGCATTTCGCGCCGGACATGCTGCTCTCCGCGCTCGAAATCTACCGCGAACGCTTCACGCCGTCGCCGCAGCTCGACAGGCCGCATGTGATGGTTGGCGTGATGGGCGTTGCCGCCGATACGGACGAGGAGGCGAACTATCTCTTCACCTCCATGCAGCAATCCTTCGTCGCGCTCCGCCGCAACGCGCGCGGCCGCTTCCCGCCGCCGGTCAAATCGATGGAGGGGCGATGGACCACTGACGAGAAGATCTTCGTCGATCATGCGATGACCTATGCGGTCGTCGGCGGACTGGAAACCATCCACCGGAAGACCGCGACGTTCCTCGAGCAGACCAAAGCCGACGAGCTGATCATCTCGATGCCGATTTTCGACATGGAGGCGCGGCTCCGCTCGCTTACGCTTTTCGCCGAAGCGCAACGGGATCTGGCGACGACGGTTTGATCACTAGCTAAAAAAGCAATCGACCTGCGGTTCCTGTCGCCGGTCGATTGCGTCAGAGAAACGAAGCTGCGTCAGGCCGAAAGCCTAGCCAGGACCTCGTCCGAAACCTCGAAGTTGGAGTAGACGTTCTGAACGTCATCGTCGTCTTCGAGATTATCGATCAGCCTCATCAGCGACTGCGCCTTTTCCTCGTCCACCGGCACGGTATTCTGCGGCTGCCAAATCGCCTTGACGGTTTCCGCCTCCCCCAGCACCTCTTCCAAAGCCTTCGAGACTTCGCCGATGTTTTCGAAGCTGCAGACGATCGTGTGGCCATCCTCGTCGCTCGTTACGTCGTCGGCGCCCGCCTCGATCGCCGCTTCCATGACCTTGTCGGCATCGCCGACGGTGGCCTTGTAGGTGATTTCGCCGACCCGATCGAAGGAGAAGGAGACCGAACCGGTTTCACCAAGTGCGCCGCCGGCCTTGGTGAAGATCGAGCGGACGTTGGAAGCAGTGCGGTTGCGGTTGTCGGTGAGCGCCTCGACGATGACGGCGACGCCGCCCGGTCCGTAGCCCTCGTAGCGGACTTCCTCATAGCTCTCGGCATCGCCGCCCGCAGCCTTCTTGATCGCCCGCTCGATATTGTCCTTCGGCATCGACTGCGCCTTGGCGTTCTGAATGGCCAGGCGCAGGCGCGGGTTCATGGTGGCGTCAGGCAGGCCGGTCTTTGCGGCGACAGTGATTTCGCGCGCAAGCTTGGAAAACATTTTCGAGCGCACCGCATCCTGACGGCCCTTGCGGTGCATGATGTTCTTGAACTGTGAATGGCCAGCCATGGCGCCCTCTGCATGCATGAATTATTGGAATGGGGCGCCTTATAGTTTCATTGCCGCTTCCCGTCCAGCAGGGGCTGTTTTTTCAAGACGCAGAAATCCGCGCCGAACGTCCCCCCGTACGGCGGCGCTTCAAACGCCCTGGAGAACATAGATCAGCGGTTTGCTCGGCAGCGTCCGGAGCGAAATCTTCACGCTCGGTCCGGCGGCAAAGCTCTTGTCGTAGTCATCGCCGAACATGTCGAGGAAGTCGTTGATCGGCGGCCCTCGCCGATGCATCGGCAGGATGAGCGCCGCGCGCAGGCGCGACGCCACACGGCTCATGCTTTCAGCGCCCATCGTCAAACCGCCGTCAACCGGCACCATCAGGATGTCGAGCCGGCCGATTTGGCGGTAGTGGCTGTCGTCGAGCTCATGATGCAGATGGCCGAGATGGCCGATGCAAAGCCCCGCAACCTCGAAGATGAAGATCGAATTGCCGTTCGGCTCCATGCCCTCGAAGCCGGAGCGTATATCGGTCGTCACGTTGCGGATATAAGTGTCGCCAACGACGAGGTCATGATCTGCGGGCTCCCCGTCATCGCCCCAGCCGTGCAGAACATGGCGGATGGCGGGGTCCGGCGTCAGCGTGTAGTGGGTGGAATGGGCCTTGTTCATCGTCACGACAGTAGGAGGGGCTGCAGTTCGGAACCAGCCGTTGTAATCCGTGGCGATCGAAGTGCCGCCCGGCGTTTCGATCAGGAAGGTCGAGTGGCCGAGATAGGTGATGGTCACCTCGCCGTCAGTCGCTGCAGCGAGGGTGGCCTGCGGCGCCGCGAAGCTGACAAAGGTCGCCGCCGGAGTGGCTTCCGCAATCGCCTGACATTGGCTGACGGGAGCCGGAGACTGCTGTGCGCGGGCGGGCTCCGGCCAGAGCGTATGGATGAGCCAGATGACGGCCAGGGTGTAGGCAAGGTATCGGAGCAGCATCCTTCACCTCTCACACGCGTTCTTAGATCACGATGATTTTAGGTCGGGTCGACCTAAAATCATGAACGTGATCGATTCTAATAAGTTAGCGCGGGATGCGGGCGGAAAACCGCGCACACTTTTCCTCACCCCGCGCTAGCGCCGGGCAGGATCATTCAACGCCGCTCTTCCGTCCAGCATCAAACAGCGTGTGAACGCTCACAATCGCGTCATTTGCTAGCAGAGCACAGGTGCTTGGGGCGGTGTGAACGGAGCGCCCGCAATCACTCCGCTCCCGCCACTACTCCGCCGGTGCGGTCGCTTCGCCTGCCACCGGTGCCCGCTTCCTGCGGAAAGACCGCAGCGTCACGTAGAAGACCGGTGTCAGGAACAGGCCGAGGAAGGTGACCCCCAGCATGCCGGAGAAGACCGCGGTGCCGAGCGACTGGCGCATCTCGGCCCCAGGCCCGGTCGCGATCACCAGTGGCACGACGCCGAGGATGAAGGCGAAGGCGGTCATCAGGATCGGGCGAAGCCGCAGCCGGCTTGCCTCGATCGCCGCCTCGACCGGCGTCTTGCCCTCCTCCTCGCCCTGACGCGCGAATTCGACGATCAGGATGGCGTTTTTCGCCGCAAGGCCGATCAGCACGATAAGGCCGATCTGCGTCAGCACGTTGTTGTCGAAGCCCCGGATCGAGACGCCGACAAGGGCGGCGAGAACGGCAAGCGGTACGATCAGGATGATCGCCAGCGGCAGCACCCAACTCTCATATTGCGCGGCAAGCGCCAGGAAGACGAAGATCACCGAAAGCGCGAAGATGAAGACGGCGGTATTGCCGGTCTGGCGCTCCTGGAAAGCAAGCTCGGTCCATTCGAAAGTCGTGCCCTGCGGCAGGATCTGGCCGGCAAGCGCCTCCATCTTGTCGAGCGCACTGCCGGTCGAGACACCCGGCGCCGGATTGCCTTGGACCGGCACCGAGACATACATGTTGTAGCGCTGGACGAGCGCCGGCCCGCTCGTGTCGCGGATCTCGACGAGCGTTCCGAGCGGCACCAGCGCGCCGGAGGCAGACCGCACCTTCAAGGCAAGGATATCGTCCCGTTCCACGCGATATTGCTGGTCGGCCTGGGCACGCACCTGGTAGACACGACCGAAAGCATTGAAGTCGTTGACATAGGATGCCCCGAGATTGATCGAGAGCGTCTCGAAGATATTCGGGATCGGCACGTTCAGCGCCCGTGCCTTGTCACGGTCGATCGCCAGGAAGAATTGCGGGCTGGTGGCCGAGAAGGTTGTGAAGACGCCGGTCAGCCCCTCGGTCTGGTTGGCCACACCCATCATCTGATGGGCGAGCCCGAGGGCGCGTCGCATGTCCGGGCTCTGGCGGTCCATGATCTGCATCTTGAAGCCGCCGGAATTGCCGATGCCTCGCACCGAAGGCGGCGGCACGGCGATGATGAAGGCCTCCTGCAGACTCTGCATCGCACCGAAGATCTGGCCGATGATCTGCTCGGCGCTCTGCCTGTTTTCGAGACGCTCCTCGAAACTGTCAAAGGGTGTGAAAATCACGCCGGAATTCGACGCGTTGGTGAAGGTCGCACCGTTGAAGCCGGCAAAGGCGACCGCATCCTTCACGCCCGGGACCTCCCGGACCATCGCCGATGCGCGCTGGACGACGGCATCGGTTCGCTCGAGCGACGCTCCATCGGGAAGCTGGATGACGACGATGGCATAGCCCTGGTCCATCTGCGGCACAAAGCCCCGCGGCACGATCTGTGTCATATACCAGGTGGCGCCGAGCAGCCCGACGAAAACGAGAAGCGCGGCGGCAAGCGCGACCCGGGTCTGCACCAGCCGGCGCACCACCCATCCATAGCCATCGGCCATGCGGTCGAAACCCGTGTTGAAGCCGTTGGCGAGCCCCCGGCCGAACCGCGTCAGCGGATTGCGACTCTCATGCTCGTGATTTTCGTGCGGACGCAGGAGAATCGCGGCGAGCGCCGGCGACAGGGTCAGCGAATTGATCGCGGAGATCACCGTCGCGACCGAGATCGTCACGGCGAACTGCAGGTAGAACTGGCCGGCAATGCCCGGAATGAAGGCGGTCGGCACGAACACCGCGGTCAGCACGAGCGAGATCGCCACGACCGCAGCACCCACCTCGTCCATTGTCACATGCGCCGCCTCTCGCGGCGTCATGCCTCGCGCGAGATTGCGCTCAACATTCTCGACGACGACGATCGCATCATCGACCACGATGCCGATTGCGAGCACCAGCCCGAAGAGCGTCAACATGTTCAAGGAAAAGCCGAAGGCGAAGAGCAGTGCGAAAGTGCCGATCAGCGAGACGGGGATGGCGACGATCGGAATGATCGCGGTGCGCCAGGACTGCAGAAAGATGATGACGACCAGCGCGACGAGGATCGCCGCCTCGGCGATTGTCTTGTACACCTCGTCGATCGATTCCGAGATGAACTCCGTCGGGTTGTAGATGATCCTGTATTCGAGCCCCTCCGGAAAGTCCCTTGAAAGATCGGCCATCGTCGCCTGGATCGATTCCGCCGCGGCAAGCGCATTGGTGCCCGGGCGCGAGAAAATGCCGAGGGCGACGGCGGGACTGCCGTTCAGATAGCTGTTGGTGACATATTCGCGCGCTCCGAGCTCGACGCGGGCGACATCCTGCAACTGCACCAGCCGGCCGTCCTCGGTGGCCTTGACGATCACATAACGGAACTGCCTTGCGTCGCTGAAGCGCCCATCAGTCGTCACCGTATACTGGAAGGCATTGT
Source organism: Sinorhizobium numidicum (assembly GCF_029892045.1). Taxonomy (NCBI): domain Bacteria; kingdom Pseudomonadati; phylum Pseudomonadota; class Alphaproteobacteria; order Hyphomicrobiales; family Rhizobiaceae; genus Sinorhizobium; species Sinorhizobium numidicum. The sequence continues at coordinate 3,173,893 of NZ_CP120368.1, forward strand.
CGCCGGAAATCGGCGGGCCGCCGATGGACCCACCCGAGACCTGGACATTCTGCTCGCGCAGCGCTTCAACGACGTCGCCAGCGGTCATCCCATAGGCGGAGAGCTTTTGCGGATCGAGCCAGACGCGCAGCGCATATTCGCGCTCGCCGAACAGGGTGACGTCGCCGACGCCATCCAGCCGAACGAGGATGTCGCGAATGCGCGTACGGGCATAGTTGGAGACATAGAGCTGGTCGTAGCGATCGCTCGGCGAAAGCAGATGAACGACCATCATCAGGTCCGGCGAGCTTTTCGTCGTGGTGACGCCAATGCGCCGGACATCCTCCGGCAGCCGCGGCTCGGCGATCGAAACGCGGTTCTGTACGAGCACCTGCGCCTGATCGAGATCCGTGCCGAGCTTGAAGGTGATCGTCAGCGACATCGAGCCGTCGGCGGTCGAATAGGAGGACATGTAGAGCATGTTCTCGACGCCGTTGATCTCCTGCTCGAGCGGCGTTGCGACCGTATTGGCAACGGTTTCCGCGTCCGCCCCCGGATAGGAGGCGCGGACGACGATGGTGGGCGGCGCGATTTCCGGATACTGCGCCACCGGCAACTGGAAATAGGCGATGCCGCCAACGATCAGCAGCACGATCGAGAGCACCGAGGCGAAGATCGGCCTGTCGACGAAGAAATGCGCAAATCTCATTGGGCGTTCTCCGCCGACTGTGCTGCTTCCTGGGGCAGCACGACGAGTTCGGGCTTTACCTTCACGCCGGGTCTGGCGCGCATGAGACCATTGACGATGATCGTCTCGTCGCCGGTCATGCCGCTGCGGATGACGCGGTAGCCGTGCAGTCGCGGTCCGAGGCGCACTGGCTTGGCCATGACGCTGCCGTCCTGGCTGACTTCGTAAACGATCCGTTCGTTCTGGTCGGCGCCGATCGCCTCGTCCGGCACGAGGACCGCCCTATAGATATTCGAACCCTCGACCTCCACCCGCCCGAAGAGGCCGGGCTGCAGAATGAAATTGGGATTGGGGAAACGGGCGCGCACGCGCATCGTGCCCGTCTGATTGTCCACCCGGTTCTCCGCAAAATCGAGCTTGCCTTCGAATGGCGCCTCGTTGGCGTCGGCAATCGTCACCAGGACGCTGAGCGCCCCTGCGCCCTCCTGCAATGCGCTGCCCCGCTCGCGCGCCGTGCGCGCATAGGAAAGCAGCCGGCGCTCGTCGACGTCGAAATAGAAGTCGATCGGATCGAGCGTAACGATTGTCGTCAGCACCGTTTGGTCCGCCTGGACAAGGTTGCCCGGCGAGAGAAGCCGTCGGTCGACGCGGCCGCTGAGCGGCGCGGTAATCGTCGTGTATTCGAGGTCGAGCTTGGCGCGCTCCACCGCGGCCTCGGCGCCGCGCACGCCAGCCTGTGCCGCGAGCAGTGCACGGCGATCGTCGTCGAGCCTCGATACCGAAAGCGTGCCTGTGCCGGCCAGCGACTCCGTTCGCTTGAACGTCGTTTCGGCGAAGGCAAGCGTCGACTGTGCTGACGCCAGCGACGCTTCCGCCTGGGCGAGTGCCGTGCGGAACGGCCGCTGGTCGATGACGAAGAGCTTGTCACCCTTTTTCACCAGCGCACCATCGGTGAAGAGGACCTCGTCAAGATAACCGCCGACACGGGAGCGGACGGAAACCTCGTCGACGGCCTCGAAGCGGCCGATGAATTCGTCGGCGTCGATGACATCGCGCACCACCGGCTTGGCGACGGTTACCGTAGGCAGTTGCGCATCCTGCGCATCCGCCGGCACCGATATGAGAAGGAAGGTCGAAACGCCGAGAATCGCCGGCAGACGCCAGTTTCGCAACATGAACGCTCTCCAAAGCACTTGAACACCAATATCGCCGGCGCGGCTTGGGTCGTCCGGTTGCCGTGGCGACATTTCGAGCCCGGAGCGCTCCGCTCCAGGGTGGCACTACGTCATGGAAACCTGCGAGTAGCGGCCGCATCCCTGCGGCTCTGATTTTGGAGCTAACCTGCCACCATTTGGAAAGACTGTCACCCTGAAAAAAGGCAATGCCGCAAGGGTGATGCGCCACAAGGGAGGCGCGCCATTTCCGATGCGCAGGTGCAAAGCCGTGAATGCAAATGGCAACGCGGCCAGAAGTCTATCTGGCCTACAACCAAAATTCCGGAATCGTCTCGCCGAGCCGCGGACCCATCCGGAGGGGTGCGATCTTCTCGGCAAGACCCGTGCGGTCGGAAATCTCGACCCCGACTCCGCAGATGGTGGCGGGGCCGGAGGCCGCCTCGAAGCGGCCCTTGGGCATCTTCGAGATGAACCGGTTCAGCGGCTCCTCCTTGTCCATCCCGAGCGAAGAATCGTAGTCGCCGCACATGCCGGCATCACTGATATAGCCGGTGCCGCCATTGAGGATCTGATGATCCGCGGTCGGTACATGCGTATGGGTGCCGACCACCAGGCTGGCGCGGCCATCGACAAAATGGCCGAAGCATTGTTTCTCGCTCGTCGCCTCGGCGTGGAAATCGAAGACGATCGCGTCAGCCTGCTCGCCCAATGGGCAGGCGTCGAGGATGATCTCGGCCGCTTTGAAAGGGTCGTCGAGCTCCGGATGCATGAAGACCCGGCCCATGATATTGGCGACGAGCACACGGGAGCCATTGCGGGCGAAGAAGAGATTGGCGCCACGTCCCGGTGTTCCGGCGGGATAGTTGGCCGGGCGCAAGAACTGATCGTGCCGTTCGCAGAAGACCACCGCCTCCTTCTGGTCCCAGACATGGTTGCCGGTCGTCACCACATCGGCGCCGGCGTTGATCGTTTCCAGAAAAATGTCCTCGGTGATGCCAAAGCCGCCGGCAGCGTTCTCGCCGTTGACGATAACAAAGTCGAGCTTGAAGTCGCTCACCAATCCTGGAAGACGCTCCCAGACCGCCGTGCGGCCTGTCTTGCCAACCATATCTCCCAGAAACAGAAGTCGCATGCCGTTCAATCCCGTTTAGATCACGATGATTTGGGTCAAATCGACCCAACTGATTAAACGTGATCGATTCTAATCAGTTGGAGCGGGATGCGGACGGAAAAGCGCGCGCACTTTTCTCATCCCGCTCTAAAAATGCCGAAAACCGCTCTCCGTCAAAATGGCGTCCAGCGCCACGTCGTGCGGTTCAGCCGGCACTGATGCCACTTCCTGGCAATCGAATGCAATCCCGATCAGCCGAGGCATGTGGCCTTTGTTGCGCAAGCGATCGATCGCCCGGTCGTAGTAGCCGGCGCCGTAGCCGATTCGATGGCCAACGGAGTCGAAAGCCGAAAGCGGAACGAGCATGATGTCCGGATCGAGCTCCGGAGCTTCCGCTCCCGGACCGGTCGTGCCAAAACCGGTCTCGACCACCGCCACGCCGTCGAGGAGTTCGCGAAACACGATCGTCTTCTTGTCCATGATGACCGGCAGGCAGAGCCGCGCGCCGCGGTCCCGGAGCCGCACCATCAGCGGGCGGATGTCCACTTCCGAACGGATCGGCCAGAAGCCGGAAACGATATGGCCCGGATCGAGCGCGATAATGTCGCCGGCATGGTCCGCCATCGTCAGGCTCGCCTCGATTCGCACTTCGGCCGGCATAGCGTCGCGCAAGGCCAGACACTCCTTCCTCAGCGCCGCCTTCAAATCCTTCGGTGACATCGAACGTCCTTTCCCGCGGGCGAAAGTCCCGCCTGCTGCATATCGGGCGCAGCTTCGCCGCGCATGGCGTAGCGCAAAATGCCAGTTAGCTGGAACCATGTCGCCGCCGCTTTTGCAACACTTCGCGACAGTGTTTCCGTGTCGATCCATATAGGCACGGCCTTGGCATTGCGTTCATCATCAGCCGTGGTGCCGCTTCGCAGGCCGCGCCAGAAATGAAAATTGTCTCGTGATTTCAAATAATTAGCGCGACCTAATACCCGTTTTTCACGCGGTAGCAAGGTCTTGCAGGCAGAAATGAAATAAGCCGCAGTCCATGTCGGAGAGGATCAATGAACTCGACCCGCTCGAATTGCGTTGCCTTACTCTTGCGGCTCACGGCCGGACACGGGAGGACATGACGCGCGAGACCGACATTCCGATGGCACGGATCGATGGGGCGCTTGAGGACGCGATGCGGAAGCTCCAGGCGAGCAACCTCGCGGAAGCCGTCTTCCGTGCCGCCCGGCTAGATCTGATCTCATAACATCCAGTGCGAACGGTAAACTGCCGCGGTCATCCGCAGCCGCTCGCAGCCGAGCGGCTCGACTATGTCCGTCAGGCCGGCGTCCGCCAATAGGCGCGGATCGCCTCGGCGCAGGAGCGCGGCGGATTGCTCGCGGATCGCAAGTGATAGGCGCCAGGGCGCGAGCCTTGACTGCAGCAGCGAAGCGCCATCGGCAATAGCGAATCCGGTCGCGAACAAGACAATCATGGCAGAGGACCTCGGGAGAGACGCGCAACGAGGCCAATCTTCGAGCATTCGTTGACATGCAGCAAACGAATTGCAAACATAGCTGTCATTAGATTTTCTGATGGTGACCCTATGTCGCTTCCACTCGACAGCGACTTGCTGCGGACCTTCCTGGCGGTGGCCGATGCCGGCAATCTCACGCATGCAGCCGATACCGTCCGACGTACGCAGTCGGCCGTCAGCATGCAGATCAAGAGGCTCGAGGATCTGCTCGGCTTCGCGCTTTTCGAGCGCCATTCGCGCGGCGTGATCCTCACGGCTGAGGGCCGCCGGCTCGTCGACAATGCGCGGCGCATCGTCGCCCTCCTCGATGATACGGCGGCATCCATGCGCCTGCCTGCGCTCGACGGTTCGGTCAGGATCGGAATTTCGGAGGAGTACATCAACTCCGCCCTGCCGAAGGCCTTAGGCGCCTTCGCCGCAATTCATCCCGGCGTCGAGGTGACAGTGCAGCAGGGCACCTCGATGTCCAACCTCGCGGCCCTCGAAGCCGGAGAGATCGACCTCGCGGTCGTCTTCGAGCCCGGCGGCCGGACCCGGAACGAGGTTCTCATGGTGGACCCCACCGTCTGGGTGACCTCCGATCAACACGGCACGCATGAACGACAGCCTCTGCCGATAGCCGCCTACACCTATGTCGAAGGCGGTTGGTGCGATGACCTGGCCCTGCGGAGCCTGAAGAAACGCGGTATCGGCAGTCGTGTTGCCTATATCAGCCGCACGAGCAGCGGGCTGATTGCCGCGGTTGTTTCAGGTCTCGCCATCGCGCCGCTGTCGCGCAGCGCCATACCTCCCGGCTGCCGGGAACTCACCGAGGACGACGGATTCGGCATCATCGACATGTCGAACGTTGTCTTACGCACAAGGCCGGAAAACCGATCGCAGACCGTCGATGCGATGGCCGACGCCATCCGCCGCGCCTTTCGGGCGTCCGTCGATGTTGTCGGGGAAAAGGAAGGAGTGCGATCCACGACGACCGGTGGAGAGTTTACGATCCCGGGTACCTACTAGGTAGGTGGGCGCCGTATGTCCGAACCCACGAGTTCGGCCAGGGACAGCTCCCTTGAGATCGTGTATGGCCCCGGGGATTGTGGTTCCTGTCGGGAAGCGCAGACCGCGTCGCAGATATAGAACGTCTCGACGGCTTTCGCCAGAGCGTATGCGGGAGCCGCTCAGATTTAAATTCAGAAATCCAAGTCGCCGGCGAGCGGTCTTGCCGAAACCGTCAGTTCGTGGGCGTGCTCGCGCGGCCGTTGAGCCTGGCAGCGATGCCGTGGATCTGTGCCGTCACCTCGGTCAGCGCGGAAGCGAGCGCCTCCTCGTTCTTGGCCTGATCGGACAGCGCCACGTCGCGGCCTTGCTTCAGATTTTCGAGTTCCGTCTCGAGGTTCTTCAGCCGGCGATCGACTTCGCTGAGTTCGTCCATGACCATGATGCCCGCCATCACGGTCAGCCGCAGATCGCCGATTTCGCCGAACTGCGCCTTGAGATGGCCGACATATTGATCGAATCTCGTGGCGAGGTTGCTGAGGTGATCCTCCTGCCCCTCCTCGCAGGCCATGCGGTAGGCCTTTCCGTCGATCGTCACTGTCACCTGTGCCATGCTTCAAGAACCTCAGCGATCCAGTACCGCCCGAATGGTTTCCATAGCCGTAACCAGGCGACGGGAAACCTCGCGATTGACCTCTTCCAGCCGATTGGCCCGAAACTGCGACTGATCGAGTTCCTGAGCCAGCCGCGCCCGGTCCATATTGACCCGCCGCACTTCGCCTTCGAACTCGCTCACGTCCTTTTCCTTGTCAAAGCGGCCGTCGATCGCGATTTCAAGAGACTGAACCGCGCTGCGCAACTCCTCGATCGCCGCCTTGACCGTCTTTGCCGGCATGTCTTTCCGATACCTTTCTAGAGCGGGATGAGGAAAACGCGAACCGGCTTCCGCACTGCCCTAAAACAAAGTGCCGGAGCCTCGTGCGTGTTCGCGTGAACGCGCCGCGCTCCAGAGAGGCCGAATCGCCAGTATCCTGTGCGCTTCGGCTCGCTCCTTTTTAAACCCATTACGCAAGTCTCAACAATGCCAACCGCAACGATCGCCAGCGGAAGCTGTGGATCGTCGATTCCGCCGGTGGACCGCGCCGGCCGCGAGGCCATGTTGCAGCGCCGGAAACAGCACGAAAATGCCGGCGCCATTTGGTCGCGGAGGGCCCGTATTTATTGACTCGCTCGGCGCACCTGCTATGTGTCAGCCGCTTCTCATACGGTCTTTGGAGGATAGAGACCGTCCCCTGACCACCGAACTCAAACGGAACAGTCATGATCTCTCGCGAAAAACACGACCGGATGGCAAATGCAATCCGTTTCCTCTCCATGGACGCCGTCGAGAAAGCAAATTCCGGCCACCCAGGTCTCCCGATGGGTGCTGCCGACATAGCAACGGTTCTCTTCACCCGCTATCTGAGCTTCGATCCCAAGAACCCCTCCTGGCCGAACCGCGACCGCTTCGTGCTGTCCGCCGGCCATGGCTCGATGCTGCTCTATTCGCTGCTCTACCTGACCGGCTATGAAGACATCACCATCGACCAGATCAAGAATTTCCGCCAGCTCGGCTCGCGTACCGCCGGCCACCCGGAATATGGCCACGCCGCCGGCATCGAGACGACCACCGGCCCGCTCGGTCAGGGCCTCGCCAATTCGGTCGGCATGGCGATTGCCGAACGCAAGCTGCGCCAAGAGTTCGGCAGCGAATTGATGGAGCACTATACCTACGTGCTCGCCGGCGACGGCTGCCTGATGGAGGGCATCAGCCAGGAAGCGATTGCGCTTGCCGGCCATCTTAAACTCAACAAGCTGATCGTCTTCTGGGACGACAACAACATCTCGATCGACGGCCCGATCTCGATCGCCGACTCGACCGATCAGCACGCTCGCTTCCGCGCCTGCAAGTGGAACACGATCGCCGTCGACGGCCATGATCCGGATGCGATCGCCGCCGCAATCGAAGAGGCCCAGAAGTCCGATAAGCCGACGATGATCGCCTGCAAGACCGTCATCGGCTTCGGCGCGCCGAACAAGGCCGGCACCCATAAAGTCCATGGTTCGCCGCTCGGCGCCGAGGAAATCGCCGCGACGCGCAAGGCGCTCGGCTGGGAAGCCGAAGCCTTCACCGTTCCCTCCGATGTGCTCGATGCCTGGCGCCTCGCCGGCCTGCGCTCCACCAAGGCGCGCAAAGAATGGGAAGAGCGGCTCGACAGGACTGAGACCGAAAAGAGGGCGCAGTTCATCCGTCGCTTCTCCGGCGAGCTGGAAGGCAGCCTCGCCTCCGCGATCAGCACCTACAAGCAGAAGCTCGCGGAAACGAAGCCCTCACCTGCAACCCGCAAGGCTTCCGAGGATGCGCTGGAAGTCATCAACGGCGTGCTTGCCGAAACGGTCGGCGGTTCGGCCGACCTGACCGGCTCCAACAACACCAAGACGAGCCAGACGCATTCGATCACTCCGGACGATTTCTCCGGTCGCTACATCCATTACGGCGTGCGCGAGCACGGCATGGCCGCGGCGATGAACGGCATCGCGCTGCATGGCGGCCTCATTCCCTATTCCGGTGGCTTCCTGATCTTCTCGGACTATTGCCGTCCGTCGATCCGCCTTGCCGCGCTGATGGGCATCCGCGTCATCCACGTGCTGACCCATGATTCCATCGGTCTCGGCGAAGACGGCCCGACCCACCAGCCGGTCGAGCACATGGCAGCGCTTCGCGCCATTCCGAACCTGTTGATGTTCCGTCCGGCGGATGCAACGGAAACCGCGGAGTGCTGGCAGCTCGCCCTCGAAAGCCACAACCGTCCTTCCGGCATGGCGCTTACGCGCCAGAACCTGATGGCCGTGCGCACCGAATACGAGGAAGAGAACCTCTGCGCCCGCGGCGCCTATGATCTCATCTCTGCAAGCGATGCCCAGGTGACGATCTTCGCCACCGGCTCGGAAGTCGAGATCGCCGTCAAGGCGTGCCAGGCGCTGACGGCAAAGGGCCTTTCGACGCGCGTCGTTTCCGTTCCCTGCTTCGAGCTCTTTGCCGAACAGAGCGAGGATTACCAGCAGGCGATCATCGGCAATTCGCCGGTCAAGATCGCGGTTGAGGCTGGTGTCCGCCAGGGCTGGGATCACTTCATCGGTAGCGACGGCACCTTCATCGGCATGTCCAGCTTCGGCGCTTCCGGTCCTTACAAGGATCTTTACAAGCACTTCGGCATTACACCGGAAGCTGTGATTGCAGCCGCGGAAGCCAAACTGTCCTGATCAAGCCGGAAGCGTCCCCGCGGCGCCTTCCATACGTACACGCCATTCTGATAGGGAGAGACCCGATATGACAGTGAAAGTCGCCATCAACGGTTTTGGCCGCATCGGCCGCAACGTGCTCCGCGCCATCGTCGAATCCGGCCGCACCGACATCGAAGTCGTCGCCATCAATGACCTCGGCCCGGTCGAAACCAACGCCCACCTGCTGCGCTTCGATTCGATCCACGGCCGCTTTCCGGCCGACGTGAAGGTCGAGGGCGATGCCATCGTCATCAACAACGGCAAGCCTATCAAGGTGACCGCCGTCCGCAATCCGGCCGAGCTGCCGCACAAGGACCTCGGCGTCGACATCGCGATGGAATGCACCGGCATCTTCACCGCCCGCGACAAGGCCGCAGCCCATCTCGAGGCCGGCGCCAAGCGCGTCATCGTCTCGGCGCCCGCCGACGGCGCGGACCTGACCGTCGTCTACGGCGTCAACCATGACAAGCTGACGAAAGACCATCTCGTCATCTCCAACGCATCCTGCACGACCAACTGCCTGGTGCCGGTCGCCAAGGTGCTGAACGACGCCATCGGCATCGACCACGGCATGATGACGACGATCCACTCCTACACCAACGACCAGCCTTCGCTCGACCAGATGCACAAGGATCTTTACCGTGCGCGTGCGGCCGCCCTGTCGATGATCCCGACCTCCACGGGTGCTGCCAAGGCCGTCGGCCTCGTGCTGCCGGAACTGAAAGGCAAGCTTGACGGTGTCTCCATGCGTGTCCCGACCCCGAACGTCTCGGTCGTCGACCTCAAGTTCGTCGCCAAGCGCGAGACGACCAAGGAAGAGATCAACGCCGCCATCAAAGCTGCCGCCGAAGGCCCGCTCAAGGGCATCCTCGGCTATACGCTGCAGCCGAACGTCTCGGTCGACTTCAACCATGACCCGCATTCCTCGGTCTTCCATATGGACCAGACCAAGGTGATGGAAGGCAAGTTCGTCTCGATCCTGTCCTGGTACGACAACGAGTGGGGCTTCTCTAACCGCATGGCGGATACGGCGGTCGCTCTCGGCAAGCTGCTCTAAGTCCGATGTTCCGGGCCCTTTCCTCAACGACGGTGCGCTGGCGCCCGCTCGAAGGGGAAGGACTCGAACATCTGACGCTCAGACCTTTGAACGCATCTTTCGGCGCGGCCATCCGCGCCGAAAGCGTTCTTATCGGCGAGCGCGGCGCCGCCGCCTATGGCCTGCACTATCGCATCGACTGCGACGCCTGGCGCGTCACCTCCTTCACCATAGACACGACGGACGGACGCAGTCTTCATCTGCTGTCCGATGGCAACGGCCATTGGCGCAAAGCCGACGGAACGCCCCTGCCACTCTTCGACGGCTGCATTGACATCGACCTCGCCGGAACGCCGTTTACCAATACCCTCCCGATCCGGCGCTTGAACCTTGTCCGCCAATCCGGCACCGCAAAGCTCAAAATGCTCTATGTGCCGTTCGACAGCTTCGAACCGACAGTCGACGGCCAGCACTACACCTGCATCGATGACGGCAAACTCTACCATTACGAAGCCGAAGACCGCAGCTTTGCGGCCGACCTGCCCGTGGACGAGGATGGCCTCGTCGTCGACTACCCCACCCTTTTCCAAAGACTATCACCGGAGACCATCTGATGACTTTCAAGACCCTCGACGATCTGACCGACATCGGCGGCAAGCGCGTGCTGGTGCGCGTCGACCTCAACGTTCCGGTCAAGGACGGACAGGTGACCGACACCACCCGCATCGAGCGCGTGGCGCCGACCATCCGCGAGCTTTCCGAAAAGGGGGCAAAGGTCATCCTGCTTGCCCATTTCGGCCGTCCGAAGGGTGAACCCGTCGCCGATATGTCGCTGAAGACGATCGCTCCCGCGGTCGAGGAAATCCTCGACCAACGCGTCTACTTCGCCGCCGACTGCATCGGCGACAAGGCGGCCAACGCCATTGCCGAAATGAATGACGGCGATGTGCTGCTGCTCGAAAACACCCGTTTCCACAAGGGCGAGGAAAAGAACGATCCGGCCTTCGTTGCGGCGCTGGCCGCCAACGGCGACATCTACGTCAACGACGCCTTCTCCGCAGCCCATCGGGCCCATGCTTCGACCGAGGGCCTGGCGCACCATCTCCCGGCCTATGCCGGCCGAACCATGCAGGCCGAGCTCGAAGCGCTCGAAAAGGGCCTCGGCAATCCGAAACGCCCGGTCGTCGCAATCGTCGGCGGCGCGAAGGTCTCGACCAAGATCGACCTCCTGCAGAACCTCGTGAAAAAGGTCGACGCTCTGGTTATTGGCGGCGGTATGGCCAACACCTTCCTTGCGGCACAAGGCGTCAACGTCGGCAAATCGCTCTGCGAGCATGATCTTGCGGAAACCGCCAAGTCGATCGTCGCCGCCGCATCGGCGGCCGGATGCGCGATCGTCCTGCCGGACGACGGCGTCATTGCCCGCGAGTTCAAGGCAGGCGCCGACAATGAGGTCGTCGACGTCAAGGCGATCCCGGCCGACGCCATGGTGCTCGACGTCGGCCCGAAATCGGTCGCTGCCGTCAACGACTGGATCTCGCGTGCCGAAACGCTCGTCTGGAACGGCCCGCTCGGCGCCTTCGAAATCACACCCTTCGACAAGGCCACAGTCGCCGCCGCCAAGCACGCGGCTGCCCGGACCCGCCAGGGCTCGCTCGTCTCGGTCGCCGGCGGCGGTGATACGGTCGCGGCGCTCAACCACGCCGAAGTCGCGGACGATTTCACCTATGTATCGACCGCCGGTGGCGCCTTCCTCGAATGGATGGAAGGCAAGCCCCTGCCGGGCGTCGATATCCTCCGCCAGCAGAAGTGAACAAACGTTCCACCCGGGCACCTCAAGCAGGGCCCGGGTGGGGTCGCAAAAAAAATTCTAATATTTCAAACGATTAAAATTATTTAAATCGTTTTAGGCGATTTTACTGCCATTTTCCCGCACATTATCTTCTGTTATCGCGCCTATGTTCGGGGACGCGATTGAACGCTTTTCGCGCCTTCAGAGACTGTATCATCCGCTGCTCCATTGGTGATCGGCGCTGTGTAGGGAGATGAATATGAGCGAAAGACTGGAAGATATTGCGGTTGCTATGGTCGCCAACGGCCGGGGCCTGCTCGCTGCCGACGAGTCGACCGCAACGATCAAGAAGCGCTTCGACAGCATTGGCCTGGAGTCCACCGAGACCTCGCGCCGCGACTACCGCGAGGTGCTTCTGCGTTCGGACGAGGCGATGCGCAACTATATCTCCGGCGTCATTCTCTACGAGGAAACACTGTTCCAGAAGGCGGCCGACGGCACGCCGCTCGCCGAACTCATCCGCAACGCGGGCTCGATCCCTGGCATCAAGGTGGATACGGGCGCAAAGCCGATGCCCCATTTCCCCAACGAGACGATCACGGAAGGTCTTGACGGCCTCGCCGCCCGCCTCGCCAAATACTACGAGGCCGGCGCCCGCTTCGCCAAATGGCGCGGCGTCATCGCCATCTCCGACACTCTTCCGACCTGGGGCGCGGTTAAGGCCAATGCGCATGCGCTGGCGCGTTATGCCGCCCTCTGCCAGGAAGCGAAGATCGTGCCGATCGTCGAGCCGGAGGTGCTGATGGACGGCGCACCTGGCAACCATTCGATCGAGCGCTCGGAAGAGGTGACCGAATGGGTACTTCGCACCGTTTTCGAGGAGCTCGGCGATGCGCGCGTCAAACTCGAGGGCATGATCTTGAAGCCGAGCATGGTGATCGACGGCAAGAAGGCCCGCAAGGCCTCCGTCAGTGAAGTTGCCGAACGCACGGTCAAGGTTCTGAAGCGCACCGTTCCCGCCGCTGTTCCCGGCATCGCCTTTCTTTCCGGCGGCCAGTCTACGGAAGAGGCGACCGCGCATCTTTCCGCTATTAACTCGACCCGTGATCTGCCCTGGAAGCTGACCTTCTCCTACGGTCGGGCGCTGCAGCAGGAGGCTCTTACCGCGTGGAACGGCAAGGCGGAAAACGTTGCCGCCGGCCAGCGCGCCTTCTCCCACCGCGCGAAGATGTGCAGTCTCGCCGCCAAGGGCAGTTGGAAAAAGGACCTCGAACAGGCCGCCTGAACGGCGCAAAGTTACAAGGGGAGCGAGGAGAAAGCCCGGCGACGGCAATGTCGCCGGGCTTTGCATTCGCCGCCTTAAGCATTTGCGTCCTGGCGCGGCAATTCAATTGTCAGGGAGACACATTCACTGTTTCGGACGGCCCGGTAGTGGCTCTACATCTGTCATCCGGTCGAGCCAGGAGCCTTCAATGAACACCGTCCCCTTCGTCACCGTTGATGTTTTCACCACCGAACGTTTTGCCGGCAACCAGCTCGCCGTCATCCCGGACGCACGCGGCCTCAGCGACACCGAGATGCAGGCGATCGCCACGGAATTCGGCTATTCCGAGGTCACCTTCGTGCTTCCGCCCACGGACCCCGCCAACACGGCTCGCGTGCGCATCTTCACGCCGACGACCGAAGTGCCCTTTGCCGGTCATCCGAATGTCGGCACCGCCTTCGTGCTCGGCCAGCAGCAGGAAATCTTCGGCAAGAAGCCGGACAGCAACCTGCGTTTCGAGGAGAAGGCTGGGTTGGTAGAGGTCGTGCTCCGTCACCAGGACGGAATCGTAACGGGGGCGCGGATCGTCGCTCCGCAGGCACTCGCGATCGGCCCGGCGATCGAGGTGGCGACGATCGCCGCCTGCGCCTCTCTTGGACCGGAAGCTCTAAACGGGCAGAACCACAGTCCGGTGCGGATTTCCGTCGGCCTCCCCTTCGCCGTCGCCGAAGTCAACGACGTCGAGACGCTGTCGAAAGCGCGACCGAACGTCAGTGCCTTCGACGAGGCGAATGCCTGCTACCCGCTTGAGGAAGATAGTTTCAGCCTTTTCCTCTACACCCGAACGCGCGAGCGCCCCTGGCAGATAAGGGCGCGCATGTTCGCGCCGCTCGACAATGTGATCGAGGATCCGGCGACCGGCAGTGCCTCGGCAGCACTCGGCGCCTATCTCGTCTCCCTTCTTCCCGACGCCGATGCCGACGTCGAGCTCGTCATCGAACAGGGCGCGGACATGGGGCGACGGAGCCTCATAACGATCGGCGTGAGCAAGAAGGATGGCGCGGTCCGGGAAGTCGCCATCGCGGGCGACTGCGTGACGGCCATGCGCGGATCGATCGAGCTCTGACGTCGATGTCGGCGCACCGCAAGGATCAGCACTGGCAGTCGGCTATCGCGTCGAGAAGCGCTCGGAAGCGGGAATGGTCGCGAATGGCGTCGAGGTCGGAATCCTGTTTGAACCAGAGGAGATGGTAGCTGGAGCTCTGCGGCACGACGGCCTCGAGAAGGTCCAGGGCCCGCTCGCCCTCGCCGACAAGCGAGTAGACGCAGGCAGTGTTGTATTGCGCGACGACATCGTCCGGATCGATCGCCAGCGCCCGCGCGGCCCATTCCTTCGCGCGTTCCGTTTCGCCGAGATGCGCAAGCGCAAGGGCGCCGCGATGGGCGGGGCCTGAATTCTCTGGGTGCCGTTCGAGCGCGTGCTCCGCCCGCTCGATGCCGATCTTCGCCCAGCGCTGCCGCTCGGATTCCACGCCGAGCGAGCGATAGGAACTCATCAGGTGGATCGGCGAAAGATAATCGTCCGGCCGGATTTCGGCGGCGCGCTTGAAGAATTGCACCGCCTCATCGAAACGGCCCTGCATGAACAGGTAACGGCCGTAGTGGAAATTCGCCTCATAGAGCGATGGATCGAGCGCCAGCGCCTGCCGGAACTCGCGGCCGGCCTCCTCCGACTGCCCGTCCTGATGCAGTGCCAGCCCCCGCGACGCATGCGCTTCCGCGAGATTGGGATCGAGCGCCAGCGCCCGGGCGCTCATCTCGAGAATACTCGAGAGCGGGAAGTCCTTCTCATGCCAGTCCCTGATCGCGCATTCGCAATCGGCAATGCCCGCATAGGCCCGGGCGTAATTCGGATCCAGTTCGACCGCCTTTAGGAACATTCGGCGCGCAAGCAGCATGTAGGCTCGCGTCCAGGAATGCGAGAACTGCCGGCCCCTCAGGTAATAGGTATAGGCCTCGACAGAGGTCGTGGGATCACTCTCGATCGCCTTCTTCTCTTCCGGCAGCAGCTTTATCTTCAACTGGTCGACGATCGCGTGGGTGATCTCGTCCTGGATCGCAAAAATATCCGTCAGATCGCGATCATACCGGTCGGCCCACAGGTGTCCGCCGGTTTGCGCATCGATGAGCTGACCGGTGATCCGTACGCGCTCGCCCACCTTGCGGACGCTGCCTTCCAGAATGAACCGAACGCCGAGTTCATGGGCGACCTGCTTTATCTTGACCGCCTTGCCCTTGTAGGTGAAGACGGTGTTGCGCGCGACGACGTGCAGGCGCGAAATCTTCGACAGATCGGTGATGATGTCCTCGGTGATGCCGTCGGAGAAATACTCCTGCTCGGGATCCTGGCTCATGTTGGTGAAGGGTAGGACAGCGATCGACAGCTCGTAGCCGGGGTCAGGTGTCACCCCAGATGGCTCGGCCTGCTTCCGCACTGAAGCATCGCCAAGGGAAACAGTATAGACGCGGACGCTCGGCGCGATGTTCTTCAAGCTGTACTCGCCCTTGTCGACGAAACCGAGATTCAGTCTCGATCCAACGTGGTCGCGCACCGAAGCGGATACCGCTATGCCGGCAGGATCGGCGAGCCCTTCAAGTCGTGCCGCCACGTTGACACCCTCGCCAAAGATGTCGCCGTCCTCGACGATGACGTCGCCGAGATGGATGCCGATTCGCAGGTCGATGCGCTGGGTTCTCGGCAGGCCTTCGTTTCGTGCGAGCATGCCGCGCTGAATTTCGGCTGCGCAAGCAACGGCATTCACGACGCTCGAAAATTCGACCAGCATGCCGTCGCCGGCGAGCTTGACGACACGTCCCTTGTGGTCCGCAATCTTCGGTTCCAGAAATTCCCGCCGATGCCTCTTGAGCGCCGCCAGCGTGCCCGCTTCATCGGTCCCCATGAGACGGCTGTAACCCACGACATTGGCAGCGAGAATGGCGGTCAGGCGGCGTTCCAAGAGACCCTCAATTTTCATCTTGTGGCCGAGCACGGTAATCTAACCTTTTCTTGACGACATGTCGTGCGGAGACTTCAGCACTGTGACCGCAACCATAGCCCGGCCTCACGGAGCGCGCTGTTTCTAAAGGAACGTCACGGTCTGGGCGGGGGGTGAGGTGTTTCCGCTTGCGTCCGTCCCGATCTCTCGCCTTACGGCCGGACCAGCACCATGATCATCATCACCAAAAAACCGGCGGCAGGAATTTTCCAGAAGTCACGGCGTTGCCGCAGGCCCGGATATCCAAGCGGCTTGATCAGTTGGACACACATGGCCAGCAGGCAGAGAACCGTCAGGAGTTTCGTGCTCATTTCCGGAGCGTTCCAATCGCCGTGTGTGGGCGGCGTCATACCGCCGTCACTTTTAGTCGCATAGAGGGCTATTGTTTTCGTCGCCGATTTGCAATGACCGGTGGTGTGGAAATCCGGGCTGGCAAAGCGGCCGCCCCGCCCTAACTTGCCGACGGCATAACCGATTTCGGATTGACGATGAGAAAAAACCTGATTCCTGTCGCCGCCCTCCTGCTTGGTACTCTGTTCCTCTTTCTTGGAAACGGTCTGCAGGGCCTGCTCCTGCCCGTGCGCGGCACCTCGGAAGGCTACCCGACAACCATTCTCGGTCTCCTCGGCACGTGCTGGGCCGGCGGCTTCGTGCTGGGCTGCTTCTTCGCGCCCAATGTCGTCAAACGCATCGGCCATGTGCGCGCCTTCAGCGTCTTCACTGCTCTGATCGCTATCGTTTCTCTTTTGACGGGTATTCTGATCGACCCTTTTTGGTGGCTGGCTCTGAGGGCGGTGACGGGCTTCTCCACCGCCGGCACGTCGATGATCATCGAAAGCTGGTTGAACGAGCGCGCGACCAATGAGAGTCGTGGCGTCATCTTTTCGCTCTATATCGCCATCACTCTTTTCGGCATCGTCGGCGGTCAGCTCATGATTCCGCTCGGCGAGACCTCGACCACCTTCTTCTTTATGATTTGCGGCATTCTCTATTGCGTGGCGATGCTGCCGACGCTGCTGTCGAGGGCTGCCTCGCCGCAGCCATTGAAGCAGGTCCGCCTCGACCTTCGCGGCCTCTACAAGAATTCCCCCGTCTCCTTTCTCGGCATCCTGCTGGTTGGCATCGCCAATGGCGCCTTCGGTACGCTCGGGGCCGTTTTCGGCAGCCAGGCCGGCCTTTCCGACGGCACCGTCGCCATGATGATGAGCGTCGCCATCTTCGCCGGAGCGGTGATGCAACTGCCGGCCGGCCGGATCTCCGACCGCATCGACCGCCGCTATGTTCTCTCCATACTCGCCGGCGTCGGAGCGCTGGCTGGCCTCTTGATCTTCCTTGTCGAGCCGAGTCAGGTCTGGATCGTGCTGACGTTGATCGCCGTTTATGGCGGCGCGGCCAACGCGCTCTATCCGATCGCCGTCTCGCATGCCAACGACTTTGCCATGCCCGAGGATTTCGTAAAGGTCTCGGGGGGGCTGTTGCTGCTCTACGGCATCGGCACGATCATTGGTCCGACGATCGGCGGACCGGTAATGACCGCGACAGGTCCCTATGGCCTCTTCATGATCACCGCTTGCGCGCATATGCTGATTACCGCCTATGCGATCGTCCGCAGCCGCCGGCGCGCGCCGGTGCCCGTCGCCGAACGCGACGCCTTCTCGCCGGTCAATGCCGGCGCGCCGACGACGCCGGAGAGCCTGCAGCTCTCGCCGCGCGCGGCACCGTTGGACGAACCGCGGGAGGATGTTGTCGATGATCCTGAGGAAGAGGAGGTATCGCATGAGTCTGTTCGACGATGACCAGCCACGTAAGAAGACGACCCACGAAATCGGCAGCGACCTGTCGCTGCTCTCGGTGGATGAACTGACCGCTCGCATCGCGCTCTTGACCGAGGAAATCGCGAGACTGGAGGAGGAACGCGCCCGCAAATCGGCCAGCCGCTCGGCCGCCGAAAATCTCTTTCGTTAGCGACGGATAGAGCCGCCTCACTTCGGCGTGCGGCGTGTGTATCGCGCCCCGCAATGACCCGGCCTTAACGGCAAATTAAGCATTTTCTGCGATTGTCCGATCATCCGGCCTCGTCCGGACTCAGACAATTTCACCGACTGGCGAATGGGTCTGATTTTCTCCCTGTTTTACCTTGAGAGCCGCTCCGCGCGGCTCTTTTTTTGTTTCGTCACAGGTGCTTTCAAAGAATTGTGGAGATTAACCCTTTCTTAAGAATACCCTTGCGCGGAATACGGTATGGGATCATTCTTCGAGCATAGAGGCAGGCAAGGAAACTTTTCCCAAAGCCGCCCGTTACCTGACTGTCGTGATGCGTTTGAACCAGGGAAAAAACAGGCCATGTCCGAGAGAGGATTGAATACCGTCAGTTTCGCGGGGCATGCTGCGTCCTCGACGCAGTTCAAGGCGCTCTATGCGGAAGGCATGGGCCTGGTCGAGGAAACGGCGAGCTATCTCGACGGCCCGGGCCGTGCGGCCTCGAAGGTTCTGCCGCGGATGGCCTCTGTGCTTTATGCGGCCGAGTCGATGCGCCTCACCACGCGACTGATGCAGATGGCCTCCTGGCTGCTTCTCCAACGCGCGGTCAACAACGGCGAAATGAGCCGCGATCAGGTCCTGTCGGAGAAGAGCAAGGTTCGCCTCGACAGCTTCAATGTCGATCGCACCGCTCCCGGCTGGGATGCTCTCCCGGAAGCGTTTCGGGATCTGATCGAACGTTCTCTTCGCCTGCAAAACCGCGTCGCCCTGCTCGATCGGGAGATTTACCGGCCGCAGGAAGCAACGGCCTTCGTCCCGGATAACCAGAATGGCGTCAAGGCCCAGATCAAGCTGCTGCAGACCGCCTTTGGCGCCAACTGACGTCAAGCGACTTTTAAAATCGCCATCGCTATCGAAACCCGGCCCGCGCCGGGTTTTTTATGCCGGGCATACGCTCCAACGCCCGCGCGTCTTTTCACACGCACAAGGTTGCTGCAAGACTTTGAATGCTGCGGATAGGCAACAAAAAAGCCCGGCAATGCCGGGCTTTTGGAAACACCCCACAGCGCCGTGCGTCTTTTCAGACCGCAAAAGTCGCTGCAAGGAGTTATTCAGTATAGCATTTGATCAGAGGCCGAGACCTTCGAAACGCTTCTTGAACTTGGAAACGCGGCCGCCGCGGTCGACGAGCTGCTGGTTGCCGCCAGTCCAGGCCGGATGCGACTTGGGATCGATTTCCAGGTTCATCGTAGCGCCTTCCGAACCCCAGGTCGAACGGGTTTCGTATTCGGTGCCGTCTGTCATGACCACCTTGATCATGTGGTAGTCGGGATGGATGTCTGCCTTCATAACAATCTTCCTAGAGTTCCAGGGTCCAATTGTCGCAAGGCATTGCGACTTTGGGACCGAACACGTAAATGAAGCCGCGGACCGCCACTGGTCACGGCTTCCCAATTCGATGCCGTGCCTATACATGAAGGTCTGCGGGATAACAAGTGCCGCGCGGAAGACTTATGGCCTCCTGCATGGTTGGTTAAATCGACGTCGATTTAAGAACAAAACCATGTAGCTGTTCAAAGTGGCACAGCGACCTTCATGCGTGAAAATACGCATGGCGCTGTGTGCCCCTCCGTGACTGGCGATGGGGGGTCACGTGCCGAGACAAGAGAACCAACCGCCAGCGCGCAAATCCATTCGCCCGCTTGCATCCGTGCTGCCCTATCTGGCGCGATACCGCCACCTGGCGATTGGCGCCGCGATCTCACTGACGGTTGCGGCAGTCACGACGCTGACGCTGCCGATGGCGGTGCGCCGGATGATCGACCATGGCTTCTCCAATTCCGATTCCGGCTTCATCAACACCTACTTCTCCATGCTGATGGTCCTGGCGATCGTTCTCGCGCTTGCCAGCGCCGCCCGCTACTTTTTCGTCATCTCGCTCGGCGAGCGCATCGTCGCCGATCTCCGGCGCGACGTCTTCGCTCACGTCACACGGCTTTCCGCCTCCTTCTTCGACGTCAACCAGTCCGGCGAGATCGTCTCGCGGCTTACCGCCGATACGACGCAGATCAAATCGGCGGTCGGAGCGACCGCGTCGGTGGCTTTGCGCAATATAATCCTCTGTCTCGGCGCGATCGGGATGATGGTCTATACCAGCCCGAAACTCTCGAGCCTGGTGCTCGCCGCCATCCCGCTCATCGTCTTTCCGCTCGTAGGCTTCGGCCGTTCGGTGCGCCGGCGCTCCCGTGAGGCCCAGGATACGCTCGCCGCCGCGTCTGCCTATGCGGGCGAGGCGATCGCAGCCTCCCGCACGGTGCAGGCTTTCAATGGCGAGGAAATTGCCAACGCGCGTTTCGGCAAGGCGGTCGAGAGTGCCTACAGCGCCGCGCGCGCCGCGACCAAGGCACGGTCGGTTCTGACCGGTTTCGCCATCACCATGGTCTTCGGCAGCGTCGTCGCCGTGCTCTGGTTCGGCGCGCGGGATGTGCTCTCCGGAACGCTGTCCGCGGGCACGCTCAGCCAGTTCCTGCTTTATTCGGTCTTTGCCGCCGGCAGCCTCGGAGCGCTCTCGGAAGTCTGGGGCGAGCTCTCGCAGGCAGCAGGTGCCGCCGAACGCCTGAACGAATTGCTGACCGAAGTCCCGCACATACAGGCACCCGCGCATCCTCTCGCCATGCCCGTGCCGGCCCGGGGCGCGATCGAGTTTGCCGACGTCCATTTCGCCTATCCCGCCCGTCCGGACTATAAGAGCCTCAAGGGCCTGAGCTTTGCGATCAAGCCCGGGGAGACCGTCGCGATCGTCGGCCCTTCCGGTGCTGGAAAGAGCACCGTCTTTTCGATGCTCGTGCGCTACTATGATCCGATGAAGGGTGTCGTCACGGTTGACGGAATGGACGCCCGCTCTGTCGATCCCAAGGATCTGCGCGACCGCATAGCCATCGTGCCGCAGGACGTAACCATCTTTGCCGCTTCCGTCCACGAAAACATCGCCTTCGGCGCACCGCAGGCAAGCCGCGAATCCGTGGGCGCAGCCGCCGTTGCCGCGCAAGCCGCGGAATTCATCGCGAAGCTGCACCGGGGCTACGATACCTTGGTCGGCGAGCGCGGCGTGACGCTTTCCGGCGGCCAGCGACAGCGCATCGCAATTGCGCGGGCGATCCTGAAAGACGCTCCGATCCTGCTTCTTGACGAGGCGACATCGGCTCTCGACGCCGAGAGCGAGACACTGGTGCAGACAGCGCTGGACGGGTTGATGCGGGAGCGAACCACGCTGGTCATTGCCCATCGACTTGCGACCGTGCTCAAGGCGGACCGAATTCTGGTGATGGATCATGGCCGCATTGTCGAAGAAGGGACCCACGCTTCGCTGATACGGCAGGGCGGTCTTTACGCAAGACTCGCCCGGCTGCAGTTCGATCACGGTGCCGAAGCGCTGTTCGTCGCCTCCCGAACATAGGTGATAGCCTTACTGCATGTTTCCTTAATCGGAGCCGATTTAAGGATAAAAACATGCAGCAATTCAAAGTGCTACAGCGACCTTTGTGCGTCTGAAAAGACGCACGGCGCTGTAGACTTTCGTCTGCCATCCACCATTACTTTCCTCCCGCCATTGCCACGGAGGAGCGTGGCACTATTGTTAGGAGGCCGGCCCAGGACCGGCCGCATGTTTTGACGCAATCGGGAGGATTCTGCATGCCGTTTCTGAGCTTGACCCGCCGTGCCGCCATCGCCTTCGGCTTCGCCGCACTCTCCGCACTGACCGCTGGGGCGCCGGTACAGGCGCAAGCCTTCCCGGACCGGACGATAACGCTGGTCGTCCCCTTCGCTGCCGGCGGCTCGACCGACGTCGTAGCCAGGATCATCGCGCAGAAGATGTCCGAAGATCTCGGGCAGCAAGTCATCGTCCAGAATGTCGCCGGTGCCGGCGGAAATCTTGGCGCGGCCAATGTCGCGCGTGCCGACCCGGATGGCTATACGATCCTCATGGCTACGGTCGCGACGCACGCGCTCAATCCGCTGATCCTGAAGACCAAGCCCTATGACCC
This sequence comes from Sinorhizobium numidicum, assembly GCF_029892045.1. Classification (NCBI taxonomy): domain Bacteria; kingdom Pseudomonadati; phylum Pseudomonadota; class Alphaproteobacteria; order Hyphomicrobiales; family Rhizobiaceae; genus Sinorhizobium; species Sinorhizobium numidicum. Next base: position 3,195,847 of record NZ_CP120368.1, read on the forward strand.
CGAGAAGGATTTCGCGCCCATATCGCTTCTCGTCATCGTTCCGAACGTGCTCGTCGTCAACCCGGAGCTGCCTGCCAAGAACGTGGGAGAATTGCTGGCACTGCTGAAGGCAGCGCCAGACCAGTACAGCTACGCCTCGTCCGGCAACGGAACGCCGCTCCACCTTTCCGGCGAGCTCTTCAAGAAAATGGCTGGCGTCGAAATGCAGCACATTCCCTATAAGGGTTCCGGCCCGGCGCTGAACGACGTCATCGGCAATCAGGTGCCGATCATGTTCGACAACCTGCCCTCCTCATCGGGGCATATCAAGGCCGGCACCCTCAGGGCGCTCGCCGTTACGACCGCAGAACGTGCTCCCTCCTTCCCCGACGTGCCGACCATCGCCGAGTCGGGCATTCCCGGCTATGAGACCTATACCTGGAACGCGCTTTTCGCCCCAGCCAATACGCCTCAGCCGGTGATCGCCCGGCTGAACGAAGCCGCAAAGAAGGCGCTTGCCGATCCTGCGGTGCAAAAGCGGATGGACGAATTCAGCGCCAAGATCGTCGGCTCGACGCCCGAGGAGCTCGCCGCCCACGTGAAGGCGGAACTTGCGAAATGGACCCCGGTCGTGCGTGACGCGAACGTCCAAATGGACTGACGAGTCTGGTGATGGGGACGCGACCGGGCCGATAGGCCCGGCCACTCGCGTAAAGCTTCAGACGTCCGAGGCCCCGCGCCCCGCAGCGCGGCCGGAGAAGATGCAGCCGCCGAGGAATGTTCCTTCGAGCGCATTGTAACCATGCATGCCGCCTCCGCCGAATCCGGCGACCTCGCCGGCCGCATAAAGTCCCTGAACCCTTTCGCCGGAAAGCTCGAGCACCTGGCCGGAGAGATTGGTCTGCAGCCCACCGAGCGTCTTGCGCGTCAGGATATGCAGCCGAACGGCGATCAGCGGTGCCGCCTTCGGATCGAGAAGACGATGCGGTTTTGCCGTCCGGAGCAGGCGATCACCGCGATAAGTGCGCGCGCCACGTATGGCGGTGACCTGGGCATCCTTGGAAAAAGGGTTGGTGATCTCGCGATCGCGTGCCTCGATCTGCGCTCTCAGATGGGGCGCAGAAAGCCGGCTTTCGCCGGAAAGCGCGTTCATCGCCTCGACGAGATCCTCCAGCTTGTCGCGGACGATAAAATCCTCACCCTTTTCGATGAAGGCCTGAACCGGTCCCGGCGGGTTCTTACCGAGCCGTTTCAACAGAAGTGCGACGCTCTTGCCGGTGAGATCGGGATTCTGCTCGGATCCCGAAAGAGCAAACTCCTTCTTGATGATCGCTCGCGTCAGAATGAACCAGCTATAGTCGTCGCCGCCACGGCGGATCGCCTCCAGTGTCGCGAGCGTATCGAAACCGGGCATCGCCGGCGCTGAAAAGCGGTTGCCGTCAGCATCGCACCAGAACGAAGACGGCCCCGGCAGAATCCGGATGCCGTGATCCGGCCAGATCGGATCGAAGTTCCTGACGCCCTCGGTATAGTGCCACATGCGGTCGGCATTGATGACGGACCCGCGCGCTCGGGCCGCGATCTCGAGCATCCGACCGTCGACGTGATGCGGCACGCCGCTGACCATGAACGCTGGCGGCTGGCCCAAGCGTTCACGCGGCCAGCTCCGATGCACGAGTTCATGATTGCCGCCTATGCCGCCGGAACTCACGACAACGGCACCGGCCGAGATTTCGAAATCACCCGCCGCGTCGCGCGAGCTGCGCTCGCCGCGGGCGACCGCATCCACCTTGAGGATTGCACCGCGCGCGCCCGTGACCGCACCATCGGTCGTCACGAGCTCGTCGACCCTGTGACGAAACCGGAATCGGACGAGGCCACGGCTTTCCGCTTGCCGTACCAGGCGAATGAACGGTTCGAGCACGGCCGGGCCCGTGCCCCAGGTGACATGGAAACGAGGGACGGAATTGCCGTGGCCATGGGCGAGGCCGCCGCCACGCTCGGCCCAGCCGACAACCGGAAACCAGCGCATGCCAAGCGCATGAAGCCAGCGCCGCTTCTCGCCGGCCGCAAAGTCGAGATAGGCATCGGCCCAAAGCCGCGGCCAATGGTCTTCCGGCCGGTCGAATTGCGAGGATCCCATCCAGTCCTGGTGCGCGAGCTCGCGGCTGTCGCGAATGCCCATGCGCCGCTGCTCCGGACTGTCGACAAAGAAGAGACCGCCAAGTGACCAGTAAGCCTGACCGCCGAGGTTCTGCTCACCCTCCTGATCGAGAAGATCACCTTGCGGCCACGCGCCGCCGCCTCGGACGCCGCTACCAGCCCGGCGAGGCCGGCGCCGATGACCAGCACATCACAGTCCATAAAAGGCGCTCTCCCCTGTCTCCCCGACCCAACTGTTACGCGTACGTCAAGGTCAATTCAAGGACGCTGAAACGCCTATTTCTCCGTAAGTTTGAGCTCGATGCGGCGGTTCTGAGCGCGAGCCTCCAGGCTCTCCCCCTCGGCAATGGCCTGATACTCCCCAAAGCCTGCCGCCACCAGGCGATCGGCCGGAACGCCCTTGGACATCAGGAACTTGACGACCGATGTGGCGCGGGCCGAAGACAGTTCCCAGTTATCTTTAAAGCGCCCGGCTCCGGAGAGCGGCACGTTGTCCGTGTGGCCGTCGACGCGCAGCACCCAGTTGATTTCGGCGGGGATTTCCTTGGCGAGGTCGAGAAGCGCGGCGGCGAGTTTCGTCATTTCCGCCTGTCCTTCGGGATTGAGATCACTGCTGCCCGAAGAAAAGAGCACTTCCGACTGGAAGACGAAACGATCGCCGACGATACGGATGTTTTCGCGATCCGAGAGGATTTCTCTCAGCCGCCCGAAGAAGTCGGAACGGTAACGGTTGAGTTCCTGCACGCGTTGGGCGAGCGCTACGTTCAGGCGCCGACCGAGATCGGCAATCTTGGCCTGCGAGGCCTCGTCCTTGGCCTCCGAAGCCTGAAGTGCACCCTCGATGGCCGCGATCTGGCTGCGCAATGCCGCGATCTGCTGGTTCAGCAACTCGATCTGGCTCATCGCGCGGGCGCTGACCTGCTGCTCGGCCTCCAGTTGCGATCCCAGGCGACCGATCTTCTGATTGGCAGCTTCGCTGCTGCCGGCCCCCTCATCGAGCAGTGACTGCAGGCGCGACCGCTCGCCTTCCGACTGGGCAAGCGATGCCTGGAGGTTCGCCAGCGAATCCTCGAGGTCCTGCTTGCCGCTCTTTTCGAGCGCAAGAAGCTGCGTGAGTTCGTTGATCTGGCTGTTCAGCCGGTTCAGCACCTCGTCCTTGCCGGTGATCTCTCTGCCAAGCAGGAACTGCGCCAGGACGAAGACGCTGAGCAGGAACATGATGGCCATGAGCAAGGTCGAAAGGGCATCGACGAACCCCGGCCAATAATTGATCGTCCGCGGATTACGGCCTCTTCGGGCGAGCGCCATCGATCATTCACCCCCGCTCTCGTCAGCATGGCTGAGCTTTGCCTGCGACGCGGCTCTCTCGCTGTGCACAGCGATCCGATCGGCTTGCCCGATGCGTGATGCAAGCTTGTCGAGCGTCTTGCGCATCGATTTCGCCTCCTCCTGTTGCGCTTCGATCCAATCGCGCAACATCTGCTGCTCGCCGCGCATGTTCTTGACGAGACCCTGGATGCCTTCGGCGAGACTGGCCATCGCCGCGGTCGTGCGCTGGTTCACGCCGCCGTCCTGAGAAAGACGGCTGAGCTGATCCGTAAGCCGACGCAATTCCTCGACCGGCGCACCGTCCGGCGTCTCGATAGACAAGCCGGACCCGACATCGGTCACCGAAGAGAGCCAGTTTTCAAGCTCGGTATAGAACCGGTTTTGCGCGCGACCGGCCTGCAGATCAAGGAACCCGATGATCAACGAACCGGAAAGGCCAAACAGCGAGGCGGAAAAAGCCGTCCCCATACCGGTCAGCGGCGCGGACAGGCCGCTCTTCAGAGAGCCCAGGAGATCCTCTGTGCTGCCGGCGCCTGCGTCCAGTGACTGGATGACGGTGTTGATGGAGCCGATCGTGCCGAGCAGACCCCAGAAGGTGCCAAGCAGACCGAGAAAGACGAGAAGACCGGCAAGGTAGCGCGTGATGTCGCGCGACTCGTCAAGCCGTGTGGCAATGGAGTCGAGAATGGACCTGAGCGCGATCGTCGAGATCCCGGTCGTGTGGCGGCCGCCGATCAGAGACCGCATCGGAGCGAGAAGGACCGGCTCGCGTCCGACCTTGTCGGCGCTTCCGGCAGCACGGAAGGAATTGAACCAGCGGACCTCGGGTCTTAAGCCCAGCACATGGTTGAATGCGAGAAGGATGCCGATCAGCATAACGCCGAGGATCAGCCCATTGAGGCCGGGATTGCCGGCGAAGGCGTCGCGCGCCTGGCGGAAGAGGATCGCAGCGACGAACCCGACGATGATCAGAAAGATGACCATCGTCCAGAAATAGGGCATGGGGCTTGAAAGCTTGTGCGGATTGTAGTCTTCCTCCGCGCCCTCCCGACCGCGCCATCCGGACAGATTCAGTTTCGTCATAAGTTTGCCAATCTCCGGTTTCGCGGCAACGCCGCGCGCCTGTTCGGACGAGCAAAGTTGCCACAACACATTGATTGCAGGACCATTCCCCGCCCGGTGGATTGCGGTTTTGAGGAACGACGCTGCTGGTGGCTCGAGGCCACGTGTTGGGCCCGGAGACTAGTGGAACTTTGCGCCAAATTGAAGGGAAAACAAAAGCCTCCCGCACTTAAGCTGCCGAAGCCTGGCGGGTCCGATCGGATCTTCCTGAGCGCGACGAATTCTCACGTCGATCCGGCGCAAACAAAACGGATCGATACAGGGGCGGGAGGCCCATAGGACGGGAAAACGGTTCGCGGTCTGCTCGTCCGCAGGCTCTCGATTACTTTACCGGAACGGGGCGGTGGAGCACTTCGTTCAGCGCCTTGGCGATATATTCGTTGCCGCAGACGATCGAACCGCTGTCCACCGGCCTATTGCCGCCTTCGATGTCCATCGCCCAACCGCCGGCTTCGCGAATGAGCAGAACCCCGGCAGCAATATCCCAGGCGGCAAGGTCGTGCTCCCAGAAGCCGTCGAAACGGCCGGCAGCCACATAGGCCAGATCGAGCGCGGCGGAGCCGAAACGGCGGACACCGGCGACTTCGCCCATCACGTGACGAAGTTCAATCAGATATTTGCCGTGATGGCCGCGGCCAAGATGAGGCGTGCCGGTACCGATGACCGCATCCGAGAGGCTTTTGCGGGCACCGACGCGTAGGCGGCGGTCATTAAGGAAAGCGCCGCCACCCTTCTCAGCGGTGTAGAGCTCATCTGTCGCGGGATTAAAGACCACTGCGCCGACGATTTCGCCCTGACGCTCCAGCGCGATCGACACGGCAAAATGCGGGATGCCGTGGAGGAAATTGGTGGTGCCGTCCAGCGGATCGACGATCCAGCGATGGGCGCCGTCGGTTCCCTTGATTTCCTCGCCTTCTTCGCCGAGGAAGCCATAGGTTGGGCGTGCTTTGAGCAGTTCTTCGCGGATGATCCGTTCCGCCTTGCGGTCGGCCTGCGAGACGTAGTCGCTCGGCCCCTTCAGCGAAACCTGCAGGTTCTGCACTTCTCCGAAGTCGCGCGCCAGCGATTTGCCGGCCTTGAAGGCGGCCTGAACCATGACATTGAGAAGGGCGGAACGAGCCATGTGGCAATCCTCTGATAGCAAAGCCCGGCCGAGCCATCGCGACCGGACATAGAACCTGTCTGACGTTCGCGCACCGAAGAACCGCGCAAGGCGCGATCGAAGCTGCGAATCCGTCGTCAAAAAACCGAGTGAAATCACTCCGTCCGCGGAGGGCGATGCGAAACATGGAAGCCGCGGACAAACCGGGGCCTCCAGACCACAAAAACCCCGGAAGTTCAAGCGAAATAGATCGCCGCCACGCCCGGAAGCATCACAGGATGCGCCTCCCGCGCCTGATGTCAGGACGAGCGAAACTTGTTCGCAGCCGCGAGTGCCGATTTTTGCTGCGCATCGTTGAGGCCGAGATAAAAATCCTCGAGCGCATCGTCCTTGAGCCCTGCCCGGCGGGAGAGAACGTACCACTTCGCCGCCTCTATCGGATCTGGCCGCGTGCCGATTGCGTTGACGTAAAGATGTGAGAGCCGGTTCTGCGCAACGACATTGCCGCCGTCCGCCGCACGCTTCATCCAAGCAAAGCCCTCTTCGAGATTGCGGTCGCCGGCGATTCCCTCGATCAGCCAGATCGCCATGTCGAGCTGCGCGGTGTCGTAGCCGGCCCGGGCTGCCCTGAGCAGCCATTCGCGCGCACGCGCACGCTTGCCGTCATCGATGCCGTCGACATTGAGGTAGATTTGCGAAAGGGCATATTGCGCGTCGGCGATGCCCTGTTCGGCGGATTTCTCGTAATAGGGCATCGCTGCCTTCAAACCCCTTTCGCCGGGCATGTCGGCGACGAGCGTTTGCCCGTAATTGAACTGGGCGGAAGCATTGCCGAGGTCAGCGGCCTTCTTCATCAGCTCTTCGGATTTCTTCCTGTCGCGCTTGACATAGCGCCCTTCCATCAGGATCAGCGCGTATTTGAACATGGCGGCAGGATCGCCGCTGTTCGCCGCCTGACCGTACCAGAAGGCGGCCTCTTTGGCGTTGCGCACCACGCCGAGCCCCTGCTCGAGGATGGAGGCGACAAGCGTCTGCGCCGCCGGATCGCCGAGTTGGGCGCGCGGCAGAGCGAGATCCATCGCCGTCAGATAATAGCCCCGCTGGAAGGCGCCATAGGCGTCATCCACCTTGCCGGTGAACGGTTTTTCCGCCGGAAGCGCGGGTAATTCGGCGCCCATGCGATCGATGACGTTGACGCCCTCCGATGGCTTGCCGCCACCGCCGGACTTCGGCTTCGCCGCTGCGCCGCCAGCTTTCTGCTCCTCACCTTCCGGCAGTACCGCGCCGTTGAACGGCGTGATCCGTCCGCGTTTCGGCACGCTTCCCTCGTCCACGGGCTGGGCGGGAGCCGGTTGCTGAGCCCGGGCCGGCATCGCGGCGAGGGCGATGGCGGCGGCAAGGGCTGCGGCCCGGCAGGATTTCGAGAGAAAACGGCTCAACATCGGCACGTCTTAATCTTCAAACCGTGGCGCTTTTTCGTCAAGCAATGCGTTGACCGCGGCAACGACCGACGGCGCCTGGGACGGCTCGCCGAAGACGGCAAGCCGGAGCGCCACGAACTCGGCACCGGTTTCGGCAACCGCAAGCGCCGATTGCGGATCGGTGCCGCCCATGACCACGCACGGAATCTCGATCATCGACGCCCACCATTCGGCGAGCGCCAGATTTTTCGGATGCGCCTCCGGCTTTATGTCGCCATCGGTGCGGCCGAAGAAGACGTAATCCGGCCTGAGTTCGCCGATTGCCAAGGCATGATGCCGGTCGGAGGCGTTACCGCCGCCGACGATCAGCTTCGGCGTGTGCTTCTCGATCGCCTCGCCAAGCACATCCGCTCCCCCGGCGATGTGCAGACCATCCGCCTTGGCGCGGCCGGCGACCCGCGTGTCGCCTTCGATGAGGGCAGCGGCGCCTGCCTTCTGAATAACCGGCACGAGCGCTTCGGCATGCTTCTGAAATTCAGCATCACTGAGACCGTACTGCGGCAGGATGACGGAGGCGACATCGCCGCCCTTCAGTGCATCGTCGAGAACCTTCGAACGTTCGGCGACATCCGGCATATCGGGTGCGACCAGCACGAGGCGGCAGCGCTTTTCTGTATTGCTCATGTCGTCCGCTCCTGGCGAGGTGCGCTTCGCAGGCGGAAGGCGGCACTCGATTTCGTTCGGGAAAACCGATAGACGGAGATGACAAAAGGATCAACCACCGCCGATGCTTCCCGATCTCGACTTCTATCTCGTCGCCGTACCGGCAGTCCTGCTCGTTGGCCTCAGCAAGGGAGGCATGGGAGAAGCCCTGTCGCTGATGGGTGTTCCAATCCTGTCGATGGCGGTCTCGCCCGTCCAGGCCGCAGCGCTGCTTCTGCCCATCCTCATCGCCATGGATGTCGTCTCCTTATGGATCTGGCGCAAGCATGGCGACCGCACGACGCTCGTCATGCTGCTGCCCGGCGCGATCGCCGGAATCGCCATCGGCTGGGCGACGTCGGCCTATGTGCCGCGCGATGCGCTGAGGCTGATCATCGGCCTCATCACCGTCGTTTTCGTGTTGCGCTATGTCTACACCGTCTGGCGCAGTCGCAGCGGCGCCGCGATCCCTCCCAAGACGCAGCGGCCCGGCCCAGCCGCGCTCTGGGGCTGCTTTGCCGGCTACGGCAGCTTCGTTGCCCACGCCGGTGGCCCTCCCTTTCAGATCTATGCCCTGCCGCTGAAGCTCGCTCCGCGCGAATATACCGGCACGATCGTCCGCTTCTTCGCGGTCCTCAACGCAGTGAAGCTCATCCCTTATTTCGCGCTCGGACAACTCGACGCCAGCAACCTGACGACATCCGCGACTCTCTTTCCGCTGGCGATGGTGGCCACCGCCTGCGGCGCGTGGACCGTGCGAAGGATGAAGCCTCAGGTCTTCTATCCCTTCATGTACACGATGGCCTTCTTTGCCGGATCGAAACTCGTCTGGGATGGGCTCGCAACCCTGCTGGCGAGCAGCTAGCGCGGAGCACCTGCGTCGCTTGGGACGTCGATCGAGAACCGGATGTTGCGCAGCAGCAGCAATGTCGCAATGCACAATTTTCTTGCCGCTCACTTGGAATTCGCTTAACGTCCGGCCATGAGCATCGCGGACCCATTCGACGCCATCGCGGATCCGAACCGGCGCCACCTGCTGGAAGAACTGCGGCGCGCGCCGAAGACCGTCAACGAACTCGCCGAAGGGCTGCCGATCAGCCGGCCGGCCGTATCGCAGCATCTGAAGGCACTGCTCGACTGCAATCTCGTGTCGGTATCTTCGAGCGGCACACGGCGGATCTACGCGATCCACAAGCCGGGCTTCGACCGGCTGAACCTGTGGCTGGATCAGTTCTGGTCGTGATGCGCTCCGCGGGCGCGCGTTTTTGTGCGTCTGGGAAATGCACGGCGGCTACTGCATTAATCGGAACCGATTTAAGGATAAAAACATGCAGCAATTCAAGGTGCTACAGTGACCTTTGTGCGTCTGAAAAGACGCACGGCGCTGTAGAAGCAAATTGACCGGGCAGCGAGCCCGGTCAAGCGATCCGCATCTTCGATGTATGGGAATGATTCTTGACGTTCTTGCGCCATCTCGAGGGAGAGACGACGCCTCTGACGTTACAAGGAAAATGCCCTGCAATTAGTGTGTCGAGGAACGGAGTCTTTCGATTTCGTCCTTGATGCGCAACTTCCTACGCTTGAGCTCGCTGATCAACTCGTCCTCGCAGGAGGGGGAGTTGAGAGCTGCGTGAAGCTCCTGTTCCAGAGCGCCATGTTTCTTCTCAAGCGTTGCAAGATGAGCCTCAATGGTCATTGGCATTCCCTTCCTTTTGCTTGCATCCGGCACGCAAATGCCGGATGTTCCATGGTGGCAACCTTATTACTGTGCCATGCCATTTTTCATTTGTCGAAGGCGAAATGATGACGTCGGATAACTTCCCGTTACCGCCCAAGATGTGATAGAGCGGCGCATGAAATTCCGGATCGCGGATCAACGCAACCGGGCTTATGGGGATCGCTTTGCATGCCGGACCAGGACCAGGCCGAACTCAGACTCACCATTGCGCGCCTGAGGCAGGAACATGAAGATTACGACGTTGCCATCAACGCCATGATCCAGACCGGCTGCGACGCCCTGCGTATCCAGCGCATGAAAAAGAAGAAGCTGGCAATCAAGGACAAGATCACCAAGATCGAAGACCAGATCATTCCCGATATCATCGCCTGAAACGGATCCTGACAAACGTGACCGACACTACGACCCCGCCCGTCGCCATCATCATGGGAAGCCAGTCGGACTGGGAAACGATGAAGAATGCGGCCGATACGCTCGAGGCACTCGACATCGCTTATGAGGCCCGCATCGTTTCCGCCCATCGCACGCCGGATCGTTTGGCCAGCTTCGCCAAAGGTGCCCGCGACGAAGGCTTCAAGGTGATTATCGCCGGCGCCGGCGGTGCGGCGCATCTTCCGGGCATGTGCGCCGCGATGACGCCGCTGCCGGTCTTCGGCGTTCCGGTGCAGTCGAAGGCTCTTTCGGGCCAGGACAGCCTGCTCTCGATCGTCCAGATGCCGGCAGGCATTCCGGTTGGTACGCTCGCGATCGGCAAGGCGGGGGCGGTGAATGCCGCCCTGCTCGCCGCCGCCGTTCTCGCTCTCAGCGATGAGGATCTCGCCGACCGCCTCGACGACTGGCGTGAACAGCAGACCGTCTCGGTCGCCGAATATCCTGTGGATGAAGCATGAAAACCATCGGCATCATCGGCGGCGGCCAGCTCGGCCGCATGCTGGCCATGGCGGCTGCCCGGCTGAATTTCCGCACCGTCATTCTTGAACCGCAGCCGGATTGTCCCGCCGCCCAGGTCGCGAACGCTCAGATCGTCGCGGCCTATGACGACCAGCGCGCACTCGACGAGCTCGCCACGGTCTCGGACCTCATCACCTACGAGTTCGAAAACGTCCCCGTTTCAGCGGCCGTCAGACTGGCCGCGTCGCGCCCGGTATATCCGCCGCCAAAGGCGCTTGAAGTCGCGCAGGACCGGCTCGTCGAGAAGCGGTTCATCAATGACTGCGGCATTGCGACGGCGCGCTTCCATGCCGTCGACAGTCAGGCCGACCTCGAAGCGGCATTTGCCGATTTCGGCGGGATGGGAGTTTTGAAGACCCGGCGCCTCGGCTATGACGGCAAGGGCCAACGCGTGTTTCGCTCAGCCGAGGACGATCCTTCCGGCGCCTTCATCGCGCTCGGCCAGGTCCCGCTCATTCTGGAAAGCTTCGTGCCTTTCGAGCGGGAGATCTCGATCATCGCCGCGCGCGCGTCCGATGGCAGCACCGCCTGTTTCGATCCGGGGGAAAACGTGCACCGAAACGGCATTCTCCACATCTCCACCGTGCCGGCATCGGTGGGCTCGTCGACAGCCGATGCCGCGCGGGCCGCGGCGACGGCGATACTCGGCGCGCTCGGCTATGTCGGCGTGATCGGAGTCGAATTTTTTGTCCTGGCCGACGGCAGCCTGGTCGCCAACGAGATCGCCCCGCGCGTTCACAATTCCGGACACTGGACTGAAGCCGCCTGCGTCGTATCGCAATTCGAGCAGCATATCCGCGCCATCGCCGGCCTGCCGCTTGGCGACCCTTCACGGCATTCGGACTGCATGATGCAGAATCTCGTCGGCGACGAAATCGATGATGTTCCGGCCTTGCTTGCCGAGCGCAACGTGCTCGTTCACCTTTACGGTAAGACGGAAGCGCGCGCCGGCCGCAAGATGGGCCATTTCACCCGCCTGATCTGAACCGGCCTGATCTGAACCGGAAAGCCACAGCATTGTGGGGCTCGGCAGCAAAATCCCTTCCCTTGCGGTTGACACGATTGGGGGGACACGGTATGTGCCTGCCTACTTAAGGAGCGCGCTGAATGGCGCGCTTTTGATTGTTGGAATTACCGGGCGAATTTTCGTTCCCCGAAACCTGCGGATCAGGAAAATGAAGATCAAGAATTCGCTCAAGTCGCTGAAGACCCGTCATCGCGAAAACCGCCTGGTTCGTCGCAAGGGCCGTGTCTACATCATCAACAAGCAGAACCCGCGCTTCAAGGCACGTCAGGGCTGAGGCTCTGCGGCGGCGCTTGCCGCCAGCCGGATCGGCGGATCTCTTCGGTGATCCCCCATATTTGATTTGATCTTGTTTCATGGCGGGCTACGATGTCCGCCATGCGCTTTTTTGTGATCTTGATTCTGACATGCTCCGCGGTGTTTGCCCTTTCCGAAAGGCCGGGCGATCCGCTCCTGGCAGCCGAGCCCTCTCCCCAGACGGAGACGGCAAGCGTCACGACACCAAAACAACGTCTTGACGGTTTCTTCGCGGAGCTGAAGAAGGAACGCGACGAGGAAAAGGCTCGGGAAGTGGCCGACCGAATCCGGCTCGAATGGCAGGATTCCGGCAGTGCCACCGTGAACCTTCTGATGCAATGGGCGAACAAGGCGATTGCCGACGACAAGCATCCGGTCGCGCTCGACATTCTCGATCAGGTCATCGTTCTCGCCCCGAACTACGTCGAAGGCTGGAACCGCCGCGCCACGCTGCACTATCAGATGGGCAACTATCGCAAGTCGATGTCCGACATAAACCGCGTGCTCGCGATCGAGCCGCGGCATTTCGGCGCCCTCGCCGGTATGGCCGCCATGCTCACGGCTGCCGGCAAGGACGAGCTCGCGATGCGCGCCTGGCAGCAATTCCTCGATATCTACCCGTCGGACCGAAAGGCACAGGAACAGCTCGGCGAACTCGCCGAAAAGCTTGCCGGCAGCCGGACTTGAAGCCCATGACCTAGTGCATGTGTCCTTAAATCGGAGGCAATTTAAGAAAAAAACATGCAGCAATTCAAGGCGCTACAGCGTCCTTTGCGCGCCGGATAAGACGCGCGGCGCTGTAGTGCATATTTACCTATATCTGAGCCGATTTAAGCATCAGCGACATTGTGAGCTTGAAAAAACGCGCGGCACTGTAGCGACACGCCGCTCATCCGGCCTGCCGGCCACATTCCGCCCGTGAAATGCAGAGTAGGACACGCGCGGCAAGCGCCGACCTCGGAAAAATCCTCTCCCCGCCTGCAGGGAGAGGGCTTGGGTGAAGGGCAACCGCCCGCACCTGCGGGGCAAAATCAAGCACAGATAAGACTTGCGCCTCGATCGAACGCAGCGGGAGCTTAGGCCCAAACCGGTGAGCGCGGCTCAGACGCCCGTCAGCCCGTCCGAACCGATATAGGCGATGCGCAGCATGTTGGTGGCGCCGGGTGTTCCGAGCGGCACGCCGGCCGAGATGATGATGCGGTCTCCCGGCTTGCCGAAGCCCTCTGCCGCGACGATCCGGCAGGCCCGGTTGACCATGTCGTCGAGATCGGTCGCGTCCTCGGTGACGACGCAATGCAGCCCCCAGACGACGGAAAGGCGGCGCGCGGTCTGGACGATCGGCGACAGCGCAATCACCGGCACCTGCGGGCGCTCGCGCGCGGCACGCAGGCCGGTCGCGCCGGACGACGTATAGGTGACAATCGCGGCGAGCTTCAGCGTCTCAGCGATCTGGTGGGCAGCGAGCGAGATGGCATCGGCGCCGGTTGCCTCCGGCGGCGTGCGCTGGGCGTAGATGATGCCCGGATAATGCGGATCGCGTTCGACGCTGCTGGCGATCGAAGTCATGGTCGAAACCGCTTCGATCGGGTATTCGCCGGACGCGGATTCGGCCGAGAGCATGACCGCGTCGGCACCCTCGAACACGGCCGTCGCCACATCGGAAACCTCGGCGCGGGTCGGAACCGGCGATGAAATCATTGATTCGAGCATCTGGGTCGCGACGACGACCGGCTTGCCGGCCCGCCGACAGGCGCGCGTCAGTTGCTTCTGGAGGCCGGGAACGGATTCGAGCGGCATCTCGACGCCAAGATCGCCGCGCGCCACCATCAGCGCATCCGAGAGCTCGATGATCTCGTCAATGCGCTCGATCGCCTGCGGCTTTTCGATCTTCGACATGATGCCAACGCGGCCGCGAGCGATCTTGCGGACTTCGGCGAGATCCTCCGGCCGCTGAATGAAGGACAGCGCCACCCAGTCGACCTCTCCTGTTGCCAGTACGGCGTCGAGATCGATGCGGTCCTTCTCAGTCAGCGCGCCGACGCCGAGCAAGGTGTCGGGCAGGCTCACGCCCTTGCGGTCCGAAATCTTCGTGCCGGAAACGACGGTCGTAACGATGCTCTTGCCGTTGGTCTTCTCGGCGCGGAGATGCAGCTTGCCGTCATCGATAAGCAGCCGGTCGCCGGGCTTCACGGCCTCGAGAATTTCCGGATGCGGAAGATAGACGCGGCTCGTGTCGCCGGGGATATCCCTATTGTCGAGGGTGAAGGTCTGGCCGATCTTGAGCTCGACCTTGCCTTCCGCAAACTTGCCGACGCGCAGCTTCGGCCCCTGCAGGTCGGCGAGGATGCCGATCGGCCGGCCGCAGCGCGCCTCAACGCTGCGGATCTTCTCGATCAACGAGCGCATCACGTCGTGGCTCGCATGGCTCATGTTGATACGGAACAGATCGGCGCCCGACTCGTGCAGCTTCTGGATCATCTGCTCGTCGGACGATGCTGGCCCGAGTGTGGCGAGGATTTTAACTTTTCTGTTCCGCTTCATTAATTCTGGCTTTCCTGCGTGCCGGGCGTGTCGGAAAGCTGAACCATCCAGCTGCCCTGCCGCCCCGTGTCATATTCTTTGAACCCCATGCGCTGGAAGCCGCGTGCGAAGCAGTCCTGCACGCCGGTGATCTTGAATTCGTTTTCGGCGACGCACATGTTGACGTCGCCCGTCCAGCGGCCGCCCCGGGCCGCGTCTTCCGCGTAGAGATAATAGTAGCGGGATTGAAGCTCGCCCTCGATCAGCGTGGCGCAGGTCGTTGCCGGTACCTGCCACCAGCCCTCCGTGATCCAACCTTCCTTGGCCCGATAGCCGATCGCCACGCCGACCAGATTTTGCGTCCCGTTGCAAACGCGAAAATCGGCGCGGGCATCGCCGGCAAAAAGGAACGAACCGGATACCGCCAAGGAAAACAGGAGGATAGCCCCCAACGTCGTCGACCCCGGCTTCGCTTTGGAAAAAGGATATCTAGACACGGCTTCCGACGGAACTCCGTTTTGATTTGTGTGGCACTTTCTTGCGACGGCCAGCCCCGAAAGTCAACGTAACTCTAATCGATTATATTCGTCATTCCTGTGACCGAAGGCGCGAGACTTTCGCCTTTTTCTTGCGAGCGGACCCTTTGCATGCGATCAGGAACGGAGGTCGGAAGCGAGCAGGAGCGGAATGCAGCATTATTCCCCTTACGAGATCATCAAGGGCAATCCGGCGAACGGTCTCGTGCTTCTTGCGGATCACGCCATGAACGGGCTCCCGCCGGAATATGGCCGGCTTGGTCTCCCCGAAACCGCCTTTGCGCGTCACATCGCATACGATATCGGCGTCGAACCGTTGGTCCGGCGATTGGCGGGAGCGCTTGACGCGCCGGCCGTGCTTGGCTGCTTCTCGCGTCTGCTGATCGATCCCAATCGCGGCGAGGACGACCCGACGCTGATCATGAAGATCTCGGACGGCGCGATCATTCCGGGCAACCACCCGATCACACAAGAGGAATGGGAGAATCGGCTGAACCGTTTCCATCGCCCCTATCACCGGGCCGTTTCGCAGACCATCGCTCAAACGGCGACCGCGGGCGAGAGAGCGCCACTGGTGATTTCGCTGCATTCCTTCACGCCGGCCTGGAAGAGCATCGTCCGGCCATGGCATGCGGCGGTTCTCTGGGACAACGATTCGCGCGCGGTTTTTCCATTAATCGAGCGCCTCGAGGCAGCCGGCGATATCATCGTCGGGAACAATGAGCCCTATGACGGAGCGTTGCGTGGCGATACCATGTATCGGCACTGCATGACCCCCGGCATCCCCCATGCGCTGATAGAGGTGCGGCAGGACCTGATTGCCGATGCGGCCGGTGTCGACGCCTGGGCGCGCCGCCTTGCGCCGATCTTCGCCGAGCTCAACGCCTTACCGGAGCTTCATGTGTATCACCGTCATCCTTCCCGCACAGGCGCTTATGAAGGCTGACGAAAAAGGAGATGACCTCCGATGACGGAACTCAGCCAAAATCAACGCACCGCTTTCGAGGCGGCCGCCTTTCGTCGGTTGATCGAACATCTGCGGGAGCGCAGCGATGTCCAGAATATCGATCTGATGAATCTCGCCGGCTTCTGTCGCAACTGCCTGTCGAACTGGTACCGGGAGGCCGCCGAAGCTGCTGGCGTAGAGATGACCAAGGAACAATCGCGCGAGCTCGTCTACGGCATGCCCTATGACGAATGGCGGGCGCGATATCAGCAGGACGCCTCCGTCGAGCAGCAGGCGGCCTTCGAGCGCAACCGGCCGAAGGAATGAACGAGAGCCAACTGGGTCCTCGCCTTCCTGTTTAACTTACCGCCCGGGTTGTGACTTTTGGTCGGGGCAGCGGACACTGTCACATGTTTCTTGGGCCGGCATCGATTAAAGGCAAAAGAGACAGCAACGTATAGTGCTGCTGCGACGTTTGCGCGTCTGGGACAGGCACGCCCCGCTGCAGGAGTGGCTTCGGGAAAATACCGCGGTTGTTGCGCAATCGCCCTTGACCTCGGCTGCGGTTCGCGGCAGGTCACAGCACCCAAGAAATTCATTCCCCATAGTAAGGAGAAGATCATGTCGGATGCTCACGGCGTCGCACGCGACCAGCTTCGCGCTTTCATTGAACGGATCGAGCGGCTGGAGGAAGAAAAGAAGACCATCGCTGACGACATCAAGGATGTCTATGGCGAAGCGAAGTCCATGGGTTTCGACGCGAAGATCCTGCGCAAGGTCATTTCCATCCGCAAGCAGGACCAGGATGAGCGCATGGAGCAGGAAGCGATCCTCGATACTTATCTGCAGGCGCTGGGCATGATTCCCGCCGCCGAGGCCGAGGATGCCGCATAGCCGGTCTCTCACCGACTTCAGCAAAAAGCCCGCCGGCGGACCGGCGGGCTTTTTCGTTTCCAGAGTAAATGAAGCTTAGTTGGTGCTGAACTTCTTCACTTCCATGAAGTTCACGGCAGTGCCGCTGAAGCGCGCCGTGTCGACCGTACGAGCGCCGCTGGTGAAGCCAGCCGCATAGACGGTGGTCGGCGCAACCCGGAGCGATTTGCTGACGAATCGCGGCGCTTTGACCGGCTTCGACAACGTGGCAACGCGACCGGTCGAGAGAGCCCATTCAGAAATGATCTTCTTCGTCAGCTTCGGCTCCGTACGGACAGACGACCGGCTTGCCGCGTCGGCATCCTGCTTCTTCGGACGGCCGCCCTTCGTCGGCGCTTCCGCCTGCGTATCGAAGGCGCTGTCAAAAATCGCCGCGCGGGAGTTGCGGCCGGTCTGCGGCGCATAGGCAGCCATCTGGATGGGCGGTACCGTCGTCTCGGGCTCGCTCGTCGGTGCGGCAAGCGCAACGCGGGCCCTGGCCTCTGCGGCGACCTCGCTTGGCGCATCGGCAGACGCCAGAACCGGACGCTCCGCAAAGGCCGGAACCGCTACGTTGGCATCGGCAACGGCGGCAAGTGCTGCCTCTCCAGCCGGGCGCATCCCCGGCACCGGCACGAAGCCGAGTTCCGATGCCTGGCCGTCTGCGGCTGCCACAAGCGTCTCGTTAGCGATCAGCGCATTCATGTCACGCCGGTCGAGCATTTGCGGGACGGGCACCTTGAGCGCGCTGAGATCCGCATATTCCGCCGACACTGCCGGAGTCTGGGCCGGCGTCTGCGGCATAGCTGCTGCCAAGGCATCCTGAGCACTGTTCTTTGTCGGAGCGACCAGCGCGACAGCTACCCCGCCATCGGTCGGTGCTTCCTTGAAGGCCGGGCGCACCGCTGGAACAGGCGCATTGATATTCTGCTGTTCTTCGGCAGGACCGGCCGCAACCGAACCAGCGACACCCGGAAGCGCCTCCTGGTCTGCCGAGGCCGATGCGGTCTGAACCTTGGCCGGTGCTCCCTCGCCGTCGTCGGACCCGCCGGCGGCAATTGCCGTCGGTTCTTCGTCCTCGTCCCCGCCACCGCCAAACAGCATGGCGAAGAGATTGCCGCGGCGCTTGCCGTCGGTATCGCCCGGTCCCTTGGTGCCGCCGCCGGCGACCTCGATCGCCGATGCGCCGACGCGCCGCTTGTAATCGGCGACGGCCTGCTGGAAGCCCGGCAGCGGCTTGCCGTCAGCTGGAATGTGCATCGTCTTGCCGTCGGGGAAAAGGCGCGCAAGCTCATTGCGCGTCATGCGCGGCCAGGCGCGCACCCCGCCGACGTCCATATGGACGAAAGGCGAGCCGGAGGTCGGATAGTAGCCGACGCCGCCGACCTGGAATTTCATGCCGATTTCCCTGAGCGTCTTGAGCCTCACGTCCGGAAGATAGAAGTCCATCGCCTTGCCGAGCATGTGCTGGCTCTTCTTGGCGACGCCCTTGGAGCGCGAGCGCAACATCCCGTTGGTGGCCGGCGAGCGATAAGCCGAAACGACGTGGATGTAATCGCGCGAGCCACTCTTCTGATATACTTCCCAGATGAGATCGAGGAGGCGCGGGTCCATCTTGGTCGGCTCGTTTCGCCGCCAGTCCCGTAACAAGCGGTTGACCTGCTGCAGACCCTTGGCGTCGTAGCGGCCGTTCCGTTTGAAGGTGATCTGCGCCTTTTCCTTGGTATGGATGAAATAGAGCTTCAGCGTCCGCGTCTGGCCGGCGGCCTCAACCGGGGGGGCCATGCCAGGCGTGACGAGGGAGGCAGCCAGAGCAACGGAGGCAAGAACCTGCGGCGCCTTGCGCGCAATCACGGAGCAGAGTCTGCGCGTTAAGGAACCAATAGGCTCCTTCAAACCGAACAAATTTGGCATTCAATCCCCGTCCGACGGACAACCGTGCTTTGTTGTCTCAGATGACTGTCAAATAAGGTGACAGCATGGCAAATATGCCACAGTCGTCACCGCCCCTTATAATATAGTGAACAGTTCACTAACAAGGTCTAAACGGCGACGACCGAATTGCACGGCTAATGAGTTGTGAATGCGTCGAATTTACGCCGCCTCACGCAACGGATTATCGGGATCTATGCCGTAATCCTTGAGCTTGCGATAGAGTGTCGAGCGGCCGATACCGAGTTTGCGCGCCACTTGACTCATCTGGCCGCGATAGAATTTCAGGGCAAAGCGAATCAGTTCCTCCTCGACCTCCGCGAGCTTCCTGACCTCGCCGCCTTCGTCGACACTGGCAATGGCATTCTCCAACCGGCCGTCCGGCACCTGCTCGTGGAGAGCGGCTTGCCCGGCCGCGCCGAGATCGGTCTGGGGACCGCCAATCCGTTCGATTGCCGACGGGCGACGCTCCGGTCCCGCTTCGCCCCAGGAGAAACCAGTCCGGTCAGCGACCACATAGCCCGGTATCTGCGTCGCGACCTGCGGAAAATCCTTGACCGTGAGGTCGCTGCCTTCTGCCAGTACGACGGCACGAAAGATCGCATTCTCGAGCTGCCTGATATTGCCCGGCCAGTCATAGGCGGTCAGCAGCGCCATCGCGCCGCTCGAAACCGCCAGGGGATGGTTGAGTCTCTGCTCGGCGGCGAAGCGCTCGACGAAGGCGCGCACCAGAACGGGGATGTCTTCCTTGCGCCGGCGCAGTGCTGGGATGGTGATCGGGAAGACATTCAGTCGGTAGTAAAGATCTTCGCGGAAGCGGCCTTCGCGCACTTCGTTGATCAGATCCTTGTTGGTGGCCGAGATCAGCCGTACGTTCACCTTGCGCGGCTGGCGCGCCCCGATGGTTTCGATTTCGCCTTGTTGCACGGCGCGCAGCAGCTTGACCTGCACCTCGACCGGCAGATCGCCGATTTCGTCGAGGAAGAGCGTTCCGCCATCCGCATCGGCGAATTTGCCGCTGTGCTTCTCGGTCGCCCCGGTGAAAGCGCCCTTCTCGTGGCCGAAGAGGATGCTTTCGACAAGGTTATGGGGAATGGCACCGCAATTGACGGTCACGAACGGCTTGTTCGCACGCTCGCTTGCCGATTGAATCGCGCGGGCGACCATCTCCTTGCCAACGCCCGATTCGCCCTCGAGCACGATCGGGATGTTCGATTGAGCAGCGCGGCGGGCGAGATCGAGCACACGGATCATCGCCGGGCTCGCCGAAACGACATCGTCGAAACCCACGGCTCCCCCGCGCGGGCGCCGCGAGGTCTTCACCTTACCGTCGCGGCTCGCCATCTTCAGCGCATTGCCAATTGCGATCGACAAGCGCTCCGGGGAAACCGGTTTGACGAGAAAGTCGAAGGCCCCGGCCTGCATCGCCTGCACGACGGTCTCGATGCCGCCCTGGCCGGTCTGCACGATGACCGGCATATCGACGCCACGTTCGGCAAGCGCTTCGAGAAAGCCGTGGCCGTTCATCTCCGGCATCAGCAGGTCGAGCAGAATGACATTGATGATGCCGCCCTTGCGCTCCAGCAGTTCCAGACCACTGCGCCCGTTATCGGAGAGATGGGCAACATGGCCGAGCCGTTCGATCATGTTCGTCAGCAATCGGCGCTGCACCGGATCGTCATCGATGACAAGGATATGGGATGTCACGAAAGCCTCCTGCTCTGGACACGCGGTACTCTTTGGCCAGCCTCATGTGCCAAATCATGCCAGCTATTCGTGCCATAAAGGGTTGAACATCGTGTTTTGAGAAATGCTTGCATTTTATCCATTGCCGACGATAGCAATGAGGCCCATATCGCTTGCCTGCACTACGGCGCCGTGCGTCTCTTCAGACGCTCAAAGATTTCCTGTAGCACTTTGAATCGCTGCATGGTTCATCCTAAATCGGCTCTGATTTAAGGAGCCATGCAGTGGCCACGAACGAAAGAAAACCGACGATGAATTCCGCTACGCCCTTCTTCGCCGGCCTCGGCCGAAACTCAGTATGCGCGCAGGCCGGACAGGGGACCGGCGCGCAGGCCGATCTTGGCAATCTACCGTCCTGGCGACTTGAGGATCTCTACGCTTCCTCGACCTCTGACGAATTTCGCACCGACATGGCAAAGGCCGAAACTGATGCGACCGCCTTCGAAAGCAAATGGAAGGGCAAGCTCAGGGAGGCCGCCGGCAAGACTGGAGACGCAGGCATCGGCGCGGCGGTAAAGGAGTTCGAGGCGCTCGAAGACCTGATGGGCCGCATCGCTTCCTTTGCAGGGCTGACTTATTTCTCCGATACATCCAATCCCGCCAACGGCAAGCTTTATGGCGACGTGCAGTCGAAGCTTACCGACATGTCGGCGCATCTGCTTTTCTTCTCGCTCGAGCTTAATCGCATCGAGGACGAGGTCATCGATGCGGCGCTTGAAAGGGACAGGCTGGCGGCCCACTACAAGCCCTGGATTCTCGATCTGCGGAAGGACAAGCCCTATCAACTGGACGACAGGCTGGAGCAGCTTTTCCTCGAAAAATCGATGACCGGCCCCAGCGCCTTCAACCGGCTGTTCGACGAGACGATCGCCTCCCTCACCTTCTCCGTCGACGGCGAGGCGCAGCCGCTCGAAGTAACCTTGAACCTTCTGCAGGATCCTTCCGCCGAGGTCCGCAAGAAGGCCGCGATGGCGCTCGCCGCAACCTTCAAGGCGAACATCCGCACCTTCACGCTGATCACCAACACGCTTGCCAAGGACAAGGAAATCTCCGACCGCTGGCGCGGCTTCGAGGACATTGCCGACAGCCGCCATCTCGCCAACCGTGTCGAGCGGGAGGTCGTGGACGCATTGGCGGCGGCCGTGAAGGCCGCCTATCCGCGCCTCTCGCACCGCTACTATGCGATGAAGGCCAAGTGGCTCGGTATGGAGCAGATGCAGTTCTGGGACCGCAACGCGCCGTTACCGGAGACGCCAAACGCGCTCATTCCCTGGGAGGCGGCGAAGGACACCGTACTTTCGGCCTACCACGCCTTCGATCCAGAGATGGCGGCGATCGCCCGGCGTTTCTTCGACAACCACTGGATCGATGCGCCGGTTCGCCCCGGCAAGGCACCCGGTGCCTTCGCCCACCCGACGGTTCCCTCCGCCCACCCCTATGTGCTCGTCAACTATATGGGCAAGCCGCGTGACGTGATGACCCTTGCCCACGAACTCGGGCACGGCGTGCACCAGGTGCTCGCCGGCGCGCAAGGCGCGCTGATGGCTTCGACGCCCCTGACACTTGCCGAGACCGCCTCCGTCTTCGGCGAGATGCTGACCTTCCGGGCGCTCCTCAACCAGACCAAGGACAAGCGCGAGCGTAAGGCCATGCTCGCCCAAAAGGTCGAGGACATGATCAACACGGTTGTCCGCCAGATCGCCTTCTACGAATTCGAACGCAAGGTTCACACCGCTCGCAAGGATGGCGAACTGACGGCGGATGATCTCGGCGAAATATGGCTTTCGGTGCAGAACGAAAGCCTCGGGCCGGCCATCCGAATTTCGGACGGCTATGAGACCTACTGGGCGTACATCCCCCACTTCATCCACTCTCCCTTCTACGTCTATGCCTATGCCTTCGGCGATTGCCTGGTGAATTCGCTCTACGCCGTCTACCAAAACGCCGAGAAGGGCTTCCAGGAGAAGTATTTCGAGTTGCTCAAGGCCGGCGGAACCAAGCACCATTCGGAGCTCCTGGCTCCCTTCGGTCTCGATGCAACCGATCCGTCGTTCTGGGCACAGGGCCTGTCGATGATTGAAGGGCTGATCGACGAGCTGGAGGCGCTTGATAAGGCTGAGCCGTGAGGGACGCCCCCGTCCCTCACGGCCCGATATTGAGAACAGACGACGACGGCCTCGATGATCGAACACGCGCCCTATGTCCTCTTCCGGGACGACAGCGAGAACCGCACGACGGTCTTCGCCGAACCTTCGCGCGTCGTCACGGCACGCACCCGCGCCGAGTTCCATCGCGGCCTTGCGACACTTGAAGGCGCTCATCGCGCCGGCAAGTGGATCGCCGGCTACATGGCCTACGAGGCGGGTCACCTTTTCGAGGAGAAGCTTAGCCTCTTTGCAGAGGAAAACCGGGAGACGCCGCTGATGTCCTTCGGCATCTTCGACGCGCCGACGGAAAACCATCCGCTTGCCGAACCGCAAAGGCGCCTCGAAAACGAGCCCTTCCTTTCCGAGCCCCGTGCCGAGTGGGACTTTCCCGCCTACCTTCAGCGCTTTGACAGGCTGCACCAGCACCTGCGCCGGGGCGACTGCTACCAGGCAAACCTGACGATGCCCATTCACGCGCGCTGGTCGGGTGACCCGCGTGCCGCCTTCTGGTCGCTGATCGAACGCCAGCCGGTGAAATACGGCGCGCTGGTGGCGCTCGACGGCCCTATCATCCTTTCGCGTTCGCCCGAACTGTTCTTCCGCGTCGACGCGGACGGCTGGATCGAGACTCATCCGATGAAGGGAACCGCGCGGCGCGGCGCGACGGCCGAAGAGGACGCGGCGATCATCGCTGCGATGCGCGACGACGAAAAGACCCAGGCCGAAAACCGGATGATCGTCGACCTGCTGCGCAACGACATTTCCCGCGTCACCGCCGTCGGCACACTGCACGTGCCAAAGCTCTTCGACATCGAGACCTATCCGACGGTTCATCAGATGGTAAGTCACGTGCGGGCGAAGCTTTTGCCAAATATCGGCATCGCCGAGATTTTCGCCGCCCTCTTCCCCTGCGGATCCGTTACCGGCGCGCCGAAAATGCGGGCGATGGAAATCCTGCACGCGTTGGAATCCGGACCGCGCGATGCCTATTGCGGGGCCATCGGCTTCATCGCGCCGAACGGCGTCATGCGCTTCAGCGTGGCGATCCGCACCATCTCGCTGTTCCAGCATGGCCGCGCCGTCTTCAATGTCGGCGGCGGCATCGTCTTCGATTCCAAAGCCGAGGCCGAATACGATGAATGCCTGCTGAAGGCCCGTTTTGCCGTTGGCGACGTCGAGATCGCGCGATGACCGATTTTTCCCTGATAGAGACGCTGCGCTATGAGCCAGAGGCCGACTTCGTCCGGCTCGGACTGCATATCGCTCGATTGACGCGCTCCGCCAGACGCCTTGGCTTTGCCGGAGCGGCGGCGGCAGAAATCAGGCTGCAAGAAGCGGTTCGCAATGCCGAGGGTCCGCTTCGCATTCGCCTCACACTTGATCGTGACGGCACCATCGCCGTCACGACAGCGCCTTTCACGCCGCTGCCTGGCGACGCCCTCTGGCGCGTGCGGATCGCTGCCACGCGGATCGACTCGGCCGATCGTCTTCTTCGCATGAAGACGACCCGACGCGGCGTCTACGAGGCAGCGCGGCAGGAGTTTTCCCTGGCAGAAGCCGATGAGGTGGTCCTGCTGAATGAGAAGGGCGAGGTCTGTGAAGGGACGATAACCTCGGTCTTCCTCGACGACGGAAGCGGCGCGCTGAAGACGCCGCCGATTTCCTGCGGCCTGCTTGCCGGCGTGCTCCGCACCGAACTCATCTGCCAGCGGCGGGCGCGGGTGGCGCGGCTGTCGCCTGCCGACCTCATGGAAGGCGGCCTCTATGTCGGCAATTCGCTAAGAGGTCTGATCCGGGCGCAACTCGTGGTCTGAGCCGGGAAGAGTATAGCGCCTTACTCGGTCACGCCCCTCGCGCTTGGCGAGGTGGAGCGCTTCGCCCGCACGCGAATAGATGTCGCTGACCTTGTCGCCCTCCCGGTATTCCGCAAGCCCCACCGAGCAGGTGTAGTAGAACTCGGGAATGTTCGACAGCGGTCTCGCGCTGCGCACCTTATCCAGGAGGCGATCGAGAATGAGATTAGCCTCACTGACGGTCGTGTCGGGCAGGATCAGCATGAATTCCTCGCCACCGATTCGGCCGAAGCAGTCGGTGCGACGTACAAAACCTTGCATCTGGCGGGCGAAGTCGAGTAGCACCTCGTCGCTGCGCTGGGGACCATATCGATCATTGATCGCCCTGAAGTAGTCGATGTCGATGATCGCCACGCAGCCCCACATCTGCGGGTTCTCAGCGCAGTTCTGGATGAATTCGGCAAGCTTTCCCAGTGTCTGTCGGCGGTCGGGCACACTGATCAGCTCTTCGACCTGCGAATCGCGTATGGCGAAATCCCGGTCCCGCCGGTGCTTTCGTTCCTCCTCGCGCATGCTGGTGACGTCGACCGCGATAGAGAGCCGCCAGCCCTTCTCGTCGACAGTCTCTGTAACCAACAGCGAGCGCCCGTCGTACAGATCGGCTTCCGTCGTACGAGACGGCGCGCTGCCGCGACGCTCGAGCGCGGAGACGATCCACCCCTCGACGTCGCTGGTCCCAATGACCGCCCCAGTGCCGGCCGCGTGGTTGCGACGCACGATGTCCGCCCA
Source organism: Sinorhizobium numidicum (assembly GCF_029892045.1). NCBI lineage: Bacteria > Pseudomonadati > Pseudomonadota > Alphaproteobacteria > Hyphomicrobiales > Rhizobiaceae > Sinorhizobium > Sinorhizobium numidicum. The sequence goes on from NZ_CP120368.1 coordinate 3,220,996, forward strand.
GGTCGGTGCCTCATCGACGCCGACATGATAGGCGGAACGAAATGCCGCATTGGCGAAGCGCAGCCGGTCATGCTGATCGTAGAGCGCGATCAGCACGGGCGTTCTGGACTGCAGGCCCATCAGGGCCTTGACGTATTCACCGGTCACGGTCGTCTGCTCCAGTTCGGACAGCAATATCAATCAAAGCGCGAAGCGGATGGCCTAAGTAAAGCTATAGCACGAAACGCTTGTGGCAAGCCACATAGCATGCGAAACGCAAGGGATTGGTTAAGCCGCAGAGATAATCATCGCGCATGAAGCACACGCCTTATGACGGCTCGTCGAAGCCTTTCACGATCGGGCTCGTGCAGCTCGAGCCCGACCGCTGGATAGAGCCGGACGACGACGCATTGGACTTCTATCTGTCGGAGAAGGCGAGGCTCATGCAAGCGAGCCGCGAGAGTATCTTCATGGCGCAGGCCGGGACGGATGCCGCCCAGCGGGAACTCCTCGGCGCGCTGACGGAATACCTTCCTCGCCGCTATCCCGGGATCTACCGGCGCGAGGATGCTGCGATGATCGTCAACGGGCGCCGGGTGGCTCTTGACCGCGACGCTCCACTGCTGGCGGCCGGATCGCTGGTCCAGGACGACTTGGCGATCATGGAGCGCAAGGATGGCGATTGGCGCCTTACCGCGGCCTATGTCGCCTTCCCGTCATCCTGGTCGCTCGCCGAAAAATTCGGCCGGCCGATGCACGAGATCCATGCGCCCGTGCCTGGTTTCGAAGAGGGCAGCCGCAACGCGGAACTGATCACCCGCATGTTCGACAACCTGCCGCCCGGCCGCTTCGTCGAGCGTTTCAACTGGGCGATCAATGTCGACGGCGCGCTGCATCTGCCGAAGTCGAAGTCGGAGGGCATCGGCGCCGAAGCAGTCGCGCTTTCCGAAGACGGCACCTTCGTCCGCATCGAACGGCAGACACTTCGCAAAATGCCAGAGACGGGTGCGATCGTTTTCACCATCCGCATCTATTCCGATCCGCTCGCAGTACTGAGGAAGCGACCGGACGCAGCGACGCTCGCCCGCTCCTTCGTCAACCAGTTGCGGGAACTGACGACGCCGCAAGCAGCCTACAAGGGCCTCGTCAGCAAGCGGGAAGCCCTCGTCGCGGCTTTGCTGGCGATCGCCGGTTAAGCAAAGTCTCAAATCACGGTTGACCCGCCAGCTCTTTATTGTGACAGGAATCTATGCTCTACAGCGCCGCGCGTCTATTCAGACGCGCAAAGGTCGCTGTAGCACTTTAAATTGTTGGTGCACGATTTTGTCCTTGATCGATCCCGACTTAAGGAGTCATGCAGCAGGCCTCACGAAGAATTCGAGGCTCGCTTTTGCGCGCTATTCAACCACCGCCTAGGGACGTTTTCTCAGGAGAAAGACAAAAATGGCAGACACCACCTACCCGGTTTACGGCGAGATCACCGGTCCGATCGTCATGATCGGTTTCGGTTCGATAGGCCACGGCACATTGCCGCTGATCGAACGCCACTTCAAGTACGACAAGGACCGGTTGATCGTGGTGGAACCTCGTGAGGATGCCAGGGACACCGAGATTTTCGCGCGCCACGGCGTGCGCCATGTCCGCGCCCACGTGACGAACGACAACTACAAGGAACTGCTGAAGCCGCTGTTGACGGAAGGCGGCGGCCAGGGCTTCTGCGTCAATCTCTCGGTCGATACATCGTCGCTCGATCTCATGAAGCTCTGCCGCAAGCTCGACGTGCTCTACATCGACACGGTGGTCGAGCCTTGGCTCGGTTTCTATTTCAACACCGAGGCCGATACCTCCGAGCGCACCAATTACGCCCTGCGCGAGACGGTCCGCCGGGAGAAGGAAAAGAACCCTGGCGGCACCACCGCTGTTTCGACCTGCGGCGCCAACCCGGGCATGGTCTCCTGGTTCGTCAAGAAGGCGCTGCTCAACCTCGCCGACGACCTCGGTCTCAAATACGAGGAGCCGCATCAGGACGATCGCGAAGGCTGGGCAAAGCTGATGAAGAAGGCCGGCGTCAAGGGCATCCATATCGCCGAACGCGACACCCAGCGCGCAAAGCACCCGAAACCGCTTAACGTGTTCTGGAACACCTGGTCGGTCGAAGGCTTCATTTCGGAGGGCCTGCAGCCGGCCGAACTCGGCTGGGGCACCCACGAAGACTGGATGCCGAAGAACGCAAAGAAACACAAGAAGGGCTGCAGAGCGGCGATCTACCTGGAACAGCCGGGCGCCAACACCCGTGTTCGCACCTGGTGCCCGACGCCCGGCCCGCAATACGGCTTCCTCGTCACCCACAACGAATCGATCTCGATCGCCGACTTCTTCACCGTCCGCGACAAGAGCGGCGATGCCGTCTATCGCCCAACCTGCCATTACGCCTATCATCCGGCGAACGACGCCGTTCTGTCGCTGCACGAAATGTTCGGCAACAGCGGCAAGGCGCAGCCGGAACTGCATGTTCTGGACGAGCACGAACTCGTGGATGGCATCGACGAGCTCGGCGTGCTGCTCTACGGCCACGACAAGAACGCCTACTGGTACGGCTCGCGCCTTTCGCTGGAAGAGACCCGCCGCATCGCGCCCTATCAGAACGCCACCGGCCTGCAGGTGACGAGCGCCGTTCTCGCTGGGATGGTCTGGGCGCTTGAGAACCCGAACGCCGGCATCGTCGAGGCCGACGAGATGGACTACAAGCGTTGCCTCGAAGTGCAGCTCCCCTATCTCGGTCCGGTCGAAGGCCACTATACCGACTGGACGCCACTCGACGGCCGTCCCGGCCTGTTCCCGGAGGATATCGATACCAGGGATCCCTGGCAGTTCAGGAACATCCTCGTCCGCTAGAACCGAGCCCGGAGCAGCTGCTCCGGGCTTTTTTCAAGAGGCGTATCGGGCGCGAGCTATCGCACCCGGTCTTGCTTTCAACTCCTGATCGCGGCATGTTCGGCGAATGAACCAGGCCACGCCTATCGCGTCAAACGCTGTTCAGGCGCGCAAAGGGCGTTGTGGCACTTTGGGTTGCCTCGTTATTTATCTTAAATCGGTTCCGATTTACGGAATTATGCATTAGAGCGGGATGAGGAAAGTGTGCAGCGGTTTTGCGTTCGCATCCCGCTCCAACTCGTGACGCGGGAGAAAACGCCGATGAAGACCTTCGCCATTCTTACCCTCCTGGCAACTGCCACGGCATTGGCGTCCTGCCAGTCCTCGCCGAGAGAAATCCGCGAAGTTCCATCAGGCCGGGCAACGGGTGTCGAGGGCGCATGGGTCGATCCGAATGGCATCGTCTCCACCTTCGCAGGCGGTACGTTCTCGACGCGCACCACTGATACCAATCAGCTTCTCGCTTCCGGCAATTACGTGAATCTCAGCCCGACGCTGGTTGAAATCAGCATGACGTCGCTGGTGCGCAACACCCAGTCCAAGGTCAACTGCGCGCTGGTGACGACCAATCAGCTCAATTGCACAACGGATGCCGGGGCACAATTCTCGCTGGCGCGCCGCGGCTGAGATTACAGTGCCGTGCGTCTTTTCAGACGCACGAAGATCGCTGCAACGCTTTGAATTGCTGTATAATTCCTCAAATCGGTTCCGATTTGAGGAACCATGCCGCAGCACCCCCTCACAGAAGCCCCCGCAACGGGCTTTTGTTGTTTCTGAGCCGGCTTAACCCTACTTCGAATCCGGCAAAGAAGGTGTGCGTTTAGCGCTTGAAGTCGGCACGAACTGGTGAAAACATCCGGCGTGGGAAAATCGCCTCGGTCGAAGAGGGCCTTATTCAAGAGTTTGGAAACGGCCGGCAGACAACAGGCAAGACAGGAGAGCATCATGATCAGACACATGCGGACCGGCCTTCTGACCGCGTCCATCCTCGCCCTCTCATCGGGCGCCGCCCTCGCCGATTATGAATTGAACATCCTGCACATCAACGATCTTCACTCGCGCATCGAATCGATCAACAAGTTCGAGTCGACCTGCTCGGCCGAGGAGGAAGGCAAGAACGAGTGCTTCGGCGGTGTCGCTCGCCTGAAGACGCTGATCGACCAGAAGCGCCAGGAACTGACTGGCAAGAATATGCTTCTCCTGAATGCCGGCGATAATTTCCAGGGCTCACTCTTCTTCACAACCTACAAGGGTGACGCTGAAGCGGAATTCCTGAACCTGATGAAGTTTGACGCGATGACAGTCGGCAACCACGAATTCGACGAAAGCGAGGATGGGCTTGCCAGCTTCCTCGACAAGGTCACCTTCCCGGTCGTCACCGCCAATGTGCTGCCAAGCCACAAGTCGAAGATCGGCGACCGGATCAAGCCGTCGATCGTGCTTGATGTCGGCGGCGAGAAGATCGGGATCGTCGGGGCTGTCGCTAACGACACACCCGAACTCGCTTCGCCGGGACCGGATATTCTGATCGGCGAGGACGTCGCGACGATCACCAGCGCGGTGGAGGAGATCAAGAAGCAGGGCGTCGACAAGATCATCGCTCTTACCCATGTGGGCTATCCACGTGATCTTGCCGCCATTGCAAAGATTCCGGACGTCGATGTCGTGGTCGGTGGCCATTCGCACAGCCTGCTTTCGAATACCGACGAAAAGGCCGAAGGCCCCTACCCGACCATGGTCGACAATCCCGGCGGCTACAAGGTACCCGTGGTGCAGGCTGCCTCCTACAGCAAGTATCTCGGCGATCTCGTTGTTACCTTCGACGACGGCGGCGTGGTCAAGGCCGCCAAGGGCGACCCGATCCTCGTTGATTCCTCGGTGAAGCCGGACGAGGCGGTTCTCGCGCGCATCAAGGAACTTTCCAAACCGATCGAAGAGCTGAAGACGAAGGTCATCGCCAAGACCGAAGCCCCGATCGACGGATCGCGCGAAAATTGCCGCGCGAAGGAATGCGAGATGGGCAGTCTCGTGGCGGACGCCATGCTCGATCGCGTCAAGGACCAGGGCGTGACGATCGCCATCGCCAACGGCGGTGGCCTGCGCGCTTCAATCGACGCCGGCGACGTCACGATGGGGGAAGTGATCACCGTGCTCCCCTTCCAGAACACGCTCGCGACGTTTCAGCTGAAGGGCGCCGATATCCGGGCAGCCCTGGAGAATGGCCTCAGCAAGGTCGAGGAGGGCGGCGGGCGTTTCCCGCAGGTGGCCGGCCTGAAATATGCGTTCGATCGCTCGAAGCCGGCCGGCAGTCGGGTCGTTTCTGTCGAGGTGAAGGAAGCCGACGTCTTTGCGGCGCTTGATCCGGAAAAGACCTATTCGCTCGTCAGCAACAACTTCATGCGGGGCGGCGGCGACGGCTATGCCGTCTTCAAGACCAAGGGCGAGAACGCCTACGACTACGGTCCGGGCCTTGAGACGGTGCTCGCCGAGTATCTCGCTGCGCATCAGCCGTTCAAACCCTATACCGATGGCCGCATCATGGAAGTTGCCGCTGCGGCAGGAACGACGGCGGCTGAACCGGCGACGCAAGCACCAGCCGAAAGCGGTGCTGCTGCCCCCGCTCCCGCCCCCCAGCCGCCGGCCGAAACGGCTGCTGCTGCCGCCGGTCCGCAGAAACATGTCATCGCCAGGGGCGATACGCTCTGGGATCTGGCCGAATCCTTCTATGGCGACGGTATGCAGTGGAAGAAAATATCCGCAGCGAATGGCGAGCCGGCGCCACGGATGCTCGAGATCGGGCGCGAGCTCGAGATTCCGGCCAAGTAAGACAATTTGCCTCGGCTTCGACACCGGCGCGGGCTTTCCCGCGCCGGTTTTTCTTTTTAGAAGGATTTGAAACTGTCGGCGCAGCGATAGCTACTGCATGGTTCCTTAAATCGGAACCGATTTAAGGATAAAACCACGCAGCAATTCAAAGCGTTACCGCGACCTTAGTGCGTCCGAAAAGACGCGCGGCGCGGTAATGCATGTCGCCCAAAAATGTGCAGCGGTTTTGGGACGATGACATGCATAAAACAAAGACATAAAGTGCCCATGAGGACCGAGATGACGACCGCACAGGCCGAACCGACCACCGAACATCCTGCCGTGAAATACGGCAAAATAGGCGTGCTGCTGGTGAATCTCGGAACGCCGGACGGCACGGATCCCACCTCCATGCGCCGCTACCTCAAGGAATTCTTAAGCGACAAGCGCGTCATCGAGTGGTCGCGTCTTTTCTGGTACCCGATCCTCTACGGCATCGTGCTCAATACGCGTCCGCGCAAGGTCGGCAAGGCCTACGAGCTTATCTGGAACAAGGAGTTGAACGAGAGCTGGTTGCGCACCTACACGCGCAATCAGGCGGCTCTGATGGCCGAGAGCTTTACCGATCAGCCGCAGGTGGTCGTGGACTGGGCTATGCGCTATGGCCAACCTTCGATCGCCTCGCGCCTGGAGGCACTGCAGAAGGCCGGATGCGAGCGCATCCTCGTTTTCCCGCTCTATCCGCAATATGCGGCCGCGACGACGGCGACCGTCAACGACAAGGCGTTCGAGGCGCTGTTGAAGATGCGGTGGCAGCCGGCACTGCGGACCGTGCCGCCCTACCACGACGATCCGGTCTATATCGACGCACTCGCCACCTCGATCGGCAGCCATCTCTCGAGCTTGGATTGGGAGCCTGAAGTCGTCCTTGCCTCCTTCCACGGCATTCCGAAGAGCTATTTTGAGAAGGGTGACCCTTACTACTGTCAGTGCCAGAAGACCGCGCGCCTGCTGCGCGAGAAGCTCGGCTGGCCGGAAGAGAAGCTGCAGGTCACCTTCCAGTCCCGCTTCGGTCCGGAGGAATGGCTGCAGCCCTATACCGACGCAACGGTCGAGAGGCTCGCCAAGAACGGCGTCAAGCGCATTGCCGTCATCAATCCCGGTTTCGTCTCCGACTGTCTGGAGACGCTCGAGGAAATCGCCGGCCAGGCTGCCGAAAGCTTCCTCCACAACGGCGGCGAGAAATTTGCGCATATCCCATGCCTCAACGACAGCGCCGAGGGCATGGCGGTGCTCAACCACGTCGTGCACCGGGAACTCGAGGGCTGGCTGTAGAGCGGCATGAGAAGGGCCATGCGGCTTTTTGCACGCTAATCGGCGCCGCCCGTTTCAGCTGTGCTTGAAATATTCCCGCGAATCGCAACGTGATATCCTGGGCAGCGCTCCAACCCTGGAGTTGCAGAGAGGGAGGATGATCCTTGGTCGGCTTGGATTACGCGGTCATTGCGCTCGTCGTTTTTGTACTTTTCGTAATTATCACAGGGGTCAAGACGGTCCCGCAGGGCTATCAATACACCGTCGAGCGGTTCGGTCGATACGTAAAGACCATTGAACCGGGTTTGAACTTCATCTTCCCCGTCGTCGATCGCATCGGCGCCAAAATGAACGTGATGGAGCAGGTGCTCGACGTCCCGACCCAGGAGGTCATCACCAAGGACAATGCCAGCGTGGCGGCGGACGCGGTGGCCTTTTACCAGGTACTGAACGCAGCACAGGCCGCCTACCAGGTCTCCAATCTCCAAAATGCGCTGCTCAATCTGACGATGACGAATATCCGCTCGGTCATGGGCTCGATGGATCTCGACGAGCTTCTGTCGAACCGCGACACGATCAACGATCGGTTGCTACACGTCGTGGACGAGGCCGCCAGTCCCTGGGGCATCAAGATCACTCGTGTCGAGATCAAGGACATCGCTCCGCCGAAGGACCTGGTCGACGCCATGGCGCGGCAGATGAAGGCCGAGCGCGAAAAGCGCGCCCAGGTGCTTGAAGCCGAAGGCGCCAGAAACGCTCAGATCCTGCGTGCCGAGGGCGCGAAGCAATCCGCCATTCTTCAGGCGGAAGGCCAGCGCGAGGCCGCCTACCGCGAGGCGGAAGCGCGCGAGCGCCTGGCGGAAGCGGAGGCCAAGGCAACGAAGATGGTTTCGGAGGCGATCGCCGCCGGCGACGTGCAGGCGATCAACTATTTCGTCGCGCAGAAATACACCGAGGCGCTCGCCTCGATCGGCACAGCGAACAATCAGAAGATCGTCCTGATGCCGATGGAAGCTTCATCGCTGATCGGCTCGCTCGGCGGCATCGGCGCCATCGCCAGGGAGGTTTTCGGCGATAGCCAGACACCGGCCTCTCCGCGCCAGCGTCAGTCGACGCCCCGGACCGGACCGTCGCCCAATTCTTCGGAAACGCCTTGAGGATCGAGCCATGATCGCGCGCATCGCCCTCGAACTCGGTCCCTGGAGCTGGTGGGTACTCGGCCTCGTTCTGCTGGCGGCGGAAGTGGTCATGCCGGGTGTCTTTCTGGTGTGGATCGCGCTTGCGGCGCTCGCCACGGGCGCTCTGTCGCTCATCCTTTGGGATGCTGCATTCTGGGCCTGGCAGGTGCAACTCGTCGTCTTCGCCCTGTTTTCGGTCGTTGCGGTCCTGATCGGCCGGCGCTTCATCTCCTCTTCCAAAGCGAGTGACGAACCGCTGCTCAACAGGCGTGGCGAAAGCCTCGTCGGCCGTACGGCCGTGCTCGAGCAGCCGATCGCGGAGGGTCGCGGGCGCGTGCGTCTGGACGACACGACCTGGTCGGTCGAAGGCCCCGATCTTCCCGTCGGGACACGCGTTCGCATCGTCGCGAGCAGCGGTCGCCATCTGACCGTCGAGCCTGCCTGAGGGTCGTGATCAGCTCGAAATCATCGTGATCGATTGCAGGAGGGGGAAGCGGGCGGAAAACCCCGCGCAGTTCCTCGTTCCGCTCTCGGAAACCATTGATTAACCATGCGCCTTTACTGTTGCGAAACGATTGCAATCAGGTTCGCGGACAGACGGCCGATGGTGCCCAATATTTCACGCTCGATCACGCCGGGCACGTTGCGCCCGAAGATACCGGCGTGGCTGTTGGCCGGCTGCGCCGTTCTCGCTTTTACCCCGGCGGGCGCGCAAAACCTCGGCAACCTGCCGATCGCAAACGCCTCGGTGGTCGGGACGGCGGGTCAAGCGGGGAATGCCGCGGCGATCCCTGATCCGCAGACGACCGGAGCCGTCGTCGGCGCGGATCTCACTCCAGCGCTCGACGAGGATTTCAACCGTCTGAACCGGCGCGAGGAGACCATCGATGGCCTTCGCACGCGCGCCGATCCCGATGACGGTCAGGCGCCCGGTATTCGCATCGGCACCTTCGTCCTGAAGCCGGCCCTCAGCGAAACCTTCAACCACGAACGGCAAAAGACCGGCGACCGCAGCGAAAGCCGGAGCTTCGTCGAGACCGGCCTTAAAGGGTCGCTCACTTCGGACTGGTCGCGCCACCAGCTGAGCGTCACCGGGGAAGGCGTCCTGCAGAACAACGTATCCGGCGTGGGCGAGGAAGAACCGCGCGCCGACATCGATGCGGAGCTGCGCCTCGACCTCAGCGACGAAACGATTGCCAGGCTGAGGGCGGGTTACAGTTTCGAGCGGGAGGATGCCAACGACCCGAACGCCATCGCCAATGCCGAGACCCAATCCGGCGTCAATACCTACCGCCTCGGTGCGGCGGTCGAACGCGATTTCGGCCTCATTCGCGGATCTGTGGGCGTAGATTTCGAGCGCCGGACTTACGGTGATGTTGAACTCGACGACGGCACGACGCTTTCCGTCGAGGATCGCAACCGCAATCTCGGCACCCTCGACGCTCGTATCGGCTATGAAATTTCGCCTGCGCTGATCCCCTTCCTCGAAACCTCGGTCGGCAAATCCGTCTATGACCTGCGCCGGGACACGCTCGGTTTCGAGCGTTCCTATCAGAGCTATGCGGGGCGCGGCGGCGTGGAGGTCGATTTCGGCGAGAAGCTCAACGGCGAAATCGCGCTCGGGTATGAAACCTACCATTTCGACGACAGCCGCCTCGGCGACCTGCGCGGCCTTTCGATCGACGGACGCGTCAACTGGTCCCCGCAGCGAGGGACGGACGTGCTTTTCGGCGTGCTCAGCTATCTCAATCCGTCGACGACGCCGGGTGACGCGGGTTCAATCGACTACGCGCTGACCAGCATCGTCACGCATGAGTTGCGCTCGGCGCTGCTTGCCAGGCTGTCGAACAGCGTGACGCTGCGCAATTTCCCGTCGGATGCCACCTCCTCCGACGAAACCACCTGGCGCACCGGCGCCGGCCTGACCTGGGACATGAACCGCTATCTCGCCTTGACGGGAGACGTCAGTTACGAGCGTACGAACAGGGATCGCGGCCCTTCGAGCGACACGGCGCGCGTCGGCGTGGGGCTCGCATTGCGGCGCTAGATCGTTCTGAGAGAAAAGCAACCGGTTTCCGGCCGCGTGCTCGCGCCTGAAAATGAGAAAGAGGCTGCGCCCGAGAGCGCGGCCTCTTTCATTCAGGTGAAATCGTCACCTCAGGCCTTGCAACAAAGCCTTCAGCGGTTGCTCGACAGTCGGGCGAATATCGCTGCGCTCGAGAGCGAAGGCGACGTTCGCGAGGATGAAGCCGTCCTTCGCGCCGCAGTCGTAAGTATCGCCGCGGAAGTGATAGGCGGCGAACGGCTCCGTGGCCGAAAGCTTCACCATCCCGTCGGTCAACTGGATCTCGTTGCCCGCGCCGCGCTCTTGCCGCTCGAGAATCGGGAAGATTTCCGGCTGCAGGATGTAGCGGCCGTTGATGAAGAAATTCGATGGCGCTGTGCCCGGCGCCGGCTTCTCGATCATTTTGGTGATCCTGAAGCCCTCGCCGATCTTTTCACCGACACCGACGATGCCGTATTTGTGAGCCTGATCCGGAGCGCATTCCTCGACCGCAATGACGTTGCCGCCGCTCTGCTCATAGAGCTCGACCATGCCCTTTAGGCAGCCCTTCTCGCCCTTCATGATCATATCGGGCAGCAAAAGCGCGAATGGTTCGTTGCCGACGAGGTCGCGCGCGCACCAGACCGCGTGGCCAAGGCCGAGAGGCGCCTGCTGGCGCGTAAAGCTGGTGGTGCCGGCCTTCGGGAGGATGGCATCGAGGAGCTCGATTTCCGCCTTCTTGTTGCGCTCGCGCAGCGTCTGGTCCAGCTCGACTTGAATATCGAAATAGTCTTCGATCACCGCCTTGCTGCGGCCGGTCACGAAGATCAGATGCTCGATTCCCGCTTCCAGCGCCTCATCGACGACGTACTGGATGACCGGCTTGTCCACCACCGTCAGCATTTCCTTCGGGACCGCCTTGGTGGCGGGAAGGAAACGCGTTCCCAGTCCCGCGACGGGGAACACGGCTTTGCGGACTTTACGCTTGTCGGTCATAGACACCTCCTTGCAGTGGTTTCTCAGTCTAGCCTGAAACAGGCAAATTGAATTGGATTTAGTCGCCGATTTGCTATTTTTTTACGAATGAAGACGACGTGGATTTTTCATGGTAAAGACTTTGTTGACTTCGTTTCTGTAGGCTCTCCTCCGATCCGAAACGGTTCAAACCGTTCGGCCCCTAGAAGAACCGCATGCTGCCCTTTCCAGCGGCCTGCTGCGGGCAACATTGCAAACCCGGAGTATTCCGTCCGGCATGAACGCCGGCTGAACGCTCCGCCGAGAAACGGAACCGACAGCTGATGATCAGAAACCGCAGGACGTTCTTTCGACATATCGCAGCCGCTCTCGTTATCGCCGCCGCGCTTGGTTCGTCGCCCGCGCGTGCGGATTCAGGTTTTCAGAGCTGGATCAACAATTTCTACGCCACCGCCGCCAAGAGCGGCATCACCCAGGCGACCTACCGCAGGGCCTTTGCCGGCGTGAAGACGCCCGATCCGGCAGTCATCGAAAAGGCGAACTTTCAGCCCGAATTCAAGCACAAGATCTGGGAATATATCGACTCGCGTGTCAATCCGTACACCACGCGCATCGGCCAGGAAATGGCGGCGAAACACGCCCGCACGCTCAATGCTTTGGAGCGGCACTACGGCGTCGACAAGACCATCCTGCTGGCGATCTGGTCGATGGAATCGAACTATGGCGCCGTGCTCCAAAAGGACGACCGGCTGCACTACGTGCCGCGCGCACTGGCGACCCTTGCCTATGCCGACCCGAAGCGGGCGAAATTCGCGAGGACCCAACTTATCGCGGCGCTGAAGATCCTGCAGCGCGGCGACATCACTCCGCGCGAACTGACCGGCTCCTGGGCGGGCGCCATGGGTCACACGCAATTCATTCCGACGAGCTATCTGCTCTACGCCGTTGATGCCGACGGAAACGGGCATCGGGACATCTGGAACTCGGTTCCCGATGCGCTGGCAACGGCCGCCAATCTGTTGAGGAAAAACGGTTGGCAGCCGGGCGAGACCTGGGGCTACGAGATCGTGGCACCGGCCAATGCGGCGAAATATGCGGGCCAGACGAAGACGCTCGGCCAGTGGGCCGCGCTCGGCTTCATCCGCCCGAACGGCAAAGGCTTCAGCAACCCGAAGACGCGGGCCGAACTCAAGCTGCCGGGCGGCGGCAAAGGTCCGGGCTTCCTGATGACGCGCAACTTCTTCGTTATCAAGCGCTACAACGCCTCCGATTCCTACGCGCTTGGCGTCGGCCTCCTCGCCGACCAGATTGCCGGCTACGCCGGAATGCAGCAGCGCTGGCCGCGTCCGGACGGCTCGCTCGACATCAGCGAGAAGTTCGAGCTGCAGAACCGGCTGAAGGAACTCGGCTACTACAACGGCGAAGTCGACGGCAATTTCGGCTCAGGCTCCAAGGCCGCAATCCAGGCGTTTCAGGCGCAGAACGGCCTGGCCCCGGACGGCGAACCGACGCAACATCTCCTGCGCGCACTGCGCAAGTGATCGCGACCGGCGCGATCTCTCCCGATCACGGCGATTTTCAATCATTCGGTGCCAAATCGCCGTGATTTGGCGTATGGTGGGGCAATCCTGCCACTTGACGGTGAAGTGACTATGCTGACAACCAGAGACGCCGGGAAGGGCCGGTTCTTGCGTCCGCTTCGTTTAGCGCCGATTTTTATGGGTGCGATGGCGATGCTCGTTGCCGGTCTCTTCGCCACCATGGCCGAGGCGCAGGAGCCGGTCCCTCGCCGCAATCTGCTTCAGAAGTTCTTTGGCGTCTTCGTGCCCCAAAGACGCATCTACTACCAGGACCAATACGATTTTCCCCGGCAGCCCAGACCCCGCCGGATGCAGAAGCGCCGGCAGCAACCGGCGGAGCCGCAACAACCGCGCCAGCAACGCGCCAAGCCGCGCCTCGCCGAGACGCCGCCCCCCGCTCCGGTCGTCGAGAAGTCGCCGGACGCAAAAAAAGTCCTGGTCGTCGGCGACTTCGTTGCTGGAAGCCTCGGCGACGGCCTGAAGGTTGCGTTTGAAACGACGCCGGGGATTGCGGTCGAAACACGGGCGAGCGGCTCGTCGGGCCTCGTCCGGAACGACTATTTCGACTGGCCGAAAATCCTCTCCGACTATGTCTCCGAACTGAAGCCTTCAGTGATCGTCGTCAGCCTCGGCGCCAACGACCGCCAGTTGATGCAGATCGGCGACACGAAGGAGAAGTTCCGCACCGACGTCTGGATGGAAGAATACCGCAGACGCGTCAATGCGTTCGCGGCGCTGGCACGAAAGGACAAGCTGCCGGTTCTCTGGGTCGGCATGCCGCCCTTCCAATCGACGGCCATGACCGCCGATATGGTGACCTTCAATGGCATCTTCCGCGAAGAGGTCGAGAAGGCCGGCGGCCAATTCATCGACATCTGGGACGGCTTCGTCGACGAGAGCGGCAAGTTCGTATTGACGGGTTCGGACATCAACGGCCAGCAGGTCCGCCTGCGCGGTTCGGATGGTATCAACCTGACCAAGGCAGGCAAACGCAAGCTCGCTTTTTATGTCGAGAAGGACATTCGGAAGCTGCTCGGCGAGGCAGCCGCAACGGATACCGACGTGCCGGGCGCCGAGGGACTTAAGGATCTTGTCGTGACGGCGCCGCTCGCGAACGAGGATATCGTCAAGACCCAGCCGATCAGCGTGACCGACCCGGCACTGGACGGGGCAACCGCGCTTCTCGGCGGCGACGCCCCTCCGAAAGGCACGGGCAAGAGCCCCAGGGACCTGCTTGTCGAAAAGGGCGAGATACCGCCAGCCCCTCCCGGACGCATCGACGATTTCCGTCTGGTAAAGCCGCAAGCGGTGATCAGTAGGCCGATGAGCCGGAACTGAGCGGCTACTCCCCGTAAGCGGGGCGAAGGAAACGCGTCGCAAAACATCGATCTCAAATCCCCTCGCCCGCGTGCGGGGAGAGGGGCAATCTACGATCAGCGCGGCAGGACGGTGGAGCCCATCAGCGCTTCGTCGATAGCGCGCGCTGCCTGACGGCCTTCGCGGATCGCCCAGACGACGAGCGATTGACCACGACGAACGTCGCCGGCCGTCCACAGCTTGTCGACCGAGGTCTTGTAATCCTGCTCGTTGGCAATGACGTTGGTGGAGCCGCGGCGGTCGATATTGAGGGCCAGCTTGTCGCCGAGGTCCTTGAGCACGCTGTCGGCGAAGGGACCGCGGAAACCGATGGCGATGAAGGCAAGGTCGGCCTTGATGATGAACTCGCTGCCGGCGATCGGCTTGCGACGCTCATCCACCTGACAGCACTTGACGCCGGTCAGGACACCGTCCTCATCACCGACAAATTCCAGTGTGGCGACCTGGAACTCGCGGATCGCGCCCTCGGCCTGGCTGGAGGAGGTCCGCATCTTCGTCGCCCAGAACGGCCAGACCGAAAGCTTGTCCTCCTTCTCCGGTGGCTGCGGGCGAATGTCGAGCTGGGTCACCTTGACGGCGCCCTGGCGGAAAGCGGTGCCGACGCAGTCGGACGCCGTGTCGCCGCCGCCGACGACCACGACATGCTTGCCGCCAGCGAGGATCGGATCGGACGGCCAGCCGACGCTGTCGACATTCTCGCGGCCGATGCGACGGTTTTGCTGTACGAGATAGGGCATGGCGTCGTGCACGCCGGTAAATTCCACGCCAGGAATGCCGGCGTCGCGCGGGGTTTCCGAGCCGCCGCAATAAAGCACCGCGTCATTGTCGTCGAGGAGCTTCCACATCGGCAGGTCGACACCGATATTGATGCCGCAATGGAAGGTGACACCCTCGCCCTGCATCTGCTCGACGCGACGGTCGATGAAGTTCTTCTCCATCTTGAAGTCCGGAATGCCGTAGCGCAGGAGCCCGCCGGGCTTCGATTCGCGCTCGTAGACATGAACCTCGTGGCCGGCGCGGGCGAGCTGCTGCGCGGCCGCCATGCCTGAAGGGCCGGAGCCGATGACGGCCACCTTCTTGCCGGTCTTGATCACCGCCGGCTGCGGTACGATGTAGCCCATCTCATAGGCCTTGTCGGCGATCGCCTGTTCGACCGTCTTGATCGAAACCGGCGCATCCTCAAGGTTCAACGTGCAGGCTTCCTCGCAGGGCGCCGGGCAGACGCGGCCGGTGAATTCCGGAAAATTGTTGGTCGAGTGCAGGTTACGGATCGCCTCGTCCCAGTTGCCGTTGTAAACGAGGTCGTTCCAGTCCGGTATCTGGTTGTGCACCGGGCACCCGGTCGGCCCATGGCAATAGGGAATGCCGCAGTCCATGCAGCGAGCGGCCTGCTTCTGCACTTCCTGGTCGGACATCGGAATGGTGAATTCACGGAAATGGCGGATGCGGTCGGAGGCCGGCTGGTACTTCGCCACCTGCCGGTCGATCTCCAAAAACCCAGTAACCTTGCCCATCTTACGATCCTGATATCTTCAATCTGAACAGGCGCCTTGAGGCGCGCATGAGGCCCCCGTAACCCGATCTCGGGCCGGGGGCAGTTGTCACAGGGGCCGGTTATTCGGCCGCTTCAGCCATTTTCATGCGCTCCATGTCTTCGAGCGCGCGGCGGTATTCGACCGGCATGACCTTGCGGAATTTCGGCCTGAACTCGGCCCAGCGATCGAGGATCTCCTTGGCGCGGGGCGAGCCCGTATAGTGCAGGTGGTTGGAGATGAGCTGGTAAAGCCGCTCCTCGTCGTGGCGCGTCATATCGCCCGAAACGTCCACCATGCCCTTGTGCATGAGATCGCCGCCGTGATGATGCAGCTTCTCCAGCATATCGTCCTCCTCCGGCACCGGCTGCAGCTCGACCATCGCCATGTTGCAGCGGCGGGCGAAATCGCCCTCCTCATCAAGCACATAAGCGACACCGCCGGACATGCCGGCCGCGAAGTTGCGGCCCGTTCCGCCGATCACGACGACCACTCCGCCGGTCATGTATTCGCAGCCGTGATCGCCGACACCTTCGACGACCGCGATCGCGCCGGAATTGCGCACGGCAAAGCGTTCGCCGGCGACGCCGTTGAAATAGCATTCGCCTGAGATCGCACCGTAGAGCACGGTGTTGCCGACGATGATCGACTGGTGCGGCACGATGCGGGCGTTTTCCGGCGGCCGGACGATGATGCGCCCGCCCGAAAGGCCTTTGCCGACGTAGTCGTTGCCGTCGCCCACGAGGTCGAAGGTGATGCCGCGGGCAAGGAACGCACCGAAGGACTGCCCGGCCGTGCCCTTGAGGGTCACGTGGATCGTATCATCCTTCAGTCCCTTATGGCCCCAGCGCTTGGCGAGCGCACCGGAAAGCATCGCGCCGGCCGAGCGGTCGACATTCTTGATCTCCGTTTTGAAGGCAACCGGCACTTTGGTTTCGAGCGCCGTCTTCGCCTTCTCGATCAGCTTGCGATCGAGAATATCGTCGATCGGATGGTTCTGGCGGGCCGTCCAATAGGTCGCTTCCTTCGGCGCCTCCACCTTGTGGAAAATCTTCGAGAAATCGAGACCACGGGCCTTCCAGTGTTCGATCATCCGATCACGCTCGAGCAACTCCGAAGCGCCGATGATCTCGTCGAGCTTGCTCACGCCGAGCGAGGCGAGGATCTCGCGCACTTCTTCCGCAACGAAGAAGAAGTAGTTGATGACATGCTCCGGCGTGCCCTTGAACCGCTTTCTCAGAACCGGGTCCTGCGTGGCGACGCCGACCGGACAGGTGTTCAGATGGCACTTGCGCATCATGATACAGCCGGCGGCGATCAGCGGCGCAGTCGCGAACCCGAATTCATCCGCGCCAAGCAGCGCGCCGATGATGACGTCGCGGCCGGTCTTGAGGCCACCATCGACCTGAAGGGCGACGCGCGAACGCAGCCCGTTCAAGACGAGCGTCTGCTGGGTTTCGGCAAGGCCGATTTCCCACGGGCTGCCCGCGTGTTTCAGCGAGGTCAGCGGCGAGGCGCCGGTGCCGCCGTCGAAGCCCGCAATGGTGATGTGATCGGCGCGCGCCTTGGCGACACCGGCCGCAACCGTGCCGACGCCCACTTCCGAAACGAGCTTGACCGAGACATCGGCCTCCGGATTGACGTTCTTCAGATCGTAGATCAGCTGCGCTAGATCCTCGATCGAATAGATGTCGTGATGCGGCGGCGGCGAGATGAGGCCGACGCCCGGCGTTGAGTGCCGGGTCTTGGCAACCGTCGCGTCCACTTTGTGGCCGGGAAGCTGACCGCCTTCGCCAGGCTTCGCACCCTGCGCCACCTTGATCTGCAGCATGTCGGCGTTGACCAGATATTCGGTCGTGACGCCGAAGCGGCCCGAGGCGATCTGCTTGATCGCCGAGCGCTCGGGGTTCATCGAGCCGTCCGGGCGCGGCAGATAGCGGTCGCTTTCCTCGCCGCCTTCGCCGGTGTTCGACTTGCCGCCGATCCGGTTCATCGCGATCGCCAGCGTCGTATGCGCCTCGCGGCTGATCGAGCCGAAGGACATCGCCCCGGTCGAGAACCGTTTGACGATCTCGGACGCCGGCTCGACCTCGTCGATCGAAATCGGCTTGCGGCCGACGGCCTCCGCGCTCTTGACCGTAAAGAGGCCGCGGATCGTGTTCATGCGCAGCGACGACGCATTCACCATTTCGGAGAATTCGCGGTAGCGGTCCTTGGCGTTGCCGCGCACCGCGTGCTGCAACGAGGCGATCGCGTCCGGAGTCCAGGCATGGCTTTCGCCACGCATGCGGAAGGCATATTCGCCGCCGATATCAAGCGTATTGGCAAGGACCGGATCGGCACCGAAGGCAGCTTTGTGGCGGTCGACCGTTTCAGCCGCGATCTCCTCGAGAGCAATGCCTTCGATCGTCGTCGCCGTGCCGAAGAAATACTGGTCCACCAGCTTCGACGAAAGGCCGACCGCGTCGAAGATCTGCGCGCCGCAATAGGATTGATAGGTCGAGATGCCCATCTTCGACATGACCTTGAGGATGCCTTTGCCGACCGCCTTGATATAGCGATAGACGATCTCGCTGGCGTCGACCTCCTTCGGGAAGTCACCGCGCTTGTGCATGTCGACGAGGGTGTCGAAGGCGAGATAGGGGTTGATCGCTTCCGCGCCATAACCGGCGAGCAGGCAGAAATGGTGCACCTCGCGCGGTTCGCCCGATTCCAGCACGATGCCGACCGACGTGCGCAGCCCCTTGCGGATCAGGTGATGGTGGACGGCCGCAGTCGCGAGCAGCGCCGGGATCGCGACGCGATCGGGCCCCACCTGGCGGTCCGAAAGCACGATGATGTTGTAGCCACCCCTGACCGCAGCTTCGGCCCGCTCGCAGAGGCGATCGAGCATTTCCGGCATGCCTTCGGCACCCCGCGAAATATCGTAGGTGAAGTCGAGCGTCTTGGTGTCGAAGCGGTCTTCCGTATGACCGATCGAGCGGATCTTTTCGAGATCGCCGTTGGTCAGGATCGGCTGGCGGACTTCAAGCCGCTTGGCGTGGGCCATGCCCTCGTGATCAAGAATGTTCGGGCGCGGACCGATGAACGAGACGAGGCTCATCACCAGTTCCTCGCGGATCGGGTCAATCGGCGGGTTGGTGACCTGGGCGAAGTTCTGCTTGAAATAGGTGTAAAGCAGCTTCGGCTTGTCCGACATCGCCGAGATCGGCGTGTCGGTTCCCATCGATCCGATCGCCTCCTGGCCCGTCGTCGCCATCGGCGACATCAGGAGCTTTGTATCCTCCTGCGTGTAGCCGAAGGCCTGCTGGCGATCGATCAGCGACACATCGCGGCGAAGCGCCCGCGGCTCGACCGGCTTCAGGTCTTCCAGGATGAGCTGGGTGTCGTCCAGCCACTTGCGGTAGGGATGCTTGCTGGCAAGCGACGACTTCACCTCCTCGTCGGAGATGATGCGGCCCTCTTCCATGTCGATCAGCAGCATCTTGCCTGGCTGCAGCCGCCACTTCTTGATGATCTTCTCCTCGGGAACCGGGAGCACGCCGGCCTCCGACGCCATGATGACGCGGTCGTCGCTGGTGACGATGTAACGCGCTGGACGAAGACCGTTTCGGTCAAGCGTCGCGCCGATCTGCCGGCCATCGGTGAAGGCAACCGCCGCCGGCCCGTCCCACGGCTCCATCAATGCCGCATGATATTCGTAGAACGCTTTGCGTTCCGGCGACATGAGCTGGTTGCCGGCCCAGGCTTCCGGGATCAGCATCATCACCGCGTGGGCAAGCGAATAGCCGCCCTGAACGAGGAATTCGAGCGCATTGTCGAAGCAGGCCGTATCCGACTGGCCTTCGTAGGAAATTGGCCAGAGCTTGGAGATGTCGTCGCCAAAGAGCGGCGAGGAGACCGAGGCTTGCCGCGCCGCCATCCAGTTGACGTTGCCGCGCAGGGTGTTGATTTCACCGTTGTGGGCAACCATGCGGTAAGGATGCGCCAGCTTCCAGGACGGGAAGGTGTTGGTCGAAAAGCGCTGATGCACCAGCGCCACCGCCGACTGGAAGCGCTCGTCCGCAAGATCCTTGTAATAGGCGCCGACCTGGTAGGCGAGGAACATGCCCTTGTAGACGATGGTCTGGGTCGACAGCGAAACGACATAGAAGCCGAGGTCGCCGCCGTCCGCTTCCGCATAGATGCGGTTCGAGATCACCTTGCGCAGCGTGAACAGGCGACGCTCGAATTCGGCATTGGTCGCGGCATCCCGGCCGGCGCCAATGAAGACCTGCACGTGGTGCGGTTCGGTGGCCGCGATATCCGGCGCTTTCGAGAGCGACGAGTTGTCGACCGGCACGTCACGGAAGCCGAGCAGGTGCTGGCCCTCCTCGGCAACAACCTCGCTGATCACCTCCTTGAAATGGCCGATCAGCTTTTCGTCGCGCGGCATGAAAAAATAGCCAACGGCGTACTCGCCGGCCTTGGGCAGGGTGACGCCCTGGTCCGCCATCTCCTCACGGAAGAATTGGTCGGGGATCTGTACGAGAATGCCTGCGCCGTCGCCCATCAGCGGATCGGCACCGACGGCGCCGCGATGCGTCAGGTTTTCAAGCATGAAGAGACCGTCGCGAACGATCTGATGCGACTTCTCGCCCTTCATATGGGCGACAAAGCCGACACCGCAGGCGTCGTGTTCGTTTCGCGGATCGTAGAGGCCTTGTTTTCGCGGCAGTCCGGAGGGGAATGCGGGCGTTTTCACAGCCGTCGCAGCATTTTGTGCGAGGTTGAGCCCAATCTGATATGATGGCGAATGATCCGTCATCGTCTTCCCTCCTGTTGAACCCGGAATTCCGGGCATACGCGGCCCGCGCGTCGACTGCCGCGTCGCGTCTTTTTCGACCTGCGGCAAGCCGGGCACTATCGTCGCATGATCCTGATCAGGTCGCAAATGAAGCGCGGCTGCACCAGGCACGAATGTCCGCGACCATCCTGATGGCAAGCGTTATCAACCGAATGAAATCCGGTGAAAGCCCTTGCGCTGCAACGCCGGATGCCGCTTTTTCCAAAGCTTCCGGCGATTGTTCCGGTCCCTAGACCGAAATAGGACAGCAAACCTGTCCTATTTCATGCGCTCTATGCCAGAAAGCGCCCCCCTCCGCAAGGGGCACATCAGCAAATATCGGAAGAGATTTTGACGAACATTGCCAAAAATTTCACACTTTTGAAATTTAATTACAATCCTCCGGCACTTTCTTCCCTTTGGTTTCAAACTGGTCTCCGGTTGGCACTACATCAGGTGGAACACGTTGCGTGGTGGCTGAACTCGGTTATGGTCTCGCCGTGCGGCTGGTGGTGGTCACCTTTGCGCGTCTGATCAGACGCGCGGCGCTGTAGAGCCAGGGTAATTCTGCGATGATCTTTTCGTCCGACAACTGGGCCGGTGCCCATCCCGCGATTGCCGAAAACCTGATGGCGCATGCGGGCGGCTATGCTCCCGCATATGGCATGAGCGAACTCGACCAGAAGGTGCAGAGGCGGCTTTCGGAGATTTTCGAGAAGGAAGTGGCCGTGTTTTTCGTCGGCACCGGAACGGCCGCGAATTCACTGGCGCTTTCGAGCGCCAATCGAGCGGGCGGCATCGCTTTCTGCCATCGCGAAGCGCATGTGAACGTCGACGAATGCGGCGCGCCGGAGTTCTTTTCGCACGGCGCGCGGCTAAGGCCGGTCGATGGCGCGCGCGGAAAGATGGCACCTGCAACGCTCGAAGCCGAGATCCGCCGTTTTCCGCCTGAAGACGTACATGGAGGCCAGCCGATGGCGGTGACGCTGACGCAGGCGACGGAAAGCGGCACCGTCTACGCGCTCGAAGAGATCGACGCCATCGCCTCCATCGCCAAATCGCACAAGCTGCCGCTGCACATGGACGGCGCGCGTTTTGCCAACGCCCTCGTCCATCTCGACGCGACGCCGGCCGAAATGACCTGGAAACGCGGCGTCGAGCTGCTCTCCTTCGGCGGAACCAAGAACGGCTGCTGGTGCGCCGAAGCGCTGATCCTTTTCGATCTCTCCAAGGCGCAGGAGATGCATTTTCTGCGCAAGCGTGCGGCTCAGCTCTTTTCCAAATCGCGCTTCGTCGCCGCTCAGTTCGACGCCTATCTTGCGGGCGATCTTTGGCTCAATCTCGCTCGTCATGCCAACGCCATGGCGCAACGCCTCGCCGACGGCATTTCTGCCTCAGCCAGTAGCCGGCTTGCCTGGGCGCCGGATGCCAACGAGGTCTTCGTGGTGCTGAAACATGATGTGGCCGCCCGATTGCGGCAGCATGGTGCGGTTTTCTATGATTGGCACGTGCCGCATGATCTGGCAGGCAGCCTCGCCGAGGACGAAGGCCTCTACCGGCTCGTCACCAGCTTTGCCACTCTCGCGGACGGCGTCGACCGGTTCATCGACGCCTGTTAGGGCGGAACGAAAAAGGCGGCGCCTGTCGGGACGCCGCCTTTTATTTCCGATCTCTACTGCATGTCCTTAGATTCGGAGCCGATCTAAGGACAAAAACATGCAGCAGTTCATAGTGCTACAGCGATCTTTGGGCGCCTGAAAAGACGCACGGGCGCTGTAACCGGCTTAAGCGCTCTGCGTCTCGATCTGCTTGGCCTGCGAAGCAACCGAGCTGATCTCAATTCGACGCGGCTTTGCTGCTTCCGGAATCTCGCGCACGAGATCGATGTGAAGCAGGCCGTTCTTCAGCGAGGCGGATTTGATCTCCACATGATCGGCAAGCTGGAAGCGGCGCTCAAATGCGCGCTTGGCGATGCCGCGGTGCAGGAACTGGCTCTCTGCATCCTTTTCTTCGCTCTTTTCGCCTTTGATCGTCAGCGTATGTTCGCGCGCTTCGATCGAAAGCTCGCTCTCGTCAAAGCCGGCAACGGCCATGGTGATGCGATAGGCGTTTTCGCCGGTGCGCTCGATATTGTAGGGCGGATAGGTCTGCGACTGATCGGGCTGGCCAAGGCTGTCGAGCATGGTGAACAGGCGATCGAAGCCGACGGTGGAGCGGTAGAGGGGAGAAAAATCAAAATGACGCATAGTGTCCTCCTTAAGAGCAACTGTTTGCGATGTCTGGCGTGCCACCCCGTCAGGCAGTGACGCGACCGGTGAACGGACCCGTCATCGGCGTCCGTGTCCAAGACATGGGAACGCGTCCGCGCGAGTTCAAGGGAATTCATGCGGCGTTTTCGGCAACGAAATTCGTGAACGGCACATGAATGGAGGGTTCGGCCGCCGTTCAGCCGCAGGGGCTTATAGAAAAGATACTGGGAGGAAACTCCCAGGGCTGAAGTGACACGTCCCTTCCCCTTCAGCGGCCGGAAACGGTGATCGCCCGGATTTCATCCACCGTTTCCGGCTTTTTTCTTTGACGGGCGACGGGCCACCGCCTATCCCTGAAGCGATATGGGAAGAGTGTGAGCGATTTTCCGTCCATGTTCAGCCCTGACTTGATTCGACCAACGCGATTTGCACTCTGGCCTTCGCCCTTGATGACGACAATCCTTCATTCGACGCCGGACAATCCGATCCCGGGCAATCCCGTGGCAGGTTTTTTCGACGGAGTGGGCAACCGCAAGATCCGCTACGCGGTCTTCAAGACGAAGGCGCCGTTCGCGCGCGGCACGATCGTGCTGCTGCAGGGCCGCAACGAGTCGATCGAGAAATATTTCGAAACGATCGACGAACTGACGACGGCCGGTTTCTGGGTTGCCACTTTCGACTGGCGCGGCCAGGCCGGCTCCGAACGGCTGTTGCGGCAGCCGGGTCGCGGTCATGTGGACCACTTTTCCGACTACGAGCGCGACCTGGCTAGATTTCTCGAACAGATCGTCCTGCCGGACACTCGCCTGCCCTTCTCGATCGTCGCCCATTCCATGGGCGCTCTGGTCGTCCTGTCATCGGCGCCGATGCTTGCGAGCCGCATCGATCGCATGGTTCTGCTTGCGCCCTTCGTCGGACTTAGCGGCCAGGCCATCGGCGCGCGCGGCATTGCCGTCATGGCTGCGATCATGAACCGGATTGGTCTCGGGAGATTGCCGATCCACGCCGACAAGGCCAGTCGCATTCCGTTTGAGAACAATGTGCTGACCGCCGATTTCCCTCGCTACGCCCGCAACCTGGCGCTGACCGGCAGCTTTCCGCACTTTCGGCTGGGGCCGCCGACGGCTCGCTGGCTGAATGAGGCCTTCAGGACCATGCGGCGCGTCATGCGTCGCGAACACCTGACGAAGATCACCGTGCCGACGATAATCCTGGCGCCGATGGCCGACGGCCTTATACCGCATCTCGCCATCGAATTCCTGGCGAGCAACTTCCGTGCCGGCCATTTGATCCCGATCGACGGGGCGCGCCACGAACTCCTCCATGAAGCCGACCGCTATCGCGCCCAGGCGATGGCTGCAATTTTCGCATTTCTGCCCGGGGCCGACGGTGACGATGCCGAAACTTCGCCGCACAAACTGAAAGACGTCTAGATCACGATGGTTTGGGTCGAATCGACCATTTTCTTATTCCGCTCTAGATCCTCAGCATCTCCAGCGCCCGCTCATGGAGCTCGGGGCTGCCGGCAGCGATGATTTCGCCGCCCATTTCCGCAGGCCCGCCCTGCCAAGTGGTGATCACGCCCCCTGCCTGCTCGATCAACGGAATAAGACCGCCGACGTCGTAGGGCTTCAGACCGCATTCGATAACGAGATCGACGTGGCCGGACGCAAGGAGCGCAAAGGCATAGCAGTCGCAGCCATAACGAAAGAGGCGCACCCGTGCCTGCAGCGCCTCGAAGCGCTCCCTGAGTTCGCCCGCATAGAGATGCGGCGACGTCGTGAACAGGACGGCATCCGAAAGCGTCTCGCACGAGCGCGTGGAAAGCACCTTCTCGCCGCCAGGACCGCGATAGACCGACTTCTCGCCGTCGGCGAAATAGCGTTCGCCGGTAAAGGGCTGGTCCATCAGTCCCATCACGGCGTTGCCGTTGCGGTAGAGGCCGATCAGCGTGCCCCATACCGGTAAGCCTGAAATGAAGGCACGCGTCCCGTCGATGGGGTCGATGACCCAGACATGTTCGCGGTCGACACCGACGTTTCCGTATTCTTCGCCCAGGATGCCGTGGCCCGGAAACGTGTTTTCGATCAGCGTCCGGATCGCCGCCTCGGCTGATCTGTCTGCTTCGGTGACAGGATCGAAGCCGCCTTCGAGCTTGTTGATAACGCTCCCTCCCATCCGGAACCGCGGCATGGTTTCCGCCTTGGCGGCGTCGGCGAGACGGTCGAAGAAGGAACGGTCGGGCAACATTTCAAACTCTCAGGGGAAACAAGGTCGAGTGCATCGTGCATAGAGGAAATTTGCCGAAAGGCAACAAGCCCGCGCACCAGCAGCGCCGTGCATTTTTTCAGAAGCATGGCCTTAAAATCGGTTCCGATTTAGGAAACCATGCAGCGGGCTCGTCGCTGGCTTTTTGGATCCCTCAGAACGACATCTGAAATTTTTCTGCTGCGATGCAAAAGTTTTCACTCGAATCTTGACATTTGTGCAGCGCAATATTAAGCTTTCTTTGCAGTCACTCGTGGCTGCAAATACCCTCCTTGGGTGTTTCCTCCCTAGACTTGACCGCGCCGCTGGCGCGGTTCTTTTTGAGCGCAATTCAAAGTTTCACAGCTATCCTCGTCAGTCTGAAAAGACGACCGGTGCTGTCGGCGCTCGGCCTCTACTCCGCCGCCAAGGGGAGATAGGCGCCATAATCCTCGACATGCCGTGCAAGTGCCGCGATGAACGTCGCAAGATCCGCCTCCAATGCGGCAAATCCCGGCTTTTTCACGAGCGTCGCCTCGTCGACATAGAGGCTGCGGTTGATTTCGATTTGAAGCGCATGCAGTCCGCGCGTCGGCCGGCCATAGTGCTCGGTAATGAAGCCGCCGGCATAGGGCTTGTTGCGGGCGACCACGTAGCCGAGCTGTTCCAGGAGATCGACAGCAGTCCGGGACATTTCTCCCGCCGCGCTCGTTCCGTAACGATCGCCGATGATGAAATCCGGGCGCTGCCCGCTGCCCGGAAGATGAACGTTGCCGGGCATTGAATGGCAATCGATAAGGACGGACATCCCGAACTGGACATGAGTGCGGGCGATCAACTTCCTGAGCGTCGCATGGTACGGTTTGTAGATCGCCTCGATCCGCGCCAGCGCCTCCTCCACCGGAAAGCGGCTGCGATAGATTTCCATGTTCTCGGCAACGAGGCGCGGTACGGTGCCGAGGCCGCCGGCGACGCGCATGGAGCTTATGTTGGCATGCGCCGGCAGCGCACCTTCGAACATGCGCGGGTCGAGCTCGTAAGGTTCACGGTTGACGTCGAGAAAGGCGCGCGGGAAATGCGCACACAGCAGCGGCGCACCCAAGAAAGTGGCGCTGCGGAACAACTCGTCTACGAAGTGATCTTCGGAACGGCGGATCGCATGCGGGTCGAGCCGCGACTGGTCGAGAAAGGATTGCGGATAGTACCGGCCGCTATGCGGGGAATTGAACACAAAGGGAATCCGCTGGCTTGCGGGCTCCAGAACCTCGAAAAATTCCCAGTCCGTCGCTTCCCCCATCGGAACCCTTTTTTACCATGCCCGGATCTTGTTGTTCGGATCATGTTGCCAGTTGGCCGCCTCTGTGTCCATAGTGGCCCCCCCGCCGGTTTCGGGGGATTGACGCACTCTGTTCACCGGATATTTACCCTGTTGCGGTTTGATAAGCTGCCGCATCCCACAAGCATTCAAAAGAAGTAGCACGGCCGAATTCATGACTGCGAAAATCCTCCTTGCCGAAGACGATAACGATATGCGCCGCTTCCTCGTAAAGGCGCTGGAGAAGGCTGGTTACAAGGTCTTGTCCTATGACAACGGCGCCAGCGCCTATGACCGGCTTCGCGAAGAACCCTTTTCGCTGCTGCTGACCGACATCGTCATGCCTGAGATGGACGGCATCGAGCTTGCCCGCCGAGCGACCGAGCTCGACCCGGATCTCAAGGTGATGTTCATCACAGGCTTTGCCGCCGTGGCGCTGAACCCCGACTCGAAGGCGCCGAAGGATGCCAAGGTCCTCTCCAAGCCCTTCCACCTGCGCGACCTCGTCGACGAGGTCAACAAGATGCTCGCGGCCTAAACCGGACGCGCAAAGCACGCCCGCGGCTTTCCGCGCGCGCCGCGTTCCGACCGAAAAGACCCGCTCTCGCGGACAGCGCTTCAAGGCCGCTGCAGACCAACAGGATCGGCAGCGGCTCTTGCCGTTTCAAGCGCTTAGCGCATTCGCCATGGACGCAAACCGGCGGAGGGCGAAGGCGAGGCGCCGGAAATTCGACTGTGAAACGGGTTCGAAATTTCTGTCAAAAAACCTTCGAAAAAGCTATTGACGGCAACGCGGGTTTTGTGGTCTATGCGCCGCATCGGATGGGCGTGTAGCTCAGCGGGAGAGCACTACGTTGACATCGTAGGGGTCACAAGTTCGATCCTTGTCACGCCCACCATTCCGATCCCCATAGATACAGCGAGAGACGCGCCGCGGCCAACGAATGGCTGTGGGCGGCCGCGCTCAATGCGCCACCTGCGATGCCGCCGACATCACCTCCTCCGGCGCCGGGCTGCGGAACATATTGCCGCCATCCGGTGTCGCTTCGGTGAAGCACCAGCGTACGACGCCGTCGCGGTCGAGCAGGAACTCACCGACAAGTTGCCCCATCGCGGTGGCCTCCATCCGCTTGTCCTCCTCCGTCATCTGGTAGCCGTCCGCTTGCTGGAGATATTGGGAGCCCGCGATTGGATTCATCGGCTCCGGCAGTTCGCCAGGCATCTCGACACGCATGGACATCACCGTCTGCATGCTGATCTTGCGGGGCCAATCGTCCTCATCTTCCGTGAATTCCGGGTTGGGCAGACCGAAGGCCTGATGCGAAATCCGTTCCGGATCAGCGGCCGCAAGCAGGTTCGGCAGGGGATGGTAGCGGAAATAGAGACGCGCCCGCTCTACCGGCGTGTTCACGACCGTCAAGGTCTCTATGCCCTTTTCATTCAGCGCAGCCTTGAGCTGCGAGATCGCGGCGATCTGCCGGCGGCAGAATGGGCATTGCAGGCCTCTGAACAGGCCCACCAGGACCGGCTTGTGCCCCCGAAAATCATCGATGGCGATCTTGCCTTCCTTGGTGATCGCGTCGAGCACCACATTCGGCGCCCGGTCGCCCGGCCTCAGTGGCCCGCGGTTGTGCTGATCGGCCATGGCTATTCTCCTCCCATTGTACCCCACAGCGCTTGTCGAAGATCTTTGCCCAGGATGAAACCTTGATTCCACGCAGCTCTTAAGCATTCAGAGGCTCACTTGGACCGGGAGTGCCCTAGTCGAGAAACGGCAATATCACCAAAGCTTCGGGATCAAGATCATGACGCGCGCAGACATCTCGAGCCAAACCAAAATATCGCTCGGCCTCGGCAAGATTGCCTTCATCGAGGCAGAGTGTCGCCAAGCCATCATAGCACGGAAACAGCACCTGCGCCTCGCCCGTCTCGCCGGCGAGTTCAAGCGCCTCGCCGTAGAGCTCTCGGGCATCGCGCGGCCGCTCATGGCATTGGTATATCTGTCCGAGGACCAGAAGGGACACCGGTAGGTGATCGCGCTGGTCCAGCGCGCGGTCGATTTCGATCGCCCTCTCGGCAGCCGGCACACCTTCGATCCCACAGCGGTCGGTAAAGGTGCAATGGGCAACCGCTAGATTGGCGAGCAGCCGCGCTTGAAAGCTGAGATCGCCGATACGGCGAGCCATGTCCAAACCGCGTCGGCAGACGTCGATCGCCAGCTTCGGGTCGACAATCGTGTATAGCACGCCGAGATTGGTATATCCGCGGCAGGCCGCATGCATCAGTGTGGCGGCCTCGGCGACCGCCACGCTCTCCTCCACCGCACTGATCGCCTCGCGCGTCCTACCGCGCCGCGCCAGGGCCACGCCCTTGGTATTCAGCGCTTCGGCGGTAACCAGCGCAGCCTCGCGCCGCGTCTCGTCGCCGGCGGCGGGCGTGAGAGCCTTGACTCGCATCAATGCCTCGTCGGCCCATGCGGAAGCAGCCAGATAGTCGCCCATGCGGAATGCGAGATGCCCGCGCTCCTGAAGAAGAGAGGCGTTCTCGACAGGAGCATCAGCATTTTTGAGCAGGGTGGCGGCCTCGGCGAAGTTTACCTGCGCCTGATCGCGATTGCCGGCTTCCCAAAGGAGATGGCCGAGCTTGCGAAGGATCCGAGCGGAGGCCACGGGGTCTGCTGCAACGCGGCCGCAACCGAGCAGTGCGCGATAGTGCTCCTCCGCAGCGGCACGCTGACCGGATGGCCCGAGGAGATCGGCGATCCGCTCGCGGGCAACGAACCATTCCGGTCTTTCTTCACCGAGCGCTGCAAGCGCACCCATGGCTTGCCGATAGAAGCGGATGGCGTCCTCGTTGGCGCAGAGCTGGCGCGCACGGTCGCCGGCCGCCATCAGATAACGTGCGCCCTTGGCCCGGTCCGCCGACTGGCTGAAATGATGGGCGAGGAACGCCAATTCTTCGAACCGCTGCGGGTCCTCGCCGTAGCGACGCTCCAGCGCGTCGGCGATGGCCGCGTGGATCTGCATGCGGCGCTTCACGAGGAGATTGTTGTAGACCACTTCGTGAAGCAGCGATTGCACGAAGCGATAGGCTTGCGAGGCTTGTGGTCCTCCGGCGGTCTCTTCGATGATTTCTGCATCACAAAGCAGTTCCAGGCCCGCATCCACTTCGGCCGGGTCGGCGGAGATGGCTGCCAGCAGATCGGCATCGAAGCTCGGCCCGATCACAGCGGCGCAATGGACCATACGCCGCACTTCCTGCGGCAGCCGATCGATGCGCGCGAGCAGCATCGCTTCTATGCCGACAGGGATGTCGACGCCGGTTTCGCCGTCAGCGACGTACCAGCGGGAACCGTCGCGCCGGAGCGTTTCAAGCTCGATCAGCCCGCGGACGATTTCCTCTATGAAAAGCGGGTTGCCACCGGCACGCGTGAGAATGCGCTCACATAGATATCCTGGGAGACAGTCCTCCCCGAAAAAGGCCGACAGGAGGCGCTGGCCATTCGCGGGAGAGAGCGGGCTGAGCCGCAAGGCGGTGACGCTGGCGCGGCCGGGCACCAGCCGCTCCGGACCGGAGTAAGGCCGCTGCGTGGTGAGCAGCATCAACGGGCTGCGATCCAGCCGGTCGAGCACGAAGCGCAGCGCCTCCAGCGAGGCCGAGTCCGCCCAATGCAGATCTTCGATGACGAGGAGAAGTGGCGCCCGTTCGAGGCGTCGCTCGAAGATCGTGCGAATGATGGAGAAAAGCTGGCGTCGAATCTGCTCCGGAGTGATGTGCTGCAGGACGCCCTCGCGATCGCCCATCCCGAGAATATGAAAGAAGAGCGGCATCAATTCATCGACTTCCGCGGCGGGAAAGCCGATTTCCGCGAGGCCCGACGCGAGCCGCTCCCCCGTCTTTTCCGCCGTGTCGCCGGGCGATATGCCGTAAGCGCTGCGTAGAACGGTTGCGAGCGTCCCATAGGAAGGTTCCCCTAGCGGAGAACACGCGGCCCGCCTCACGACGACATGCGCAAAACGCGCATCCTCGCCGACGCTGGCGAGAAATTCGCTGACAAGACGCGACTTGCCGATACCGGCTTCGCCCGTGAGTCGCACCAGTTGCGCTGTGCCCGCGCAGGCAAGTGCAAGGCAATCCCTCATCCGGCCGATTTCCGCGTCGCGTCCGATCAGCGGCGCATCGAGACCGAGCGCATCGAGCCCTCTCGCCGCGCGCGGGGTCTCGAGCGCTCCCGTGACGCGGTGGACCTGCAAGCTTCCAGTCTTGCCGCGCAAGGAGACGGCGCCGAGGGTTTCGTAGGCGAAAGCGTGCCGGGTCAGTTTATGCGTCACCGGCCCGACAAGTATTTCGTCCGGCCCGGCCATCGACTGCAGCCGTTGGGCGGTATTCACCGTATCGCCGGTGACCGAATAGGATTTCGTATCGCCGGCACCGAAGGCACCGGTGACGACCGTACCGGTATTGACGCCGACATGGAGGCTCAATGGCGAGCCGATCCGTTTGCGCCAGCGCTCGCCTACACGCCCCGCCCGGCTTACCATCTCCAGCGCGGCGAGAAGCGCCCGTTCCGGGTCGTCCTCATGCGCCAGCGGTGCGCCGAAAAGGGCAAGCAGGGCATCGCCGATGAACTTGTCGACGAAACCGCCATAGGCCTCGACGGCCTCCGTCAGTTCCTCGAAGAGCTCGTTCTGCAAGGCCTGCAGGATCTCCGGATCGATCTGCTCGCTGAGACTGGTGAAGCCGCATAAATCGGCAAAAACGACCGTGACCGTGCGCCGGTCGGCGCCGGCATCCGGATGTGTCGGCAGCGGCGAAGTGGCGCGGGCCACCGCGGCGGTCGGCGGCAGCGGAGGAGATGATTTTGGCGTCGGAACAGGCTTGGAAGCAGTGGAGGCACCGACTTGCCTGCCGCATTGAGGACAAAAGGCGAAATGCGGAGGACAGGGATAGCCGCAGTCCGGGCATGGCTGCGGCTGTTTCGCACCGCATTTCGGGCAAAACGCGAAGCCGCTTTCTATCTCACAACCGCATTCGTGACAGTTCATCCCAGACGAACCTCGAAGCGCGCCAAAGCACCGAAGTCCCGGCGCACGGGCGTGAATTTCGTTGAAAACAATGGACTTGTTGTACCTGGATGGCAAGCATTGCAGATGACGTCGAGCGCCGGGAAATCCGCTCATGCACATTGGTTTTGCCGCTGCGCCAAGCCTCATTATGGCAGAGTGGGTAAGAGTGGCCAAACTCCGCTGGAACAGGGAGAACGCGCATGGCCGCACCGGAAATAATCTGGCGCAGAAGATGACGCGCGCGCAATTTTGCGCTACTACCCCCCGTGCATTGGCGCTCCAGCGTCGCCATATTCCGCGTAATGACATTTGTCCGTGAAGGAACACGTTCATGCCTGCCTATCGCTCCCGCACCACCACCCACGGCCGCAACATGGCCGGCGCCCGCGGCCTCTGGCGCGCGACGGGCATGAAGGACAGCGACTTCGGCAAGCCGATTATTGCGGTGGTGAACTCGTTCACGCAGTTCGTGCCTGGCCACGTGCATCTCAAGGATCTGGGCCAGCTCGTTGCCCGCGAGATCGAGGCGGCCGGCGGCGTTGCCAAGGAATTCAACACGATCGCCGTCGACGACGGCATCGCCATGGGTCACGACGGCATGCTCTATTCGCTGCCGTCGCGCGAGATCATCGCCGATAGCGTCGAATACATGGTCAACGCCCATTGCGCCGACGCGATGGTCTGCATCTCCAACTGCGACAAGATCACGCCCGGCATGCTGATGGCCGCACTGCGCCTGAACATTCCGGCCGTCTTCGTCTCCGGCGGGCCGATGGAAGCGGGCAAGGTCGTTCTGCATGGCAAGAAGCACGCGCTCGATCTTGTAGACGCCATGGTCGCCGCCGCCGACGACAGTGTCTCCGACGAAGACGTCAAGATCATCGAGCGTTCCGCCTGCCCGACCTGCGGCTCCTGCTCGGGCATGTTCACCGCGAACTCGATGAACTGTCTGACCGAGGCGCTCGGCCTGTCGCTGCCCGGCAACGGTTCGACGCTTGCCACCCATGCCGACCGCAAGCGCCTTTTCGTCGAGGCGGGCCATCTCATCGTCGATCTGGCGCGCCGCTACTACGAGCAGGAGGACGAGCGGGTTCTGCCGCGCACGATCGCTTCCAAGCAGGCCTTCGAAAACGCCATGGCGCTCGATATCGCCATGGGCGGCTCAACCAATACGGTGCTGCACATCCTGGCCGCGGCCTATGAAGGCGAAGTCGACTTTACCCTGGACGACATCGACCGGCTGTCGCGCAAGGTTCCCTGCCTATCGAAGGTGGCGCCGGCCAAAAGCGATGTTCATATGGAAGACGTGCATCGCGCCGGCGGTATCATGTCGATCCTTGGCGAGCTCGACAAAGGCGGCCTCATCAACCGTGACTGCCCGACAGTGCACGCGGAGACGCTCGGCGACGCCATCGACCGGTGGGACATCACCCGCACCTCCAGCGAGACCGTCCGCAATTTCTTCCGCGCTGCCCCGGGCGGCATTCCGACCCAGGTCGCCTTCAGCCAGGAGGCGCGCTGGGAAGAACTTGACACCGACCGCGAAACCGGCGTCATCCGCTCCGTCGAACATCCCTTCTCGAAGGATGGCGGTCTGGCGGTGCTCAAGGGCAACATCGCGCGCGATGGCTGCATCGTGAAGACTGCGGGCGTGGATGAGAGCATTTTGAAGTTTTCGGGTCCGGCCCGGGTCTTCGAAAGCCAGGACGCGGCCGTGAAAGGCATTCTCGGCAACGAGGTCAAGGCGGGCGACGTCGTGGTCATCCGCTATGAGGGACCGAAGGGCGGCCCGGGCATGCAGGAAATGCTCTATCCGACGAGCTACCTGAAATCGAAGGGGCTCGGCAAGGCCTGCGCACTCATCACCGACGGACGCTTCTCCGGCGGCACATCCGGTCTATCCATCGGCCACGTCTCGCCCGAGGCGGCGAATGGCGGAATGATCGGGCTGGTGCGCGAAGGCGACATGATCGACATCGACATCCCGAACCGCACCATTGGCCTACGCGTCGACGAGGCCGAGCTCGCTGCCCGCCGCGCCGAACAGGACGTCAAGGGTTGGAGACCGGCCGAGCCGCGCAAGCGCAAGGTGACGACCGCACTCAAAGCCTATGCCGCCTTCGCGACCTCCGCGGACCGCGGCGCCGTGCGGGACCTCGGCGACCGCTGAGGCACCGCCGTCTGGCCAATCCTCCAAGGAAGGCCTTTGACGCGCAGAATGAGGCGGCCGTGACGTGACTGGCCGCCCATCCTGCAGACTTGGAATCGGTCACGACGACTCGTGGATCGATTCAGCCTAACCATCGTAATCGGGGCCGGAGTTCATGGCGAAAAAAGTCTATCTCGCGGGACCGGAAGTCTTCCTTCCCAACGCCCGTGAAATGCTCGACCGCAAAGCCGCCCTCGCTCGCGAGGCGGGGCTGATCCCGCTGTCGCCGGGGGATCTGGAAATTCCGCCAACGAATTCCAAACGCGAGCGCGCCGCAGCGATAAGCGCCGTCG
Organism: Sinorhizobium numidicum; assembly: GCF_029892045.1. Lineage (NCBI taxonomy): Bacteria > Pseudomonadati > Pseudomonadota > Alphaproteobacteria > Hyphomicrobiales > Rhizobiaceae > Sinorhizobium > Sinorhizobium numidicum. The sequence continues at coordinate 3,254,918 of NZ_CP120368.1, forward strand.
ACGAGAAGATGATGTTCGAAGCGGACGCGATCATCGCCAACCTGACGCCCTTTCGCGGCATCGCTGCCGATACCGGCACGAGTTTCGAGCTCGGATTCATGTGCGCGCTCGACAAGCCTGTATTCGCCTATACGAACGTCGCCCGCGATCATACGGCACGCATCATTGATCACTTCAACGGTGCCGTGACGCCCGATGCGGAGGGACACTTGCGTGACCCGGATGGACTGTCGATCGAGAATTTCGGACTGATCGACAATCTCATGCTTCATGCCGGAATAGAGCGGCGCGGGGGCAGCGTCGTCATCGGGAATGCCGCAGCGGACGCGCTCTACACAGATCTCACCGCCTTCAAGGAATGTCTGGCCATAGCGGCCGAGAGGCTGCGTGAAGGCTGATCGCTCCGACACGACATCTGTTTAAAGATGCCGCGTCTCGGCGGGTGCATTCCACCAGTTGTTGTGCAGCCCGTCCATGTACTGAATCGGCAAGGCCGCAAGCACGGCCGGATCGACATCGTCGAGGCATGCCACGTTGATGGAGACGAAGGCGCCACCGATCTCCTCGACATATCCATGGCCATAGGGCGTGACACCGCAAGTCGTACAGAACCGGTGATGGCCGCTCATCGTGCCGAACTGATAGTCGCCGATACCCGACTCATCGCACATCAGGCGGAAATCCTCCGGTCTCACGGTCGCGCCCCAGTAGCGCAGTTTCGAGCAGAATGAACAATTGCAACGACTAGTCCCAGCCTCAAGATCGACATCGACCTCGTAGCGGATCCGTCCGCAATGGCAGCTACCTTTGTAAGTCATCTTCATCATCGTTCCTCCCGACTGAAAAGCTCACCGTGGCAACAGGATCGCAATATCACGATACCGCGCCGGTCGCCGCGATCATCATGATCTTCAGCGGGATTCGATCCTGATTGTCCATGGCTACGCTGCAAAGTTTCGCCCGCTGCTGCGCGTGCGTAGCAGGATTGCGAAAAGTGCGCCGCGACCGCCGCATCCCACTCAAGCAAGCGAGAGGAGATCGGCGCGCAGGCGGGCTAAGCTGGTCTCGCCAAGAAGCGCGTCGACGCCTTCATGCGTCTGCTTCCAGATCGGTAGAGCCTCGGCCAGCAGCCGCTCACCATGGGGCGTGAGCCGCAAGCGACGCAGTCGCCTGTCATCCGCATCGACGAAGACCTCCACGAGACCGCGGCGCTCGAGCGGCTTCAGCGCCGCCGTCAGCGTCGTGCGGTCCATGGCGAGCAAGGATGCCACGGCGCTGATACTCGGGGGAACCGGCCGGTTCAGCGACATCATCAGCGAAAACTGCCCGTTCGTTATGTCGAGCGGTCTCAGCGCATCATCGAATTGACGCGCCAGCGCCCGGGCGGCGCGCTGTACATGAAGGCAAAGGCAGGTGTCCCTGACAAGGAGCGTGGTGGAGTAAGGTGTTAGCGGCGACTTTGACATGGTACAGTAATGTTGATATCAACATAATAGTCAAGCGCACATTCGTGGAGGAGGGAACGGATATGACGACGAACCACACCATCGTGTCGCCTGAAAAATGGCTGGAGGCGCGCAAGTCGCTTCTGGCGCTTGAGAAGGAGCACACGCGTCTTCGCGACAAGATCAATGCCCAGCGCCAGGCTTTGCCATGGGTGAGGATGGACAAGAACTATGTCTTCGAAACCGTCGACGGCCGCAAGACATTGTCGGAACTCTTCGATGGGCGCAGTCAGCTCGTCATCTATCACTTCATGCTTGGCGAGAACTGGGAAGCCGGTTGCCCGAGTTGCTCCTTCCTCGCCGACCACTTCGACGGCATGCTCCCCCATCTCAATCATCACGATGTGACCCTGATCGCCGCGTCCAATGCTCCGCTCGCAAAGATCGAGGCCTACCGCAGGCGCATGGGCTGGCATTTCCCCTGGGTCTCTGCCTGGGGCAGCGACTTCAACAGCGACTTCCACGTCTCGTTCACGCCAGCCGAGCTCGCCGGCGGCAAGGTCGTCTACAATTTCGCGGAAATCGACAGCGGCTCAGCCTATGAGGAACTTCCCGGCCTCAGCGCCTTCTACAAGGACGAGGACGGCACGGTCTATCACACCTATTCCACCTATGCCCGAGGGCTGGAGGAGCTTGTCGGCACCTTCATGCTGCTCGACCGGGCACCCAAAGGTCGGAACGAAGGCCAGGTCATGGATTTCGTCCGCAGGCACGACGAATACGAGGATGCGCAGCGGCAGCGGGCATGACGGCAAAGCGGGCGGCGACGCCGCGGAAGGAACCATTAGCGTTTCAGGGCGTTGTCGTCCCGCGCGCGGCGCGAGGGATCGCCGCGTCCTGCCATGGGAGGGAACAAGTGAAAGCGGAACCACAGGAAGAACATCGCTGGCTGGAACAACTGCTCGGCGAATGGACGGTCACATCCGAAGATCCCGCCGGCACCGAACAGTCGAATGCACCTTGGGTGGAAAATGTCCGCTCGATGCAGGGCCTCTGGGTTGTTTGCGAAGGGCAAGGCACCATGCCGGATGGAAAATTCGGCCAGACGCTGATGACGCTTGGTTTCAATCCGCTGAGGCAGCGCTATGTGGGCACTTGGGTCGGTTCCATGATGACGCATATGTGGGTCTATGACGGCGAACTGGAAGACGAAGGCAGGACGCTCGCCCTCAATTGCGAAGGTCCCGACTTCGAGGATCCCGGTAGATCCTGCAGGTATCAGGACAGGATAACGCTCATCGACGCGAACCACCGGACGCTAACGGCCCGCGTCGAAACCGAAGACGGAACTTGGAAAGACATCATGAAAGCGGACTATCGCCGCCGATAAGCTCGATGCAGCACCGCGGCGACCATTTCATTGCTACCAATGGCAGCATATCACACAGAATAATCGGAGGATCGACCATGCATGGGAACTTCGTCTGGTACGAACTGATGACGACGGACACGAAGGCAGCGGAAGCCTTCTACACGAACGTCGTTGGCTGGAGCGCCCGCGACGCGAGCATGCCAGGGATTGAATACACGCTGTTTTACGCCGGAGATCGGCAGGTGGCGGGCCTGATGACCATGCCGGACGGCGCGCTCGACATGAAGGTGCCGCCGGCTTGGCTCGGCTATGTTGCGGTCGACGACGTCGATGCCGCCGCTGCAAAGATTGCCGCCGAGGGCGGCAATGTTCATCGCGCACCGGATGACATACCGGGCGTCGGGCGCTTCGCCATCGTAACCGATCCTCATGGCGCTGCCTTCGCCCTTTTCAAGGGCACGGGCGAAGCGCCGCCTCTCGACCAGATGGCCCCCGGCAATACCGGCTGGCACGAACTGATGGCCGGCGACCTCGACACCGCCTTCGAGTTCTATTCGAAACTGTTCGGCTGGACCAAGGATCAGGCGATGGATATGGGGGAGATGGGCGTCTACCAGATCTTCGCTTCGGGCGGCAAGCAGATCGGCGGCATGATGACGAAGCCAAAGGATATTCCCGCCCCCTATTGGCTCTATTATTTCAACGTCGAGGCGCTTGATGCGGCGATCGAGCGGACGAAATCCGGCGGCGGGCAGATCGTCCTCGAGCCTATGGAGGTGCCCGGCGGAGCCTGGATCGTGCAGTGCACCGACCCTCAAGGGGCTCTTTTTGCCCTCGTCGCACCGAAACGCTAACACGCTCGCGACGAAATCAACTGAGAGCGGGAGGCTGATGCAAATCCGCTGAACGTCTCCCGCTCTTTATCGCCGCGCGTTGCATTTACTCAGGCCAGGCGCGCAACTGGACCCCTTTCCGCGGTAATGCGGGCATGCTTTGCAAGAAAATCGAGAACGGCACGCACGCGGGAGGGAAGCGCGCCGCCTTGGCCGAGAAAGACGGCGTGAATCTCCTCGATATCCCCCGGGTTCAGGTCCTCGAGCACGGGAAGAAGTCGGCCGGCTCGCAAATCTTCGCGCACCGTAAACTCCGCCAGTCGCGCCAATCCGGCGCCGGCCAGGGCCAGGTGGCGCAGTCCCTCGCCGTCGCTCGCCTGGACTGCTCCCGAGGCGGGCAGCACGATCGCTTCACCGTCGGTTCTTATCGGCCAGCCATCGACGGCGCGGCTATAGCAGAAGCCGAGTCGCTCATGTCCCCGGAGATCATCGAGGCTCGAGGGAATGCCGAACCGTTCGACATAGGACGGTGCGGCGACGATCATCATCCGCGTGGCACCGAGCTTACGTGCAATTAGCGTCGAACTTTTCATAGGTCCTGCCCGCACCGCCACATCGGCGCGCGCCTCCATCAGGTCGACCACCGCGTCGGTCTGGACGATGTCAAGGGTAACGGCCGGAAAGCGTGCCCGGAATTCCGGCACCAGCGGCATCAGGATATGGGTGCCGAAGGAAGCGCTGACATTCAGCCGCACCCTTCCCGCCGGGCTTTCGCCGGCCGAGGCACAGCGCTCGGCCTCCTCGATATCCGCGAGAATGCGTGTCGTCCGCTCGTAAAACGCATGCCCCTCCGGCGTCAGTTGCAGCCTCCGGGTCGATCGGTTCACGAGCCTGACGCCAAGCCGATCTTCCAGGCGGAGGACAAGCTTGCTCACCGCGGAAGGCGTCATGCGATAGTGGCGAGCCGCCGAAGAGAATCCGCCGAGCTCCACCGCTTTGGCAAAGATTTCCATTTCGCCTGAACGATTGACGGAAGGTCGAGACATATGAATTCAACTCACAAATAATATTCCGAGCACCAGTCTATATTCAAAGAGCAACCGGCTCCATGTTCGTCAACGGCAAACACGTGGATAAGCACAAAGGAGCTGGAATATGGAATACCGACGGCTTGGTTCGTCCGGACTGAAGGTCTCGGCGCTCAGCTTCGGCGCGGGTACCTTCGGCGGCAAGGGTCCGCTCTTCGGCGCCTGGGGCACGACGGATGAAACGGAGGCCCGCCGGCTCATGGATATTTGCCTCGACGCCGGCATCAATCTTTTCGACACGGCGGACGTCTATTCCGAAGGCGCATCCGAAGAGGTGCTGGGCGCGGCGATAAAGGGGCGTCGCGAAAAGGTGATCCTGTCGACGAAAATCTCGCTTCCCTTGGGAGACGGGCCGAACGATGCCGGCTCGTCCCGTTCCCGTCTCATCAAGGGCGTCGAAGATGCCCTGAAGCGACTCGGAACGGACTATATCGACCTCATGCAACTACACGCCTTCGATGCCGGGACGCCGGTCGAAGAAGTGCTGTCGACGTTCGATGTCCTGGTTCGTTCCGGCAAGCTGCGCTACGTCGGCGTTTCGAATTTCTCCGGCTGGCAGCTGATGAAGTCCCTCGGGGTCGCCGACAGGCTCGGCTATCCTCGCTACGTCGCCAACCAGGTCTACTATTCGCTCGTTGGCCGCGATTATGAATGGGAGCTGATGCCGCTCGGCCTTGATCAGGGTGTCGGCGCCCTCGTCTGGAGCCCGCTCGGCTGGGGTCGGCTGACCGGCAGGATCCGCCGCGGAAAGCCGTGGCCGGAGGGAAGCCGCCTGCACCATACCGCCGCGTTCGGGCCGCCCGTCGATGACGAAAAGCTCTACGACATCGTCGATGTGTTGGAGGTGCTTGCGGAAGAAACCGGCAAGACCGTGCCGCAGATCGCAATCAACTGGATTCTCCAGCGACCGACCGTTTCGAGCGTCATCATTGGCGCCCGCAACGAAGAGCAGCTCCGGCAGAACCTCGGTGCCGTCGGCTGGTCGCTCTCGGCCGAGCAGGTTGCGCGGCTTGACGGGGTGAGCGCGACGACGGCGCCCTACCCCCATTTCCCCTATTACCGGCAGGAGGGGTTTGCCCGCATCAATCCTCCGCCGGTCTGACAAACTCCCGAAGAGGAAGCGGCATACGCCTGAGAGCAAGCCGAAACCCACCGCGGTTTCGGCTTGCTTTCTTTCTTCGCATTGCACAAAGTTCCCTTGAATGGCGGGCGAAGGACCCGCCATCGAGGGGAAATTCTGCATGTCGATCAAGGCCAGTATCTACCACCTGACCCACTACACCTATGACCGGCCGGTAAGGCTCTCACCGCAAATCATCAGGCTGAAGCCGGCTGCACATTCCAAGCCCAAGGTCATCAGCCATTCACTGAAAGTCTCGCCGGCCAACCACTTCGTCAATTTGCAGCAAGATCCTTACGGCAACTACCTCGCCCGGTACGTTTTCCCCGATCCGGTGACGGAATTTAAGATCGAGGTCGACCTCGTCGCCGACATGACCGTCTACAATCCGTTCGATTTCTTCGTCGAGGAAGAGGCGGAGCACTGGCCGTTCCGCTATCCGGAAGAGCTGAGCGAGGATCTGAAGATCTACATGACGCCGGAGCCGATGGGGCCGTCGCTCTCCGCCTTCATGCAGACCGTGGACCGCTCGCGCCAACGCACGATCGATATGGTGGTCGGCCTGAACGCGCGGCTCCAGCAGGAACTCGGCTACGTCATCCGCATGGAACCCGGCGTTCAGTCGGCGGAGGAGACGCTGAGCCTCGCTAGGGGCTCATGTCGCGATTCAAGCTGGCTGCTGGTGCAAATTCTTCGCAATCTCGGTTTTGCCGCTCGTTTCGTCTCCGGCTATCTCATTCAGCTCACGCCCGACCTGAAGGCGCTCGACGGTCCTTCCGGCACTGAATACGATTTCACCGACCTTCATGCCTGGGCCGAAGTCTACCTGCCAGGCGCCGGATGGATCGGCCTCGATCCGACCTCCGGCCTGCTCACCGGCGAGAGCCATATTCCGCTGGCCGCGACACCGCATTATCGCAACGCCGCGCCGATTTCCGGCGGCTTTTCCGGCGATCCGGAAACGCAGTCCAACTTCGCCTTCGACATGAGGATAGCGCGTGTCGCCGAGCATCCGCGCATCACCAAGCCCTTCTCCGACGAGAGCTGGGAGGCGCTGAATGCGCTCGGTGAGGAGGTCGATCGCGTGCTCGCCGAGAACGACGTGCGGCTCACGATGGGCGGCGAGCCGACCTTCGTATCGATCGACGACTTCGAATCCGAGGAGTGGAATACCGATGCCGTCGGTCCGACCAAACGCGAAAAGGCGGACGGGCTCATCCGGCGGCTGCGTGAGCGCTTCGCACCCGGCGGTTTTCTCCATTACGGCCAAGGCAAGTGGTATCCCGGCGAGAGCCTCCCGCGTTGGACCTTCTCGCTCTACTGGCGCAGAGACGGCCTGCCGATCTGGCAGCGGCCCGAGCTGATCGCGGAGGAAAGAGGCCGGCACGATGTCACCGAACAGGATGCCGAGCGCCTGCTCGTCGCGATCGCCGGCGAACTCGATGTGCCGGCCGACATGGTCGTTCCGGCCTATGAGGACCCGGCCGAATGGATCGTCAAGGAAGCGAACCTTCCGAACAATGTCGATCCGGCCAACTCGAAGCTCAAGGATCCCGAGGAGCGCAATCGTCTCGCCCGTGTCTTCGAACGCGGCTTGACGATACCGAGCGGCTACGTGCTGCCGGTGCAGGCCTGGAATGCACGTGCCTCAGCTGTGCAATGGGTCAGCGAGAAATGGAAAACCCGGCGCGGCCGCCTCTTCCTTGTGCCGGGAGACAGTCCGGTCGGCTACCGTCTGCCGCTCGGCTCACTGCCTTACATCGCTCCTTCGTCCTATCCCTACGTCAATCCTGTCGATCCGACCGTTCCGCGTAACGACCTGCCCGATTTCGCCGAAGAAAAAGGGCGGGCGCAGCAATCACGCTTCCAGCCATCGGAGGCGCCGCAGACGCCGCTGCCGCCCTCTCGCGATGACATTGCTGGAGCCGTACGTACGGCGATCAGCGTCGAGCCGCGCGACGGCAGGCTCTGCGTCTTCATGCCGCCGACCACGAGCATCGAGGAATATCTGGATCTGATCGCCTCGACGGAGCGCGCCGCAGCAGAACTTGGGCTGGCGGTGCATATCGAAGGCTATCCGCCGCCCCATGACGAACGCATCAATGTCATCCGCGTCGCGCCTGACCCCGGCGTGATCGAGGTCAACATCCACCCGGCCGCGAACTGGCGGGAATGCGTCGACATCACCACGGCGATCTACGAGGAGGCGCGCCAAGGCCGGCTCGGCGCCGACAAGTTCATGATCGACGGCCGCCACACCGGGACGGGCGGCGGCAACCATGTGGTGGTCGGCGGGCGCAATCCCAACGACAGCCCTTTCCTGCGTCGCCCGGATCTGTTGAAGAGCATCGTGCTTCATTGGCAGCGCCATCCCTCCCTTTCCTATCTCTTTTCCGGCCTCTTCATAGGACCGACCAGCCAGGCGCCACGCATTGACGAGGCGCGCCACGATTCGCTCTATGAACTGGAAATTGCCTTGGCGCAGGTGCCGCCGCCCGGCACGGACCGCATGCCGCCCCTGCCCTGGCTGGTCGATCGGCTGTTCCGAAACCTGCTTGTCGACGTCACCGGCAACACGCATCGGTCGGAAATCTGCATCGACAAGCTGTTTTCGCCGGACGGACCGACTGGGCGGCTCGGCTTGATCGAGTTCCGCGGCTTCGAGATGCCGCCAAACGCGCGCATGTCGCTGGCGCAGCAATTGCTCGTCCGCGCTCTCATCGCGCGCTCCTGGAAAAGCCCGGTCGAAGGCGGCTTCGTGCGCTGGGGCACGACGTTACATGACCGCTTCATGCTGCCGCACTATGTCTGGCAGGATTTTCTCGACGTCCTCTCGGATCTGCGCGCCCATGGCTTCGATCTGCGTCCCGAATGGTTCGACGCCCAGCTCGAATTCCGCTTCCCCTTCTGCGGCGAGGTCGAATACGCGGCCGCCAAGCTGGAAATCCGCCAAGCCCTCGAACCCTGGCACGTGATGGGCGAACAAGGCGCGATCGGAGGTACCGTACGTTATGTCGATTCCTCGATCGAACGATTGCAGGTGAAGCTCGAGACCGCCAATCCGGATCGCTATACGGTCACCTGCAACGGTCGCCCGGTGCCGCTCTCGAAGGCGGGCACCAGTGGCGTCGCCGTCGCCGGCGTCCGCTACAAGGCCTGGCAGCCGGCATCCGGTCTGCATCCGGTGTTGCCGGTCAACACTCCCCTCACATTCGACATTTATGATACATGGTCGAATCGGGCGATCGGCGGCTGCGTCTATCATGTGGCGCATCCGGGCGGACGCCACTATGAGACATTTCCGGTCAACGGCAACGAGGCCGAGGCACGCCGACTGGCACGCTTCGAACCCTGGGGCCACACCGCAGGCGTCTATCGGCTCCGACCGGAGACGCCGTCGGCGGAATTTCCCCTGACGCTCGATTTGAGGCGTCCGGCAGGAGTGTAGATGGCGAAGAAGCAGGCGGCAGAGGCAGCAGACAAAGGCCAGTTCGATGGCGACCCGGTGTTCGGCTATCGGGCCTTGCCGGGAATTGCCGACGAGATGCTCGACCCGAACGGCAATGTCCGCCCGGTGTGGCAGCGGCTGCTCGCAACGCTCGGCCGCATGGACGAAACGGACCTCGCCAACCGCTTTGCCCGTGCCGATCGCTACCTGCGCGACGCCGGCGTCTTTTATCGCGCCTACGGCAAGGAAAGTTCCGAGCGAAGCTGGCCGCTGTCGCATGTTCCCGTGCTGATCGACGAAGCCGAATGGGCGGCCGTTTCACAGGGCCTTGTTCAGCGGGCCGAACTCCTGGAGCGGGTGGTCGCCGATATCTACGGCGAAAACCGGCTCGTCCAGGAAGGACTGCTGCCCCCCGCGCTCGTCGCTTCCAATCCGGAGTTCCTGCGGCCGCTGGTCGGCATCGAGCCGGCCGACGGACATTTCCTGCACTTCTGTTCCTTCGAGATCGGACGCGGACCCGACGGCAATTGGTGGGTGCTTTCCGATCGAACCGAGGCGCCGTCGGGAGCAGGTTTCGCTCTCGAAAACCGGGTGGCGACGACGCGCGCCTTTTCCAACCTCTATGCCGAAACGCACGTGCACCGGCTGGCTGGCTTCTTCGGCGCCTTCCGCGATACGCTGCAGGCACGCAAGCAGCACCCGGACGACCGTATTGCCGTTCTCTCACCGGGTATCGCCAACGAAACCTATTTCGAACATGCCTATATTGCCCGCTACCTCGGCTTCATGCTTCTCGAAGGCGAGGACCTCACGGTGGTGGGCGGCAAGGTCATGGTCAGAACGGTTGCCGGCCTCAAGCCGGTCGGCGTGCTCTGGCGCCGCCTCGATGCCGCCTTCGCCGACCCGCTGGAACTCAATCAGTCTTCTCACATCGGCACCCCCGGCATTGTCGAAGCGCTGAGGGCGGGCTCGGTTTCGATCGTCAATGCTCTCGGCACCGGTATTCTGGAGACGCGCGCCTTTCTCGCCTTCATTCCGGCGATCTGCCGTCACCTGCTTGGCGAGGAGCAGAAGCTGCCGTCGATCGCCACCTGGTGGTGTGGACAACAGTCGGAGCGCGAGCACGTCGCCGCCAACATCGAAGGCATGGTGATCGGGCCTGCCTATTCGACGCGTCCCTTCTTCGATGACAACGGCCAGTCGGTGCTCGGCGCCTCTCTCCGCGAGACGGCCAAAAGCTCCGTTTCCGAGTGGCTCACGGCCGAGGGCGGCAAGCTGGTGGGCCAGGAGGTCGTCACGCTCTCCACGACACCGGCCTGGGTGCACGGGCGCTTAATGCCCCGCCCGATGAGCTTGCGGGTCTTTGCCGCGAGGACGCGCAATGGCTGGCAGATCATGCCGGGCGGCTTCGCCCGCATCGGTTCCGGCGACGACGTAGCGGCGATCGCGATGCAGGCCGGCGGTACAGCGGCCGATGTCTGGATCGTCAGCGACAAGCCCGTCGAGCGCACGACGCTGTTGCCGGCCGAGGAAAGCTTCACCCGCAACATGCCGGGCAGCCTGCCGAGCCGCGCCGCAGACAATCTCTTCTGGCTCGGCCGCTATATCGAGCGCGCGGAAGGCGCGCTCAGGATTCTGCGCGCCTGGCACGGGCGCTTTGCCGAAGCCGCCGACCCGAACATGCCGCTCTTGAAGGACGTCACGGACTATCTGGCCGCCCTTGACATCAATGCGCGCCAACCGGTGCCGGACAGTCTGCTTGCCAATATCGACAGCGCGCTCTTCAGCGCCGGCAACATCCGCGACCGGTTCTCGCCCGACGGGTGGTTGGCCCTCAACGATCTGTCGAAAACGGCGCGAAAGTTCCACGCGACCGTCCAGGCGGGCGATGACGCCACCCACGCAATGACCATCCTGCTGCGCAAGCTCGCGGGCTTCGCCGGTCTCGTGCACGAAAATATGTACCGCTTCACCGGCTGGCGGTTCCTGTCGGTCGGGCGCTACATCGAGCGCGGGCTGCACATGACCCGGCTGCTCGGGCACATGTCCGGACCTGAGGCTCCCGATGGAGCCTACGACATGCTGCTCGAGATCGGCGACAGCGTCATGACGCACCGCCGCCGCTACAACGTCAATACGGCGGCATTGACTGTAACCGATCTGCTTGCGCTCGACCCGCTCAACCCGCGCTCGGTCCTCTACCAGTTGAACGAGATCAAGACGGAGGTCGAACTCCTGCCGAACGCCTTCGTCAACGGCCAGATGTCGCCCTTCTATCGGGAAACGATGCGGCTGCATTCCGGCCTTGCGGTGATGACGCCGGAAACGATGAACGTCACCGTTTACAAGCGGCTGGAGCAGGATCTCGAAAAGCTCTCCGATCTGCTCGCCCAAACCTATCTCGGCTAGAGCGGGATGAGGAAAAGTGTCTGCGGTTTTCCGCCCGCGTCCCGCTCTAACTTAGTAGAATCGATGATGTTTATGATTTTGGGTCGATTCGATCCAAAATCATCGTGATCTAATGGAGGGCGGCGTTCCGATGCTCTACGACATCAACTTGAAGATCACCTATGGCTACGAGGTTCCTGTCGTCGGCGGGCGTCATCTCGTGCGCGTTCTGCCGGCGTCGATTCCCGGTCGCCAGCGCCTCGTCGCGGGATCGGTGACCTGCCAGCCGCCCCCCGGCGAGCGGGTGGAAAGTCTCGATTTCTTCGCCAATCCCACCACGTCAATCCTGTTCCGCTCGGTGCACGATCATTTGATCATTCGCATGCAGGCGCGCGTCCAGGCGGAGGCGCCGGCGCTCATCGCCGATCTCTCGCCACCGCTTGCCGGGTTGCCGCCGCAACTTGCCGCATGCTGGACGGTCGATGCCGACTCCCCCCACCATTTCGTCGGACCGAGCCCGCTCCTAACGGAGGTGCCGGAGATCGCCGCCTATGCGCGCGCGATCGTCGACGAGGGAATGACCGTGCGGCAGATCGGCACCGCCATCTGCGACCGTGTCCATCGCGACTTCGCCTACGATACCGAGGCGACGACCGTCAGCACGACGCCTGCCGAGGCTTTCAGGCTGAAGCGTGGCGTGTGCCAGGATTTCACCCACGTGATGATCGTCGCCCTTCGCAGCCTCGGCATTCCGGCCGGCTATGTCAGCGGTTTCCTGCGGACCTTGCCCCCGCCCGGCAAGGAGCGGCTCGAGGGAGCCGATGCGATGCATGCCTGGGTCCGCTTCTGGTGCGGCAGCGCGGGCGGCTGGATGGAGCTCGACCCGACGAACAACATTCCGGCAGGCACGGACCACATCGTCGTCGGCCACGGCCGCGACTATGGTGACGTGGCACCGGTCATCGGCGTGCTCAAGAGCTATGGCAGCCAAACGACGGAACAAGCCGTCGACGTTATCCCCGTCGGGTGACCCGAAATGGCACACCCTGTTCCATTTTCAGACGGCCGAATGTCGCTAGAGCCCGGTAAAATCAAGGGTTTTCCGGCAAATCACTAAAATTGAAATAGTCGCCTGAACCCAATTGAAATTTATCGCCGCTAATGTCGCACCCGAGCTTGCAATGTGTTCTCTCGAGGTGTCCGAATATGGGAAGACGATCCACTGTAGGCCGATCCTTCATGACGATGCTGAAGGATCGGGGCGGCAATTTCGGTATGATGACGGCGCTGGTCGCGCCGCTGCTTCTGGCGGTCGGCGGCGTTTCCATCGACATGGCCAACATGCTGATGACAAAGAACCAGCTTCAGGATGCGACCGACGCGGCAGCCCTTGCAGCGGCGTCCGCACTCGTATCCGATGAAAAACCGGACATCGAAACGGCCAAGACGATCGCGCGCAAATTCCTGAAGACTCAGATGGCCGGCACGAGCTCGGCAGACGTCCCCGGAGAGGGAGCCACCATGGCAGCCGCAAACACCACGCCGGCTTCGACCACGCCAAATTGGGACGACGTCAACACGTCGGAAGTTGTCATTACCGAAGTGCCCAACGGCGCGAAGGGAAAGTCGTTTAAGGTTTCGGTGGTGAACAAGCACCTGCTTCAGTTCAACGCCATGACGCGTCTGCTCGGTAAAAATTCCATCGAGCTTCAAACCAGCTCGACGGCCGAAAGCGCGACTGAGAGCAAGAACGCCATTTCGATGTACCTCGTGCTCGATCGCTCGGGTTCGATGGCATGGAAAACCGATACCATCGACAAGACCCGGACAAAGTGCATCAACTGGACCGCGTCGAACTGGGGAAATTCGTACGTGAAGGAGACCAGTCCGTGCTACGTCGACAAGATCACCACTCTAAAGTCGGCGGTCGAAAAGCTGTTCACGCCGCTAGCAAAAGTGGATCCCGACAACGAGTACCTCCGCGTGGGTACAGTCGCCTACAACAACAGGCAGGACAAGCCCTCGAATTTGACGTGGGGCACGAAAGATGCGTCCGACTATGTTGAGGCCCTCAGCGCGACTGGAGGAACCGATTCGAGCTCGGCTTTTGACGCAGCCGTGGACGAATTGCTGCTGGATAGTGAGAATGAGGCCCATCTGGCCAAGAACGGGCAAACTCCGGAAAAATACATCGTCTTCATGACCGATGGCGAAAATACGAGCTACAACGGCAGAACTTCGGCCCGCGACCAGGAAAAGGCGGACTCAGTCACCAAAGCGGCTTGCACAACGGCAAAAAACAGCGGCATTGCGGTCTTCACCGTGGCCTTCATGGCACCGCAACGAGGCAAGGATCTGTTGAAGGCCTGTGCGACTTCGCTCGACCATTACAAGGAAGCCGACGACGCTGCGGCACTCGTTTCGGAATTCGAGAAGATCGGCCAAAAGGCTGCCGCGATGACGGCGCGCCTGACGAAATAAACCTTCACTTTCGGCAATTGTGGAATGCCGTCCGGCGCCGCCGGGCGGCATTTTTCTTTATGTGCAAATTCCGAAATATTTGCCGCATATGGGTCGACCGACAAGCACTCGTTGTTTTAAACCTTTTAAAAACATCTGTTGCAAGCGCTTCGGATCGATGCATAAATTGCCGCTATCCCCGGTCTGCTCCGACCTGCGGCTCCCAAACGCAAAAGGGTATGACAGTTCTTATGATGAATCGGCTCTCCACCACCGAACTGCCGCAGCCCGCACTCAGGTCTTCCGAGCCGGGTCAACTCGCGGTCGAAATTCTCGAGCGCCTCAAATACCGTATCGGCAAGGATCCGAAGGTCGCCAAGCCGCACGACTGGCTGACGGCCGCCATTCTCGTCGCTCGTGACCGCATTACCGACAAGTGGATGGAGTCTACACGCAAGACCTATGCGACCGGTGCCAAGCGCGTCTATTACATGTCGCTAGAGTTCCTGATCGGCCGCCTGATGCGTGACGCCATGACGAATATCGGCCTGATGGAGGAGATGCGCGACGCGCTCGCCTCGCTCGGCGTCGATATCGACGTGGTCGCCCAGCTCGAACCGGATGCCGCGCTCGGCAATGGTGGCCTCGGGCGGCTTGCCGCCTGTTTCATGGAGTCCATGGCGACGGTGGACGTTCCGGCCTACGGCTATGGTATCCGCTACATGCATGGCCTGTTTCGCCAGCAGATGGCCGACGGTTGGCAGGTCGAACTGCCTGAAACCTGGCTGGCGCACGGCAATCCCTGGGAGTTCGAGCGGCGGGAAAGCTCCTACGAAATCGGATACGGCGGCGGCGTGGAAACCGTCAATATCGACGAGGAAGTGCAGCGCTACATCTGGAAGCCGGCCGAACGGGTCATCGCCACGGCCTTTGACACGCCGGCCGTCGGCTGGCGGGCGACGCGCGTCAATACGCTCCGCCTGTGGTCGGCTCAACCGATCGATCCGATCCTGCTCGATGCCTTCAATGCCGGCGACCACATCGGCGCACTGCGCGAAAGCAACAAGGCCGAGAGCCTGACACGCGTGCTTTATCCGGCCGACGCGACGCCCGCCGGCCAGGAACTGCGGCTGCGGCAGGAATACTTCTTCTCCTCCGCCTCGCTGCAAGACATTCTCCGGCGCCATCTGCAGCAATATCCGGATTTCACGTCATTGCCGGATGCAGTTGCCATCCAGCTCAACGACACGCACCCGGCCGTCTCTGTCGCAGAACTGGTTCGCCTCCTAACGGACGTGCATGGGCTCGATTTCGAGCAGTCCTGGGACATCACCCGGCGCACCTTTTCCTACACCAACCACACGCTGTTGCCGGAAGCGCTGGAAAGCTGGCCGGTGCCGCTCTTCGAGCGGCTGTTGCCGCGCCATATGCAGATCGTCTACGCCATAAACGCCAAGATCCTGATCGAGGCGCGCAGGCAAAAGCACGCGACCGACGAAGAGATTCGCAATATCTCGCTGATCGAGGAGACGGGCGAGCGGCGCGTACGCATGGGCAATCTCGCCTTCGTCGGTTCCCATTCGATCAATGGAGTCTCGGCGCTCCACACCGAACTCATGAAGGAGACGGTCTTCGCCGACCTCCATCGGCTGTATCCGGAGCGCATCAACAACAAAACCAACGGCATCACCCCGCGCCGCTGGCTGATGCAATGCAACCCTGGCCTTTTCGGTCTCGTCCGCGACGCGATCGGCGACGAGTTCATGGACAATACCGAAGCGCTCCAGGCGCTCGACGCCTTTGCCGACAAGGCGGACTTCCAGGAGAGCTTCGCGGCGGTCAAACGCGCCAACAAGGTGAGGCTCGCGAAGCATGTTCAGAGCAGCCTCGGCATCCGGCTCGATCCCTCGGCCATGTTCGATATCCAGATCAAGCGCATCCATGAATACAAGCGGCAACTGCTGAACATCATCGAAGCCGTCGCCCTCTATGACCAGATCCGGTCGCATCCCGAGCGCGACTGGGTGCCGCGCGTCAAGCTCTTCGCCGGCAAGGCGGCGCCGAGCTACCACAACGCCAAGCTGATCATCAAGCTCTGCAACGATGTCGCCCGCGTCATCAACAACGACCCGGCTGTGCGCGGGCTCCTGAAGATCGTCTTCATCCCGAACTACAACGTCTCGCTCGCGGAAGTGATGGTGCCGGCGGCTGATCTTTCCGAACAGATCTCGACGGCGGGCATGGAAGCCTCGGGCACCGGCAACATGAAGTTCGCCTTGAACGGTGCGCTCACCATCGGCACGCTCGATGGCGCCAATGTCGAAATGCGCGACTGGGTCGGCGAGGAAAATATCAAGATCTTCGGCATGACCGCAGAGGAGGTGGCGAAAGCCCGGGCGGAAGGACACAACCCACGCGCCGTCATCGAAGGTTCGCGCGAATTGTCTCAGGCACTCGCGGCGATTGCCTCCGGGGTCTTCTCGCCCGACGACCGCAACCGCTTCTCCGGTCTTGTCGACGGTCTCTACAACCATGATTGGTTCATGGTCGCCGCCGATTTCGAAGCCTACGCCAGAGCCCAGCGCGAGATCGACCAGCTCTGGACCACGCCATCAGCCTGGTTCTCGAAGGCGATCCGCAATACCGCCCGCATGGGCTGGTTCTCGTCCGATCGCACGATCCGGCAATATGCCGGAGAAATTTGGAGAGCTGGATGACGCCTTCCGCCGGCAAGGGACCGGCACCAACCCCGTCAGGTTCGCTGCCGGCGCCGGAGATCGCGGCAATACTTTCCGGCACGCACGACGATCCGTTCTCCGTCCTCGGCGTTCACGCAGTAGGCAAAGGCTATTTCGCCCGATGCTTTATCCCCGGTGCGGAAACGGTGGTGGCGGAGACGCTCGCCGGCAAGGAAATCGGCGTGCTGGAGCGCCGCGACGACGCCGGTTTTTTTGAGGGCCCCGTTTCCGTCCGCAAGGAGCAGCCCATCCGCTACCGCGCCCGCAACAGCGGCGGCGAATGGATTGTCGTCGATCCCTACAGTTTCGGCCCGGTCCTCGGCCCGATGGATGACTATTATATCCGTGAAGGCTCGCACCTGCGGCTCTTCGACAAGATGGGCGCGCACCCGATCACGCATGACGGAGCCGAAGGCTTCCACTTCGCAGTCTGGGCGCCGAACGCCCGCCGCGTCTCCGTCGTCGGCAGCTTCAACGACTGGGACGGACGCCGCCACGTGATGCGCCTGCGTGTCGACACAGGCATATGGGAGATCTTCATCCCCGGCGTCCCGGAGGGCGCCCCTTACAAATATGAAATCCTGCCCAAGGACGGCGCGCTGCTGCCGCTGAAGGCAGATCCTTTCGCCCGCCGCTCCGAACTCAGGCCCGACACCGCTTCGGTGACGACCGGCGAGATCGCTCAGCTCTGGGAGGACGAGGCCCATAAGCGGCACTGGGCGGAGGTCGATCCGCGCCGCCAGCCGATTTCCATCTACGAAGTCCACGCGGCTTCGTGGCAGCGCCGCGACAACGGCGACATGCTCACCTGGGACGAACTGGCGGACCGGTTGATCCCCTACTGCGTCGACATGGGCTTCACCCATATCGAATTCCTGCCGATCTCCGAATATCCCTTCGATCCCTCATGGGGTTACCAAACCACCGGGCTCTACGCGCCGACGGCGCGGTTCGGCGGGCCGGAAGGCTTTGCCCGCTTCGTCAACGGTTGTCACAAGGTCGGCCTCGGCGTCATCCTCGACTGGGTACCGGCCCATTTTCCAACCGACGAACACGGTCTGCGCTGGTTCGACGGCACCGCGCTTTATGAGCATGCGGATCCGCGCAAGGGGTTTCATCCCGACTGGCAGACGGCGATTTACAATTTCGGCCGGCAGGAGGTTCTCGCCTATCTCGTCAACAACGCGCTTTATTGGGTGGAGAAATTCCATGTGGACGGCTTGCGCGTCGATGCGGTCGCCTCGATGCTCTACCTCGACTACTCGCGTCAGCACGGCGAGTGGGTGCCGAACGAGTACGGCGGCAATGAGAACCTGGAGGCCGTCCGCTTCCTGCAGACGATGAACACCCGCCTTTACGGCATTCATCAGGGAGTCCTGACGATCGCCGAGGAATCGACCTCCTGGCCGAAGGTCTCTCACCCGGTTCACGCCGGCGGACTGGGCTTCGGCTTCAAGTGGAACATGGGCTTCATGCACGATACGCTGCAGTATCTCGCGCGCGAACCCGTGCACCGCAAATTCCACCACAACGACATGACCTTCGGGCTGCTCTATGCCTTCAGCGAGAATTTCGTTCTGCCGCTGTCACACGATGAGGTCGTGCACGGCAAGGGGTCGCTGATTGCCAAAATGGCCGGCGACGACTGGCAAAAGTTCGCCAATCTCAGAGCCTACTACGCCTTCATGTGGGGCTATCCGGGCAAGAAGTTGCTCTTCATGGGGCAGGAATTCGCCCAATGGCGCGAATGGTCGGAAGACCGCGCGCTCGACTGGAACCTGCTCGAATACAATCTGCACGAGGGCATGCGCCGTCTCGTGCGCGACCTCAACGGCACCTATCGCGCGAAGCCGGCGCTGCATGCCCGCGATTGCGAGGGCGACGGCTTCGAGTGGCTGATAGCGGACGATCGCGAGAACTCGGTTTTCGCCTGGCTGAGAAAGGCGCCCGGCGAGAAGCTTGTCGCGGTCGTCACCAACTTCACCCCGGTCTACCGGGAAAGTTACGACATACCGCTTCCGGTCGCAGGACGCTGGAGGGAAATTCTCAACACCGATGCGGAGATCTATGGAGGGACTGGCAAGGGCAATGGCGGCGCCGTGCACGCGGAGAAAAAATCCACGGGAATCACGGTCGCCACTGTCACGCTGCCGCCTTTGGCAACGTTGATGCTGGAGGAGGATTAGCAGGGTCGTCGCGGCGGGCATTTGCCCGACGGACGAGGCAAGAAGAAATCGCGTGGGCCGCAGGGCGGCGCAGAAAGCCGCCAAGCAGTCCTCGATGAACTGATCTTGGGGAGGACAAATGGTGGAAAAACGTACACACCCTCTGGCTCGTGATGCCATGGCTTATGTTCTCGCCGGCGGCCGCGGCAGCCGGTTGAAGGAATTGACCGACCGGCGGGCAAAGCCCGCCGTCTATTTCGGTGGCAAGGCGCGCATCATCGACTTCGCCCTGTCGAATGCGCTGAATTCGGGTATCCGCCGTATCGGCGTCGCCACCCAATACAAGGCACATTCGCTGATCCGGCACCTGCAGCGCGGCTGGAACTTTTTCCGCCCCGAGCGAAACGAGAGCTTCGACATCCTGCCGGCGAGCCAACGCGTTTCCGAAACGCAATGGTATGAAGGCACTGCCGATGCGGTCTATCAGAATATCGACATCATCGAGGATCACGGCGTCGAGTACATGGTGATTCTCGCCGGCGACCACATCTACAAGATGGACTACGAGCTGATGCTGCAGCAGCACGTCGATTCCGGTGCCGACGTGACGATCGGCTGCCTGGAAGTGCCGCGCATGGAAGCGACCGGCTTCGGCGTCATGCATGTCGACAACGCGGACCGCATCATCGCCTTCGTCGAAAAGCCGGCCGATCCGCCTGGCATTCCGGGCAATCCGGAGCTGGCGCTGGCGTCCATGGGCATCTACGTCTTCCATACGAAGTTCCTGATGGACATTCTGCGCCGCGATGCGGCCGACCCAAAATCGAGCCGCGACTTCGGCAAGGACATCATTCCTCATATTGTCGAACACGGGAAAGCCGTAGCGCACCGCTTCACCCACTCCTGCGTCCGCTCGGACTTCGAACGCGAGGCCTATTGGCGCGATGTCGGCACTATCGATGCCTATTGGCAGGCCAATATCGACCTCACCCATATCACGCCCGAACTCGACATCTATGACAGCACATGGCCGATCTGGACCTTCTCCGAAATCAAGCCGCCGGCAAAATTCGTGCACGACGACGAAGATCGCCGCGGGTCGGCAACGTCCTCGCTCGTCTCGGGCGATTGCATCATTTCCGGCGCGGCGCTGAACAGGAGCCTGTTGTTCACCGGCGTCAGGGTTAATTCCTACTCCAGGCTCGAAAATGCCGTTGTTCTGCCTGACGTGACGATCGGACGCCACTCGACGCTGCGCAACGTCGTCATCGACAGCCGCGTCGTGATTCCTGAAGGCCTTATCGTCGGCGATGATCCGGAGTTCGATGCCAAGCGTTTCCGGCGCACCGAGAACGGTGTCTGCCTGATCACCCAACCGATGATCGACAAGCTCGGGATGTAGGCTGCCGTATGAATGTCCTCTCTGTTGCGTCCGAGGTGTATCCGCTGGTCAAGACCGGGGGGCTCGCCGACGTCGTCGGGGCCCTTCCTGCGGCTCTTGTCCCGCACGGCATTCGGACGCGCACGCTGATACCCGGCTACCCGGCCGTTCTGCAAAAGCTCAAAAAAAAGAAAACCGTCGGCGGCTTCGACAACTTATTCGGTAAGCCCGCCTCGATCCTCGCAGCCGAGTATGATGGGCTAGATCTGCTCGTTCTCGATCAGCCAGCTCTCTACAACCGAGACGGCGGCCCGTATCTTGACGCGACCGGGCGGGATTACCCCGACAATTTCCGTCGTTTCGCCGCACTCTCGCTCGCGGCGGCCGAAATCGCCGGCGACAACGCCATTGCGAACTGGAAGCCCGACATCGTTCATGTCCACGATTGGCAGACGGCGCTGACCCCGGTCTACATGCGTTTCGGCTCTGCGCGCGCCACCCCGACGGTAATGACGATCCACAACATCGCATTCCAGGGCCAGTTCGGCGCTTCGGCATTTCCCGAATTGGCCCTGCCGCCGGAGGCTTTCTCGGTGCAGTTCGTCGAATATTACGGCGATGTCGGCTTTCTGAAAGGCGGCCTGCAGACAGCGACGGCAATCACGACGGTAAGCCCCTCCTACGCGCAGGAAATCCTGACGCCGGAATTCGGCATGGGACTGGAGGGCCTTCTCGCCAGCAGAGTCGATGATCTGACCGGGATCGTCAACGGCATCGACGCCGACCTATGGAACCCGCAGACGGACCCGCATATCGTCGCGCACTTCGGCCCGGGCACGCTCAAACGGCGCGGCGCTAACCGCAAAGCGCTGGAGGACCGCTTCGGCCTGGAGAAGGATCCGGGGCCGATCTTCTGCGTGGTAAGCCGGCTGACCTGGCAAAAGGGCATGGACCTCCTCGCCGAAGTGACCGACGATATCGTCGCACTTGGCGGAAAGCTGATCGTGCTCGGCTCGGGCGATGCGGCGCTTGAAGGCGCGCTGCTCGCAGCAGCGTCGCGGCATCGCGGCCGTATCGCCATGGTGACCGGCTATGACGAGCCGCTGTCGCATCTGATGCAGGCGGGCTCCGACGCCATCCTCATTCCGTCGCGCTTCGAGCCCTGCGGACTAACGCAGCTCTATGGCCTGCGATATGGTTGCGTGCCCGTCGTCGCCGAGACTGGCGGCCTCGCCGATACGATCATCGACGCCAACGAAGCGGCACTTTCGGCGAAAGTCGCGACCGGCTTTCATTTCCGGCCCGTTACAGCGGACGGCTTACGTCTTGCGATCCGGCGCGTGTTCCGTGCATACAACGAGCCGAAAGTGTGGGCCCGCCTGCAGAATCAGGGCATGAAATCCGAGGTTTCCTGGGCCAAGAGTGCGGAACGTTATGCCGCGCTCTATTCCGGCCTTCTCGCGAAAGGTTAAGACAATGACAAAAACCGTCTCCACCAATCCCTATGGCGATCAGAAACCCGGCACCTCGGGCCTGCGGAAGAAGGTTCCCGTCTTCCAGCAGAAGAACTATGCCGAAAACTTCATCCAATCCATTTTCGATTCGCTCGAAGGTTTTGAAGGTCAGACGCTGGTGATCGGCGGCGACGGCCGCTACTACAACCGTGAAGTCATTCAGAAGGCCGTCAAGATGGCTGCGGCGAACGGTTTCGGCCGCGTGCTCGTCGGTCGCGGCGGTATCCTGTCGACGCCTGCTGCCTCCAACATCATCCGCAAATACAAGGCGTTCGGCGGCATCGTTCTCTCGGCGAGCCACAATCCCGGCGGCCCGACCGAAGACTTCGGCATCAAGTACAATGTCGGCAATGGGGGGCCGGCGCCGGAAAAGGTCACGGACGCGATCTTCGCCCGCAGCAAAGTTATCGACAGCTACAAGATCGCCGACGTCGGCGATATCAATTTGGACTCTGAAGGCACCCAGCAGGTCGAGGACATGACGGTTACCGTGATCGATCCGGTCGCCGACTACGCCGAACTCATGGAAAGCCTGTTCGATTTCGCAGCGATCCGCAAGCACCTCGCCGGAGGCTTCCGCGTGGTCTTCGATGCGATGAGCGCGGTCACCGGCCCCTACGCCAAGGAGATC